>NZ_JBFAMQ010000004.1:125783-451404 GCF_040674615.1 Glycomyces sp. NPDC049804
CGGAGGGTCCCGGCGATTCGGACATCGACGGGCCCCCGGTCTCAACCCTGCACCATGGGTCCGACATGGTCGGCCGCCACGGAAACGTGAGCGGAGGGTCCCGGCGATTCGGACATCGACGGGCCCCCGGTCTCAACCCTGCACCATGGGTCCGACATGGTCGGCCGCCACGGAAACGTGAGCGGAGAGTCCCGGCAAATCGGACATCGACGGGCCCCCGGTCTCAACCCTGACACGGGGGTGCGACGGCGAGGGCGGCGCCGGGGGAGCTGGCGCTGTTCGAAGGTGTGGATTACGCTTCCGGGCCATGGAGATCCGTGACGCCCGCCCTGAGGACTGGCCCGCTGTGTGGGCGTTCGCCGCTCCGATCGTCGCGTCGGGGGAGCACTTCGTGTGGGAGGCCGACACCCCCGAAGAGCGGTTGCGGGCGTGCTGGATCGAGAAGGAGGCGCCCGCGAGCGCGCTCGTCGCGGTCGTCGACGACGGCACGCCCGAAGGCCGGGTCGCCGGGATCGCCGAGATCCACCCCAACCAGCCCGGGCGCGGCGCGCACATCGCCAACGCCGGGTTCATGGTCGACCCGGCCGCGCGCGGCCAAGGCCTCGGGCGCGCGCTCGGCGAGGCCGCGCTCGCCCGCGCCAAAGCCGACGGGTTCACCGCCATGCAGTTCAACGCCGTCGTCGCCACCAACACCCGCGCCGTCGACCTCTGGCACTCCCTCGGCTTCCGCACCCTCGCGGTCCTGCCCGAGGCCTTCCGCCACCCCGCCCAGGGCCTGGTCGGCATGCACCTCATGTTCCGTGAACTGTGACCCGCGCAGCACTTGTGTAGCATCGCAATCGCTATGAACGAACTGCGCGAGTCCATCCTCTCCGTAGGCGTCGCCGACCCCGAGACGGCCGTCAGCGTCCACGCCCTCCTCGGCTCCGACCCCGCCCTCCTGGCGCAGGCCGGCGACCTCCCCTCGACCCGCCAAGAAGCCGACACCTGGGTCAAGACCGCGTTCCTGCGGCCCGGGAGTCCCTTCCTCGAGGCCGCCGCCGGCGCCGTCCAGGCCGCCCTCGGCGAAGGCCCCGACAAGCCGACCGACGCCGTCCTCGCCGCCGTCACCGTCCGCCCCCGGACCCCCTACGACCTGCGCGCCACCACCGGCCTCAGCGAAGCCGACCTCGACGTCCTCCTCCCGCGCCTCGAAGCCGCCGGGCTCATCCGCGCCGACGCCAACCCGCTCGAACCCGACGCGCCGTTCTGGACCATGGAGCACCGCCTCGCCCGCTTCCACTACGCGATGCTCGCCGAGCACCTGCCGCGCTGGCGGCGCGGGTACATCACCGACAAGCTGTGGCGGATGACCCACGCCCGCTTCGACCGGTACGTGTGCCGCCCCGAATTCCACCGCCTCGCCCGCGAATGGGCCCTCAACGACCCCGCCGCCGCGCGGACCACCCGCCTCACCGTCCCCGACCCGCGCTTCCGGCAGCTGCGCTCCATCGAGCTCGCCGCCTGGACCGCGACCGGCGAACCGATCGCGCTCGGCACCATCCGCTGGAAGTTCCAAATGGTCGAACGCCAGCTCAAACGCCTCCGCTACGTCAGGAAGCTCCTCGGCGACCCCCCGACCCGCCTCTACTGCATCGCCCCCCGCGTCGAGGCCGCGATCGCCGCCGACCCCGACCCGGACCTGTTCGTCATCGGCCCCGCGCAGCTGCTGCGCCGCGGCGCGGACGAGGCCCCCGCAGCCGGCCCCGACCCCGCCTTTGACACTGCCCCCAAAGGTGACTTACACCCCATTTCCCGGCTGGTAGGTGCGGAAACGCGACGGGTAGGCTGAGGCTTCTTTCCCCGTACCCGAAACCTTGAGGAGTGACGATGGCGGCAAGCGTGGACGCGGTAGTGGCGGGAGCCGGTGGGTTCATCGGCGGGCACCTGGTGGCGAGCCTCCTCGCCGAAGGCAAGACCGTTCGCGCCGTCGACGTCAAGCCCCTCGACGAGTGGTACCAGGTCCACGGCGACACCGAGAACCTGCAGCGCGACCTCGCCGACCTCGACGCCTGCCGCGAAGCCGTCGGCGACGGCGCCGCCGAGGTCTACAACCTCGCCTGCAACATGGGCGGCATGGGCTTCATCGAGAACAACAAGGCCCTGTGCATGCTCTCGGTCCTCCCCTCCACCCACATGCTCATGGCCGCCAAGGACGCCGAGGTCGGCCGCTTCTTCTACTCCTCCTCCGCGTGCGTCTACGCCGGCTACAAGCAGACCGAGGCGAACATCGCGCCCCTGAAGGAAGAGGACGCCTACCCCGCCGACGCCGAAGACGGCTACGGCTGGGAGAAGCTGTTCTCCGAGCGCATGTGCCGCCACTTCCGCGAGGACTTCGGTCTCGAGACCCGCATCGCCCGCTACCACAACATCTACGGCCCCGAGGGCACATGGGACGGCGGCCGCGAGAAGGCCCCCGCCGCCACCTGCCGCAAGATCGCCCTCGCCGCCCTCAAGGGCGAGAAGACCGTCGAGATCTGGGGCGACGGCGAGCAGACCCGCTCCTTCACCTACATCGACGACTGCGTCCACGGCACCAAGATGTTCACGCGCGGCGACGTCACCGAGCCCCTCAACCTCGGCTCCTCCGAGCTGACCACCATCAACAACCTGTACTACCTGGTCGCCGACATCGCCGGCATCGAGATCGAGCTCAAGCACATCGACGGCCCCCTGGGCGTGCGCGGCCGCAACTCGGACAACACGCTCATCCAGAAGTACTACGGCTGGGAGCCCTCGATCAGCCTCCGCGAAGGCATGACGAAGACCTACGAGTGGGTCTACGACCAGGTCAAGGCCAAGTACAGCAGCTGATGTCCGACCCGCAGCTGCGCCGCGTCGACGTCCTCGGCGTCGGCGTCTCCACCGTCAACCAGGACATGGCACTGGCCGAGGTGACCCGCTGGGTCGAGACCGGCGAACGCCACTACGTGTGCGTCACCGGCGTGCACGGGGTCATGGAGTCCCAGCGGGACCCCGAGCTCCTGGCCATCCACAACGCCTCCGGGCTCACCACGCCCGACGGCATGCCGATGGTGTGGGCCGGGCACAAGGCCGGCGCCGACTGGATGGACCGGGTCTACGGGCCCGACCTGATGCTCAACGTGCTCGCCCGCGCCGCCGAACGCGGCTGGACCTCGTTCCTCTACGGCGGCAAGGACGGCGTGCCCGAACTCCTCGCCGAGAAGCTCGCCGAGCGCATCCCGGGCGTCAAGTTCGCAGGGCTTTACTCGCCGCCGTTCCGTCCCTTGACGGAAGAGGAGGACGAGGCGATCGTGAAGCGCATCAACGACTCCGGCGCCCAGCTGGTGTGGGTGGGGCTCTCGACGCCCAAGCAGGAGCGGTGGATGGCCGCGCACCGCGACCGCCTCAACGCCCCCGCCATGTTCGGCGTCGGCGCCGCGTTCGACTTCCACGCCGGACTCGTCCCGCAGGCCCCGCCGTGGATGCAGCGCAACGGCCTCGAATGGTGCTACCGGCTCACCAAAGAGCCCAAGCGCCTCTGGCGCCGGTACTTCAAGAACAACCCGGCGTACCTGCGGGAGATCCGCAGACGCCCGCCCTTCCTCCGCGACTGACACTCGCCTCCGCCGCCCGGTCCCGCCTCGGGGCCGGGCGGCGTTTCCGTGTCGCACCCCCGTGCCAGGGTTGAACCGGGGGCCCATCGATGTCCGATTTGCCGGGACCCTCCGCTCACGTTCAGCGGGCGCGACCGATGTCGTACCCCTCGTGCAGGGTTGAGACCGGGGGCCCATCGATGTCCGATTTGTTAAGACCCTCCGTTCACGTTTCCGCACTCTGCCGCCCTCCTCACCCACAGGGGTGAACGGCGCTAGGCTGTGGCCCATGGTCGACATTCCCAAAGAGATCACGCACACCGGGCACCACCCCCGCATGGCCGTCGTGTGGTCGGTCCTGTCGGCCGAGATCGAGCGATTCGCCGCCGGGACCGGAGCGACCCTCCGCATCCTCGACGTCGGCGGCGGCTCCGGCGGATTCGCCGTCCCCCTCGCCGAACTCGGCCACGACGTCACCGTCGTCGAACCGAGCGCCAACGCGCTCGCCTCCCTGCGCCAGCGCGCCACCGACGCGGGCGTCACCGACCGCGTCCGCGCCGTCCAGGCCGACGCCGACGAACTCCCCGACGTGGCCGAGCCCGGCACCGCCGACCTCGTGCTCTGCCACTCGGTCCTGGAGATGGTCGACTACCCCGACACCGCCCTCGACGCGCTCGGCCGCGTCTGCGCGCCCGGCGGCGCCGTCAGCATCCTCGTCGCCAACCGCATCGCCGCCGTCCTCAGCAAGGCCCTCTCCGGGCACTTCGACACCGCGCTCGACCTCCTCACCCACGTCGACGGCGTCACCGCGGGCCGCGACACCATCAAGCGCCGCTTCGAGACCGCGACGCTCACCGCGCTCGTCGGCGGCTCAGGGCTCGTCACCGAGCAGGTCCACGGCGTCGGCGTCGTCGGCGACCTCGTCCCGGCCCCGCTCGCGAGGGTCGAGTCCGGCCCCGGCGAGGGCCTGCGCGAGTTCGAGCTCGCCACCGCCTCGCGAGTCCCCTTCCGGGACATGGCCACCAACATCCACCTGCTCGCCCGCAAACCCATGCGCTGACCGGGGGCGGCCGCGTCTACGCCGAGGCGCATAGACGCGGTTACGTCCTCGCGCCGAAGGCGCGCGCGCCTCCCGGCCGTAGCCTGGAGCCGTGACCGCGCCATCCGCCGCCCGCCGCCGCATCCCGGCCCTGGCCTTCGACATCGGCCTCGCCGCCCTGCTCGGCGTCCTCGCGAGCGGCACGACGGTCGGCGCCGCCGCCGACCACGACCCGGGGCCGCTCGCGTTCACCCTCATCGCGGTCGCCGCCGCGTTCCTGGCGGTCCGCCGCCACTGGCCCGAAGTCGCCCTCGCGGGGACGGTCACGAGCCTGTACGTGTACCTGTGCCTCGGCCTGCCCGAAGGGCCGGTCTACATGCTGCCGGCGGTCGCGGTGTTCTTCTACGCGTTCGCGAGGCCGCTCAAGACCGTCCTGATCGTCATCGGGGCGCTCTTCGCGGTCAACACCGCGTTCCAGACGTTCGTGCTCGGCGACATCCCCGACCTGTGGGTCAACGCGAGCATCACCTTCGTATGGCTCGGCATCGCCGCCGCGGGCGGCCGCATCGTCCGCGAGGCCCGGCACGCCCGGGCGCGCGAACGCGAGGCCGAACGCGAGCGGTACCGGGCCGATGAACGCGTCGAGATGGCCCGCGAGATCCACGACGTGGTCGGCCACAGCCTCGCGGTCGTCAGCATGAACGCCGGCGTCGCCCTGCACATGCTGGAGAAGCGCGGCCAGGGCGCCCCGCCCGAGGTGCTCGAGAACCTCCAGGCGATCCGGGACGCCTCCACCCGCGCGCTCCAGGACCTCCGCGCCACCCTCACGCCCCTGCGCCAGGGCCGCCAGCCCGACCTGCGCCCGACCGGCGCGATCGCCGACCTCCCGTCCCTGGTCGAGTCGGTGCGCACCGGCGGGCTCGACGTCGCCTACGAGGTCAGCGGGGACCCCGCGCTCGTGCCCGCGAACCTCGCCGCCACCGCCTACCGGGTCGTCCAGGAATCGCTGACGAACGTCATCCGCCACGCCGAAGCGACCCGGGCGACGGTCCGGATCGACTGCGGCGCAACGGAGATCCGCATCCTCGTCGAGGACGACGGGCGCGGCGGGCCGATCGACCTCGACCGGGTCGGCCAGGGCGTCACCGGCATGATGGAACGGGTCCTCACCAGCGGCGGCCACTTCAGCGCCGCGCCCGGGCCCGGCGGCGGCTTCGCCGTCCAAGCCGACATGCCGTACACGACAACATGACCTCGAATGCCCATAAAGGACCGCGCATGATCGAACTCGTGATCGCCGACGACCAGAGCCTCATCCGCATGGCCCTGCGCAACCTCTTCAACGGCGAGGACGACATCCACGTAGCCGCCGAAGCCGAGAACGGCCAGGAAGCCTGGGAGCTCGTCTCGCGTCTGCGGCCCGACGTGGCCCTCCTCGACGTGCGCATGCCCGGCCTCGACGGCCTCGAAGTGCTGCGGCGCATCAGCCGCGACGCCGGCCTCGCCGCCACCCGCGTCGTCATGATCACGACCTTCGAAGTCGACGACTACATCTTCGACGCCCTCTCCAACGGCGCCGCCGGCTTCATCATGAAAGACGCGCCCCCCGACGACCTGCTGCGGGCCGTGCGCCTCGCCGCCGCCGGCGACTCCCTGCTCAGCCCCGACGTCACCCGCAAGGTCATCGACGCCTACGCCGAGCGCGGCACCGGCGTGGCCCGGCCCCACCCCGGCCTCGCCGCCCTCACCGAACGCGAACTCGAGATCCTGCGCTGGGTCGCCACCGGCCTGCCCAACGACGAGATCGGCGCCCGCCTGTTCATCAGCCCCGCCACCGTCCGCACCCACGTCGGCAAGCTCCTGACGAAACTCGCCGCCCGCGACCGCGCCGGACTCGTCGCCCTCGCCTACCGGTCCGGCCTCGACATCCCCGACGCCTGAACGGCCGCGACCCGGAAAGCACGCCCCTTTCGCACATGGTGTGGCCGAACCGACACGAAACCGGCTAGCCTCGGGCCATGCCTTCGAGCCCGCACCTCACGGCGACGCGACCCGCCTACGACACCGGCACCCTCGCCGACGTCATGCCGACCGCGCTTGCGGCCCTTGGCATCCCCACCCGCGGCCGCAACCTCCGCGGGGCCGAGCTCGACGGCGTCCGCCGCATCGCCGTCCTCCTCCTCGACGGCTTCGGCTACCACCTCCTCGGCCAGGCCGCCCAGGCCAGCGCCACCATCGGCGCCATGCGCCACGGCGAACTCGGCACCCTCACCCCGATCACCGCCACGGTCCCCTCCTCCACCCCGATCAGCCTCGCGTCCCTCGCGTGCGGGCTCCCGCCCGGCGAGCACGGCATCATCGGGTTCACCGTGCGCGTGCCCGACACCGGCGACCTCGTCACCCACATCCGCTGGGACGGCGCGCCCGACCCAGAGACGTGGCAGCCCGAGCCGACCTGCTTCGAGCAGGCCGACGCGGACGGCGTGGTGTGCACGGTCGTCTCGAACGGGACGTTCCGCGACACGGGCCTGACCCGCGCGATCTACCGCGGCGCCGACTGGCTGCCCGCCATCGCCCCGCACGAGGTCGCCGAGGGGACCCTGGCGGCGCTGGCGCGGGGGGACCGGAGCCTCGTGTACGCGTACCTGCCCGACGTCGACACGGCCGGGCACTTCCACGGGATCGGGTCGCCGCAGTGGCTCGAAGCGGTCGCGAAGGTCGCGGAGGCGATCGACGGGATGCTCACCGGGCTGCCGCGGGACGCGGCGCTGATGGTGACCGCCGACCACGGGATGGTCAACATCACCGACCGGCTGCACCTCGACCGGCGGCCCGACCTCGGGTACGGGGTCGAGGCGGTCGCGGGCGACGGGCGGATGCGGTACCTGTACACGGCGCCGGGCGCGGTCGAGGACGTGCGGCAGGCGTGGACGGACGCGGTCGCGGGCCGCGCCGAGGTGATCGGGCGGGACGAGGCGGTCGACCGCGGCTGGTTCGGGCCCAAGGTCACCGAGACGAGCCGCGAGCGCATCGGCGACCTGGTGGTGGCGTGCCGCGACACGTTCGCGATCGTGGGCGTGGAGGGCGAGCCGCCGCACGTCGCGCGGCTCATCGGCCACCACGGCGGCCTGACGGCCGCGGAGATGGCGGTCCCGCTGTGGAGCTACCGCACCGGCTGAGCCGAGGGCCGGATGCCGCTCAGGTGGCGGGCTGCTGTGCGCCGCAGGGCGCTTCGCGAGGCCGGGGCGGCCGCCGCGCCGCGTGTGCCGCACGGGAGCGGGGGCCGGGACGGTGTGCGATGGACGTCGGTGAGGGGGCGCTTCGGGCGGCGCGGCGGCGCGCCGCCTGGCGCGCGTAGGGCGTGCCCCTTCCCACCCGCGTCCGCCTGCCTGCCAACCGAAGGGGACCACTTCCTCAAACGGGTCTGACATTCATGTGTCTGCGCAGGTCGTGGATGGTGGTGCGGGGGTTGTCGGACCTGGTGGCTAGGCTTCGGGGGTGGCCAGCGATCTTCATCGGTTCATCGGTCCCGGGCTGTCCGATGACGGTCTCGGGATCATGCACGTCGACATGGACGCGTTCTTCGCGTCCGTGGAGATCGCGCGCGACCCGTCGCTGCGCGGCAAGCCCGTGATCGTCGCCGGGCTCGGGCCGCGCGGGGTCGTCTCCGCCGCCTCGTACGAGGCCCGCGAGTACGGCGTGCACTCGGCCCTGCCGACCGCCATCGCCCGCCGCCGCTGCCCGCACGGCGTGTTCATCACCCCGACCACCTCGTACGGGGAGGTCTCGCGGGCGGTCATGGCGATCTTCCGGGAGTTCACCCCGCACGTCCAGCCGATCTCGGTCGACGAGGCGTTCCTGGACGTTTCCGGGGCGCGGCGGCTCATCGGCTCGCCCGTCGAGATCGCGCGGGCGATCCGCGAACGGGTGCGGGCCGAGCACGGCATCACCTGCACCGTCGGGATCGCCTCGACCAAGTTCCTGTCGAAGCTCGCGTCGGAGGCGTCGAAGCCCGACGGGCTCGGCGTCGTCCCGGCCGCCACGGAGCTCGAGTTCCTGCACCGCCTGCCGATCCGGTCGGTGTGGGGGATCGGGGAGAAGACCGCCGAGAAGCTCACGCGCCTGGGGATGCGCACCGTCGGCGACCTGGCCCGGCTCGACGTCGACAGCCTCGCCGCGTCCGTCGGCACCGCCAGCGCCGAGCACCTGTACGCGCTGTCGCGGAACATCGACCCGCGGCCGGTGCGACCCGACCGGGTCGAGAAGTCGATCAGCAACGAGACGACGTTCGACCGCGACGCCCCGGACGGCGCGGTGTGGGGGCCGGTCCTGCTGGAGCTGTCGCGGAAGGTCGCGTCCCGGGCGCGCGCGGCGGGCTGGGCGGGCCGCGGGGTGACGGTGAAGATCCGCTTCGGGGACTTCAAGACGATCACGCGTTCGAGGATGCTGCCCGCGCCGACCGATGTGGGCCGTGAGATCTACGCCGCCGCAAGGGAACTGGCGGACGCGGCCGCGACGGCGCCGGTGCGGCTCATCGGTGTGAAGCTCGATCACCTGGTCGAGGCGGCCGCCGTGGGGCGGCAGGTGGCGCTCGGCGAACCCGAGCACGGGTGGCGCGACATCGAGACGGTGATCGATCAGGCGAGCGCGAAGTTCGGGAAGGGCGCGGTGCGTTCGGCGGGCCGCCTGGCGCGCCGGGACTCGCGTGTAGACACCCCTGAATCGGGGAACCCGAGCCGGTGACGGCCCCGGCGGCGGGCGCGCCCCGTCAGCGCGCGCATCGGGGCCAGAACGCACTGATTCAAGCACGAACTGCCTTCCGCCTCGGGCGAAAGCCTCGTAGACTTGGATGCAAGCAGTGGAGTCGCCGTGGCGGCTCCGTCGAGCACTAGCGCAGGAGGAGTGTCGTGCCGCTCTCCGACCACGAACAACGTCTGTTCGAGCAAATCGAGCAGTCCTTGTCCGAAGACCCGCAGTTCGCCTCTGCTGTGCGCGCCCACGATCCGGCGCACGTGACCCGGCGCAGGCTGATCCTGGCCGGCATCGTCACGGTCATCGGGATCGGCGTCGTCATCGGCTCTGTGATCGCCGGGGGCGATGTCGCCATGTTCGGCGCCCCGATCGGCGCGGTGCTCATGTTCGGCGGTCTGATCCTCGGCCTGTGGGCCCAGCGCCGCGGCACCAATGTGAAGCTGAAGGCGGTCGACGGCAAGGCCAGCCGGCCCGTCGGCGGCTCGAAGGCCCCCAAGCCCGGCGGTTTCACCTCCCGTATGGAAGAGCGCTGGCGGCGCCGCCGCGACAACGGCGACATCTTCTAGGCATTGGTCATCTGAGACATCGCTTCGCCGCTGCACGACCGGCGGCGGGGCAGGACAGCGAAAGGCCCGGCGGGGCTTCCCCGCCGGGCCTTTTCGTGCGCAGGTGTGTTGCGGCGCTTGCGTTCTAGCGGCCGCGCAGGGCGGCGCGCCGCGCGCCCTTGCCGGCGTTGGCGCTGGTCGGGATCGGGCCCTTCGGGATGGCCATGCCGATGCCGAGCGCGTCGAGGCGCTTGGCGATGTGGTTGGCGTCCTTGGAGTCGATGTTCTTGGGCAGCTTCATGAGCCGCTTGCGGACCTCGGTCACCGAGAAGTCGTCGCTCGCGGTCTCGCCGACGAGGAACGTGTAGACCGGGGTCGAGCCGACCACGCGGGAGATGCGCTTCTTCTCCTGGCCGAGGAGCTTGCGGACCTTGCCGCCGCCCTCGCCGAGGAGGACCACGCCGGCCTTGCCGACCGCGCGGTGGACCATCTGGGTCTCGGACAGGGCCGCGACGCCGGGGGTGACCTGCCAGCCGCGGATGCCGTCGATGAGCGCGTACGCCGCGCCCGGCTTGCCCACGGCCTCCTTGTTCACGACCTTGCTCGTGCGCATGTTGAGCACGATCAGGCCGGCCAGGAGCGCGACGAACAGGGCGCTGACGAACCAGATGAGGGAGAACTTCGCGAAGACCACCAGAGCGGTGATGATCGCGAACGGCAGCAGGATCGCGGCGGCCTCCAGCGGCAGGAACAGCTTGTCCCGCTGGTGGGTGAACTTGATCGCCATCCCGATGGTCTTCAGGCGCGACCCGAACGTCTCTTTTTCCTGCTGCTTTGCCATGACGTCAATTCTAGTGGGCGATGTCGGCGGTTACGCGGGGGCTGCTGCGCGTGCTTCGATCGCCTGTCGGTACAGGCGGCCGGCGCGGTACGAGGAGCGCACGAGCGGGCCGCTCATGACGCCCGCGAAGCCGATCTCCTCGGCCTCGGCGGTGAGCTCGACGAACTCCTCGGGCTTGACCCAGCGGTCCACCGGGTGGTGGCGCTTGGTCGGGCGCAGGTACTGGGTGATGGTGATGAGCTCGCACCCGGCGGCGTGCAGGTCCCGGAGGGCCTGGGAGACCTCCTCGCGGGTCTCGCCCATGCCGAGGATGAGGTTCGACTTGGTGACCAGGCCGGCCTCGCGGGCTTTGGTGATGACCTCGAGGGACCGCTCGTAGCGGAACGCGGGCCGGATGCGCTTGAAGATGCGCGGCACGGTCTCGACGTTGTGCGCGAGCACCTCGGGGCGGGAGGAGAAGACCTCGGCGAGCTGCTCGGGGACCGCGTTGAAATCGGGGATGAGCAGTTCGACGCCGCAGCCGGGGACGGCCGCGTGGATCTGGCGGACGGTCTCGGCGTAGAGCCAGGCGCCGCCGTCGTCGAGGTCGTCGCGGGCGACGCCGGTGATCGTGGCGTATTTCAGGCCCATGGTCTGCACGGACTCGGCGACGCGGCGGGGCTCGTCGCGGTCGAGCGCGTCGGGCTTGCCCGTGTCG
This sequence comes from Glycomyces sp. NPDC049804, assembly GCF_040674615.1. Taxonomy (NCBI): domain Bacteria; kingdom Bacillati; phylum Actinomycetota; class Actinomycetes; order Glycomycetales; family Glycomycetaceae; genus Glycomyces; species Glycomyces sp. NPDC049804. Next base: position 137,254 of record NZ_JBFAMQ010000004.1, read on the forward strand.
ATCTGGCAGAAGTCGCAGCGGCGCGTGCACTGGGAGCCGCCGATGAGGAACGTCGCCTCCCGGTCCTCCCAGCACTCGTAGATGTTGGGACAACCGGCTTCTTGGCAGACCGTGTGCAGCCCCTCGCTCTTGACGAGGCCCCGCAGTTCGGTGTATTCCGGGCCGGTCTTGGCCTTGACCTTGATCCAGGAGGGTTTCTTCTCGATCGGGGTCTGGGCGTTGCGCACTTCGAGGCGCAGCATCCGGCGTCCTTCAGGCTGTTCGGAAGTCACCGGCCCAGCCTACGCCGCGCAGACGCGGGACGGCAGGTGTCGCTCCGCACAGCGGCCGCGTCGATGAAACGTAGGATGACGTTCCCGCTGGTCTAATGGGACCAGTCGAACACGGGAGCAGCAGTGGAACTCATTCACCAGGGCAAGGTCCGCGACGTCTACGCCGACGGCGGCGACCTGATCCTCGTCGCCTCCGACCGCGTCAGCGTCTACGACGTGGTCCTGCCGACCCCGATCCCCGGCAAGGGCGCGCTCCTGACCGCGTTGAGCCTCTGGTGGTTCGAGCAGCTGTCCGACATCGTCCCCAACCACGTCGTCTCCGCCGAGGACGTGCCCGCCGAGTTCGCCGGGCGGGCCGTGCGGGTCAAGCGCCTCGAGATGGTGAAGGTCGAGGCGGTCGTGCGCGGCTACCTCACCGGCTCCGGCCTCGCCGAGTACCGGAAGAGCGGCACCGTCTGCGGCATCGCCCTCCCCGAGGGCCTCGTCGACGGCTCGCGCCTGCCCGAGCCGATCTACACCCCGACCTCCAAGGCCGACGTGGGCGACCACGACCTCCCCATGACCTACGAGGAGACCGCCGGCGTCCTCGGCGACGCCCTCGCCGCCCGCGTCCGCGACCTCACCCTCGAGATCTACCGGCGCGGCGCCGAGATCGCCCTCGCCAAGGGCATCATCATCGCCGACACGAAGCTCGAGTTCGGCATCGACGCCGACGGCACGCTCCGCCTCGCCGACGAGGTGCTCACCTCCGACTCGTCCCGCTTCTGGGACGCCGCCTCGTGGGAGCCCGGCCGCACCCAGGCGTCCTTCGACAAGCAGTTCGTGCGCGACTGGGCCAAGTCGACCGGCTGGACGCCCGACGACGCCGAAGCCCCCGAGATCCCGCAGGACATCGCGGAGGCGACCCTCGCCCGCTACATCGAGGCGTACGAGCTCCTCACCGGCCGCACCTGGTCCTGAACGGCGCCGTGCGGGCCGCCCTCCCGGACGGCCCGCACCGCCGCCGTCATCCTCAGGCCTCGAACAGCCCCTGGCCGACGTAGCCGCCCTCGGGCGCGCCCGGCGGGAGCACGAACACCCCGCTGCCCTCGGCGGTGACGAACTCGCTCAACCGGTCCGAGGCCGCCATCTTCTCCTGCGCGTCGACGAACGCCTGCGGATCGGCCTGGAACGACACGAACAGCAGCCCCGCGTCGTACGGGTGCTCGGCGTGCATGTGCCCGTCGAGGTGGCCGTCCGCGGCCGCGTCGGAGCTCACGTCGCCCTGGGTGAGGAACCCGTAGTCGTAGTTGTAGCCGCGCCGCACCATCGGCGCGTCGTGCACGACCGCGATATGCGAGTCCGCCGGGACCGCGGGCAGCCCGGAGGCGTCGAGCGCGGTGAAGTCCGGGTGGTCGAACTCGCCGCCGCCGCTCAGCGGCACCCCCGAGTCGCGCTCGCGCCCGAACGTCAGGTTCTGGTCGTCCCGCGAGAGCATCGACCAGTCGGGCAGGCGCATCCGGATCTTGCGGAACACCAGGTACGTGCCGCCCTCGAACCACGCCGGCTCCGCGTCGACCGCCCACACCCGCGAGTCGAACGCCTCCGACCCGACCTCGGGGTTCGCGCTGCCGTCCTTGAACCCCATGAGGTTCCGCGGCGTCCCGCCCCCGGCCGGACGCGACGAGAACCCCTGCTGCACCCAGCCGAGCGCCGCGAGGCCGACCGCGCGTTTCCGCAGCTCCAAGAACGCGCCGCTCACCACCTGCTGGTCGTCGCCGCAGATCTGCACGAGCAGGTCGCCGCCCGACCAGGCCGGGTTGAGCCTGTCGCCGTCGAATTCGGGCAGTTCCACCAGCTTCGACGGCTGCACCCGCCCCAGCCCGGTCTTGGCGAACGCGCCCGGGCCGAGCCCGAACGTCACCGTCAGCCGCGCCGGGTCCAGGCCCGCCGCCACCGCCTCCGCGTCGAACTGGTCGTCGCCGTCGATCCTCGCCTTCGGCGGCGCCTCGCCCGCGGCCAGCGCCGCGGCCACCGCCGACCAGTCCTGCAGCAGCGCTCGCAGATTCGCGGCCACCGCGGACGCGTCGAGCGCCGCGCCGGACGCCAGGTCGGTGCCGGACAGGGTGAACGACGCGAACAGCGCGTGCGCCTGCGCGGGCGTCTCGATCCCGGCCTGCCGCTCCCCGAAGAACGGCTCCACGCTCGCGGTGTCAGCGGCGGCTTCGCCGTCGTCGGGCCGGGACGACGCGATCGCCATGCCCGCGCCCGCGCCGACGGCCGCCGAGATGGTGGCGCCGGCGAGCGCCGCGCGACGGGAGATCCGGGCCTCGCCGTCCTCGTTCTCCTTGGGCGGCTTCCTGAACCGCTGCCACAGGCCGATGGCGACGTCGATCGCGACGAACGCGGCCAGGGAGAGGCCGAAGAGCGGGAACCACCAGCCGACGCCCACGGCGGCGACGACGATCCCCGCGACGAGCGGCCACGGCAGGCGCCGCAGCGACCCGCGCGGATACGGCCGCCCGACGAGCCCGCCCTCGGGGCGGCGCTGCCACCACATCCGGTAGCCCCACGCGATCACGCACAGCAGCGCGACCATCACCGCCGCCAGCAGCAGCTGGTTCGCGAGGCCGAACAGCAGGCCCATGTGCGCGGCGATGAACACGTTCGTCACCTGCGCCATGAACGGCCAGTCCGCGAACCGCAGCTCCTCGGCCACCTCCGGTGCGCCCGACGCGGTGTCCACCACCATCTGGTCCTGCTCGAGCGGCAGGGCCCGGTGCGTCTCGGCCACCAGGTACCGGGTGCCGGCCCCGGTGGGCAGCGTGATCTGCAAGGGGCCGTTCATGTCCGCGTCGCGCGCGGCCGCATAGACGCTGTCGAGGAGCGCCACCGCGAACGGCGACGCGCCCGACGCACCCGAGTGGTCGTGCCCGCCGTGACCGCCGTGGTCGCCCGCGGCCTCGACGGAGACCGACGGCGTCGTCCAACTCAGGGCCTCGCGCAGGTCCGCGATGTGCTCGCCCGCGTACCGCGACCAGGTCAGACCGGTGACCGACAGGAACAGCAGGGCCGCGACCAGCCACAGGCCCACCGGGCCGTGCCACGCGAGCGTCCGGGACCGGCCCGCGCCGGCCGGCTTCGGGTAGAGCAGCCCGCCGTTGCGGCGCCGGCGGGTCAGCCAGAGGACGAGCCCGCCCAGGGCCACCACCCACAGCCAGCTCGCCGCGAGCTCGCTGTAGAGGCGGCCCGGCTCGCCCAGGTGCAGGTTGCGGTGCAGCGTCGAGATCCACTCGCGCACCGGACCGGCCTGCGAGGACCCGTACGAGGTCGACTCGCCGAGCACGTCGCCGGTGTACGGGTCGACGTAGACGACCGCGACCGCGCCCGACTCGCGGGCGACGCCGTCGTCGACGAGCACCGCCGTCGAGGCGTCGTCCTCGGCGGCGGGCCGCACCGCCGTCACGGTCCAGTCCGGGTGGGCCGCGGTGACGGCCTCGACCTGCGCGGCGAGGCCCAACCGCTCACTGCCGGGCTCGACGGTCCGCAGGTCGGCGTAGAGCGCGTCCTCAAGCGGGTACGAGAGCGCGTAGGCCAGCCCGGTCAAAGCCGAGACCAGCAGGAACGGGGCGATGAGTATCCCGGCGTAGCTATGCAGCCGGAGCAGCGGCCGCCTGAGGGCAGCCGAAATCCTTGATCTATTCGACATGGTTCGCTTTCTGAGCAGCCCTGGGAGCAGGCGGCCGCACACGGGGCACGCCTGATCGAGGGCAGGAGTCAGCGCCGAACGCGCTGGGGGACAAAAGGACTCAGGAGAAAGCGAACCGCGGCGGACCGCGATGCGAGATGGCGGTGCGCACCGCCGGGACCGGACGCGGCGCCTGCGCCCGCAGCGCGACCCGGCGCGGCCGGATCGCCACGAGGAGCCCGGCGCCGAGCACCCGGACCGCGCGCGCGAAGTACAGCGTGAGCGCGTCGAGCAGCCTCGCGAACGCGGCGTCGCCGCGCGCCAGCCACGACGCCTGCGCCAACGCCGCCGCGAGGTGCACCAGCCACATGCTCAGGCCCGCGCCGTGCGCGTGGCCCGCCGTGGCGGTGGCGCCCAGCTCGAAGAACTCGTGCAGCCCGAACTGCGCGGCGAGGCACAGCGGCGTGAGGACGAGGAACCCGCGCTGGCGGCCGCCGATCGCGTACGCGGCCGCGAACAGCAGCGCGAGGGCGGCGGCGAACTGGAGCGGGCCGGGCGCGAGGCCGCCGCTCCACAGGTGCAGCAGGAGCGAAGCGGACGCCGAGACCGCTGCGAACACGGCGGCCCGCAGCAGTCGGAACGGCGTCTGCCTCACTAGCACTGGCGTATTGTGGCACGCCGCCCGAAACGCGCGGAACCCCCGCGTCGGCAATGCGACGCGGGGGTGTCGGAAACGGCGGTCCTCAGGCCCGCTTGGGGCCGTAGGTGAGGCGGCGCAAAAGGACCTCGAAGGGGCCGCGTTTGCCGGCCTTGTCGAGCGCGACCGCGACGAACACGGTGATCAGCCAGGTCCCGAAGGCGATGCCGAACGCCGCCAGGTACCCCAGGTCTTCGCCGAGGCCGAAGCCCCAGGCGGTGAGCAGCGGGGCCATGATGAACGACTGCAGCAGGTAGCTGGTGAGGGACCGCTCGCCGACCGCCGCCAGCGCGCCGGGGACGCCGCGGCGGCCGAAGCCGCGCAGCTTGTGGGCCAGGAGCGCGAAGCCGCAGATGTACCCGATCCCGGCGTAGAGGCCGCCCAGGAGCGTCAGGTAGACCGAGCCGACCCACACGGGGGTCGAAGGCTCCCACGCGCCGAGTCCGATGAGCGCCACGGGAAGCGAGGTCGCCACGTTCACGATCATGCCGGTGATGAAGACCCGCTTCAACTGCGGCAGATGCGCCTCGGGGCGTTCGATCCAGCCCGCGCGGTGGAGCATCATGCCCGCGATGATCAGCGGGAAGAACGAACCGGAGACGGTGATGCCGAGGACGCCGGCGGGCGAGGCCATCGCGCCGAACACCATCTGGTTGACATAGGGCGGGAGGTCCAGCCCGGGCGGCGTGCTCGAAGTGAAGAAGTACGCCATGATCACGTTGCCGATGAGCACGACGTACGCGATCGAGCCCCACAGCCACCGCTTGAGCGACTTGTCGGAGAGGCTGACGAAGAACAGGGCGATCAGGCCCATCGCGCCGTAAGGGGCGAGGATGTCGCCGTAGAACAGGAACACCGAGTGCAGGAACCCGAAGGCGAGCAGCCACCACGAGCGGCGGCGCAGGATCTTGCGGGCGCCCTTGGCGTCCATGCCGCGCGCGAACATGCGCGAGGCCATGATGGCGATGCCGAAGCCGTAGAGGACCGCGAACATCGGGCGCGACCGCTCGGCGATGAGCAGCTGCTCGAGGAAATAGGCGATGTGGTCGGCCGCCGACTGGCCGGTGTTGTGGTTGTACCTGTCGAGTTCCATGCCCCACAGGTGGACCGGCACGTTCGCGAGCGCGATGAACAGGAGCATGAAGCCGCGCGCGATGTCAGGGGCGAGTGACCGCTCGGCTTTCGTGATCGAAGCGGGCGCGCCTGGCGGGCTGGCGGCCGCAATAGGGGTCGAAGTGGACACGACGGGCTCCTTCGGAGACGTGCGGGTGCTGATTTCCGGTTTCAGCGTAAGGGAAAAGGCCTGATTTCACGGTAGTGCCAGCCCCCGTCGAAGGCTGCAGCCTGCGGTACCGAACCGCCTCATGCCCCGGAAGGACCCCCGTCGTACCCAGGGTGGATCAGGCCCGTCTGCGGCCGTAGGTGAGGCGGCGCAGCAGCACCTCGAAGGGGCCGCGTTTGCCGGCCTTGTCGAGCGCGACCGCGACGAGCACGGTGACCAGCCAGGTCCCGAAGGCGATGCCGAACGCCGCCAGGTAGCCCATGTTCTCGCCGAGGCCGAAGCCCCAGGCGGTGAGCAGCGGGGCCATGATGAACGACTGCAGCAGGTAGCTGGTGAGGGACCGCTCGCCGACCGCCGCCAGCGCGCCGGGGACGCCGCGGCGGCCGAAGCCGCGCAGCTTGTGGGCCAGGAGCGCGAAGCCGCAGATGTACCCGATCCCGGCGTAGAGGCCGCCCAGGAGCGTCAGGTACATGGCGGCGATGAACAGGAGCGTCGGCGGCTCCCAGGCGCCGAGTCCGATGAGCGCCAGGGGAAGCGAGCTGAGGACGTTCACTGCCATGCCGGTGATGAAGACCTTCTTGAGCGCGGGCAGGTGCGCCTCGGGGTGGTCGATCCAGCCCGCCCGGTGGAGCGTCATGCCGACGATGATGAGCGGGATGAACAGGGCGACCAGGACGCTCACGAAGCTGAGGAGGACGGAAGTGGAGGCGCCTCCGATCATCTGCTCCACATAGGGCGGCCGAGTGGACTCGACGGGCGGACCGCTCTCGCCGAGGAGCACGGCCAGGAGCGGGAGGCCGACGAGCACCAGGTAGATCGAGCTGCCCCACAGCCAGCGCCTGAGCGACCTGTCCGAGAGGTTGACGAAGAACAGGGCGACCAGCCCCGCGGCCCCGTACGGGGCGAGGATGTCGCCCGCGAACAGGAACGTGGCGTGCAGGAAGCCGAACGCGAGCAGCCACCACGAGCGGCGGCGCAGGACCTTGCGGACCCCCTTGGGCTCCATGCCGCGCGCGAACATGCGCGAGGCCATGACCGCGATCCCGAAGCCGTACAGGATCGCGAACATCGGCCGCGACCGCTCGGCGACGACCAGCTGCTCCATGAACAGCGCGACATGGTCGGCGGCCGACTGGCCGGTGTTGCGCCCGTACTCGTCGACGCCCATGCCCCACAGGTGGTTGGGGACGTTCGCGAGCGCGATGAACAGCAGCATCCCGCCCCGCGCGATGTCGGGGGCGAGCGACCGCTCGGCCTTGGCGATCGGCGCCGGCGGGCCGCTGGGGCTCACGGCAGGGGCTGCGGTCATGGCAAGGGGCTCCTCTGCGGGTTCATGGTCCCGGCCGTCCACTGACGACCGGGCGTGCTCCACGCTAGTGCCGTGCGCCGCGCGGCACACCCGTCCGCGGGACGGACTCGGCTCGTTCTCGAGAAGGAGCACGGACCCGTGGGTGGTACCCCGGTACTACGGGCCGCAGGGAGACGAAAGGCCCCATCGCGTTCAGCGATGGGGCCTTTCAATGTTCTTGTGCCGCTTACGCCTTGGCGCGAAACGCCAAGCCGGCTACGCCTTCGTGCTGCGCTTCCGGTCCACTCCGGCTACGCCTTCGTGCTGCGCTTCCGGTTCACTCCGGCTACGCCTTCGTGAACAAGAGCGCCGCGTTGTGGCCGCCGAAGCCGAAGGCCGTGTTGAGCGCCGCGTTCAGCTCGACCTTGCGGGCCTCGTTCGCCGCCACGTCCAGGTCCAGGGCCGGGTCCGGGTTCTCCAGGTTGATGGTCGGAGGGATGACCCCTTCGACGATCGCCAGGATCGTCGCGATCGACTCGACCGCGCCGGCCCCGCCGAGCAGGTGCCCGGTCATGGACTTGGTGCCGGTCAGCACCGGGTGGTCGCCAACCTCGCGCTTGACGCCCTTGACCTCGGCCATGTCACCGACCGGGGTGGAGGTGGCGTGGGCGTTGACGTGGCCGATCTCCTTCGGGTCGATGCCGGCCTGCTTGATCGCCGCCGCCATCGCCCGGCCGCCGCCCCGGCACTCCGGGTCGGGCTGGACCATGTCGAAGCCGTCGGAGGTCAGGCCGGAGCCCGCCACGACCGCGTAGATCTTCGCTCCGCGCGCCTCGGCGTGGTCGCGGCGCTCCAGGATCAGGGCGCCGCCGCCCTCGCCCATGACGAACCCGTCGCGGTCGCGGTCCCAGGGCCGGGAGGCGTGCGTCGGGTCGTCGTTGCGGGTCGACATGGCCTTCATCGAGGAGAACCCGGCCATCGGCAGGCCGCCGATGACCGCCTCGGCGCCGCCGGCGATGACCACGTCGGCGCGGCCGACGCGGATCATGTCGGCGGCCCACGAGATCGCCTCGGCCGAGGTGGCGCACGCGCTGGTGGGGGCGTGCACGCCGGCGCGGGCGTGGAACTCGAGGCCGACCACGGCCGCGGGGCCGTTGGGCATGAGCATGGGCACGGTGAACGGGGAGACCTTGCGGGCGCCGCTCTCCTCCAGGATGTCGTCCTGGGCGAGCAGCGTCAGCGCCCCGCCGATGCCGGAACCGAAGACGACGCCCAGGCGTTCCTTCTCGAGGTCGTCGTTCAGCCCCGCGTCGTTCCACGCCTGCTGAGCCGCGACGAGCGCGATCTGCTCGGAGCGGTCCAGACGGCGCAGCCGGACCCGGGGCAGGACCTCGGACGGCTCCACCGCCAGCTCGGCGGCGATGCGGCAGGGGAGTTCCTGCGCCCATTCGTGCTCGAGCAGGTGGACGCCCGACCGACCGGCCACGAGTGCTTCCCAGGTCGACGCCACGTCCCCGCCGAGCGGGGTGGTCGCGCCGAGCCCGGTGACGACTACCTCAGTCACATTCAGCCCTTTTCGATGAAGGAGACGGCGTCGCCGACGGTCTTGAGGTTGGCGACCTCGTCGTCGGGGATCTTCACGCCGAACTTCTCTTCGGCGGCCACGACGACCTCGACCATGGCGAGCGAGTCGACGTCCAGGTCGTCGGTGAAGGACTTGCCGTCGGCGACATCGTCGGGGTTGACGCCCGCGACCTCTTCGAGAATGTCGGACAGGCCTTCGCGGATCTCGTCACGAGACAGAGCCATGAGTTATTTCCTCTCGATAATTACGGGCAGCGGATGACTTGCCCGGCGTAGGTGAGTCCGCCGCCGAATCCGAACAGGAGGATCGGGGCGCCGGAGGCCACCTTGCCACTTTGTACCAACTTCGACAGCGCCAGCGGCACCGATGCCGCGGACGTGTTGCCGGAGTAGACGATGTCCTCGGCGATGACGCAGTCGTCGCTGAAGTCGAGGCGCTTGGCGATGCCCTGGATGATCCGCAGGTTCGCCTGGTGCGGCACGAAGGCCGCGAGCTCGTTGACCTTCAGGCCCGCCCGCTCGGCGACCTGCTCGATGAGCGGCGCGAGCTGGGTGGTGGCCCACCGGAACACGGTCTGGCCGGCCTGCTTGATGAACGGCACGTCCTCCTCGATGCGGATGACGTCGCTCATCGACGGGTCCGAGCCCCACAGGACCGGGCTGATCGCCTGCTCCGGGTCGTCGGTGCCCTCGACGATGACCGCGCCCGCGCCGTCGCCGAAGAGGACGCACGAGGAGCGGTCCTCCCAGTCGGTGACCGCGCTGAGGCACTCGGCGCCGATCACGATGGCGCGCTTGGTGCTGCCGACCCGGATGGCCATGTCGGCCTGGGCCAGCGCGTACTCGAAGCCCGAGCACGCGGTGTTGATGTCGATGGCCGCCGGGGCGCCGATGCCGAGGGCGTCGGAGACGCGGCAGGCGGTGTTGGGGCACAGGTCCTTCGCCGAGACGGTGGCGACGATGACCATGTCGATGTCCTCGGCGGTGAAGCCGCCGTTCGCCATCGCGTTCCGGGCGGCCTCGATCGCGAGGTCCGCGACCTTCTGGCCCTCGGCGGCGATGCGGCGCTCCTTGATGCCGACACGCGAGACGATCCACTCGTCGTTCGTGTCGACCATCTCGGCGAGGTCGGCGTTGGTGAGGATCTTCTCCGGCTGGTAGTGCCCGACGCTGACGACGCGCGATCCGTTGACGCTCACTCGGCTCCTTCATTCGAGTCGGATTCGGCCTGCGCGCCGTGTTCGGCGGCGAGGTGAAGCTCGTCGGGCGTGTTCACGTTGACGCGCTCCACGCCCTTGAGCGCCCGCTTGGCGAGGCCGGTGAGCGTACCTGCAGGCGGCAGCTCCACGACCGCCGTGACGCCCATGGCTTCAAGCGTACTCATGCAGGCGTCCCACCGGACCGGCGACGTGACCTGGGCCACGAGCTGGTCGAGGGCCTGGCGGCCGGAGGTCACCGGCTTGCCGTCCCGGTTGGACAGGAGCGTGCGGACCGGGTCGGCGACCTCGATCTCGGCGGCCGCGGCCTCGAGCGCCTCCTGCGCGGGGGCCATGTGCGGGGTGTGGAAGGCGCCGGCGACCTTGAGCGCGATGACGCGCGCCTTCTCGGGCGGGTTGCCGGTGAGCTTCTCGATGGCGGCTACCGGTCCGGCGGCGACGATCTGGCCGGCGCCGTTGCGGTTGGCGGGCCAGGCGCCGGCGTTCTCGATCGCGGCGAGGACGTCCTCTTCGACGCCGCCGAGGACGGCGGCCATGGTCGTCGGCTCGATCGCGCACGCGGCGGCCATCTCGCGGCCGCGGACGGCGGCGAGCTGTACGGCGGCCTCGGGGGAGAGGACCCCGGCGAGGGCGAGCGCGGTGAGTTCGCCGACGGAGTGACCGGCGACGACGCTCGCGGCGGCGACCGGCAGGTACTCGGCGGCGAGGAGCCCGGCGGCCACGAGGAGCGGCTGGGTGTTCGCGGTGTCGGTGATCTCGGCCTGGTCGGCGGCGGTGCCCAGGTGCACGAGGTCGAGCTGGACGAGATCGGACCAGGCGCGCAGGCGGGCCTCGGCGGCGGGGTCGTATTCGATCCACGGCGTCAGGAACCCGGGCTTCTGCGAGCCCTGCCCGGGGGCGAGAATGGCAAGCACACTAAGACTTTCGCATCGACAACAGGAGATACGGGAGCAGTCGGAGGACTGAAAGCCCGTTCGGTTCTTGTAGGGAATCTACAACACTCGTTGTCAACTGCGAGAACGCCGGGTGCCTGAAGCGTTCTCCAGGCGCCCTATGGTCAACCCCACACGGAGGACGAACGCCTCATGCGGCTCGGTGGGGGAGAAACCGGTCACCTCCTGGATACGGCGCAGGCGGTAGCGGACGGTGTTGGGGTGGACGTACAGCTCGCGGGCGGTGCCCTCGAGGACACCGCCGGAGGCGATGAACGCGTCCATGGTCTCGAGCAGCTCGCCGCCCGCGCGGCGCAGCGTCATGTAGACGCTCTCGCGCAGGGCCCGGCGGGCCTCCTCGTCGCCCGCGATGGCCCGCTCCGGCAGGAGCTGCGTGGCCGTGACGGGCCGGGGCGCGTCGGGCCAGGCCGGGGCGGCCCGGTGGCCGGCGACGGCCGCGAGCGCGGACGCGGAGGCGTCGGCGAGACCGCTCACGGTGGGGCCCACCACGACCGGGCCGTCGCCGAACTGCCCGGTGAGCTTCTCGACGATCTCGACGGGCTCTTTGACGCCGCCGAGGAGGAGCACGAGGCGGGCGCCGTGGACGCCCGCGAGGATGTCGAGCCCGAGCCGCCTGGCGGCGCGCTGGACGGAGTGGAGCACGAGGGTGGCCTCGCCGCCGGGGGTGGCGCCGCAGACGACGGTGATCGTCTGCGTCTCGGACCAGCCGAGGGCGGCGGCGCGGGAGATGAGCTCGTCGGAGTTGTCGCCGCGCAGGAGCGCGTCGACGAGCATCGCCTGGAGTCGCGCGTCCCAGGCGCCCCGGGTCTCGGCGGCGCGCGCGTACACGCGCGCGGAGGCGAACGCGATCTCGCGGCTGAAGCGCAGCACCGACTCGCGCAGCTGGTCCGTCTCGCCTTCGGCGGCGAGCTGGGGCACCTGCTCCTCGACCACGTCGATGACGACCTGGATGAGGGCGACGGTGTGCTGGAGGCTGATCGCGCGGGCGAGCTCGACGGGGGCGGCCTCGAAGACCATGTCGGAGGTGCCGAGGTCTTCGCCGCCGTTGCGCAGCCACTCGAGGAACTGCCGCACGCCGGCCTGCGCCACCAGGGTGACCATGGAGCGCTGCTCGGCGGGGAGGTCGCGGAACCAGGGGAGGCGTTCGTCCATCCGGGTGAGCGACTGGGTCGTCAGCGCCGACGAGGAGCGTTCGATGTTCTGAATGGTCGTGGCCAGATCCATGCCCTATAGCCTGCCAGACGTGGCGAGCGCCGCGCATGGCCGTCTGTCGGAATAGCTCGGCCGCCACTACTGTTGCGCGGAAGAGCACGAAGAACCGACGACAGAGAGGCGGCCCCATGGCCACGGTTGAGCTGACCAAGGACAACTTCGAGGAGACCGTCACGGGCAACGGCATCGTGCTGGTGGACTGGTGGGCGGAATGGTGCGGCCCGTGCAAGATGTTCGCGCCCACCTTCGAGGCGTCGAGCGAGAAGCACCCCGACGTCGTCTTCGGCAAGATCGACACCGAGGACCAGCCGGAGCTCTCGGGCGAGGCCGGGATCCAGTCGATCCCCACGCTCATGGCCTTCCGCGACGGCATCCTCCTCTACAGCCAGCCCGGCGCGCTCCCGCCGGCCGCGCTCGAGGAGATCATCGGCAAGGTGAAGGAGCTCGACATGGACGCCGTGCGCGCCGAGATCGAGAAGGAAGAGGCCGAGGGCCACGACCACGAGGGCCACGCGCACTAGTCCGAAGAACGCCCCGCGGCGGCAGGCGGCGGGCGGCATACGCGGACGGGCGGAACGCCTCGGCGTCCCGCCCGTCCGCGTATGCCGCCCGAACGGCGGCGGGGCCGCGAGCATCCGCTCGCGGCCCCGCCTTCGCGCGTTCCTTAGGAGTCGCCGCCCGCCTCGCCGGCTTCGGCGGCGGTCGGGTCGGTGATCTGGTACTTCGCGGCGGCCTGGGCGGCCAGCTCCGGCTTGACCTCGCCGCGGGCGGCGAGCTGCTGGAGGGCGGCCACGGTGATCGACTCGGCGTCGACGTTGAAGTGGCGGCGCAGCGCCCCGCGGGTGTCGGAGTGGCCGAAGCCGTCCGTGCCCAGCGAGGTGTAGTCGCCCGGCACCCAGCGGCTGATGAGGTCCGGGACGGCCCGCATGTAGTCGCTGACGGCGATGAACGGCCCCTCGGCGCCCGAGAGCTTCGAGGTCACGTACGGGATCTGCTTCTCGGCCTCCGGGTGGCGGAGGTTGTGGCGGTCGGCCTCGATGCCGTCGCGGCTCAGCTCGGTCCAGGAGGTGACCGACCAGATGTCGGCGGCCACGCCCCAGTCCGCTTCGAGCAGCTCCGCGGCCTTCACGGCCCAGGACATGCCCGAGCCCGAGGTCAGCAGCTGTACTCGCGGGCCGGAGCCCTGGGCGGACTGGACCTTGTGGATGCCCCTGAGGATGCCCTCGACGTCCACGTTCTCCGGCTCGGCCGGCTGCACGATCGGCTCGTTGTACACGGTCATGTAGTAGAAGACGTGCTCGCCCTCGCCGTACATGCGGCGCAGGCCGTCCTGGACGATGTGCCCGATCTCGTAGCCGTACGCCGGGTCGTACGAGACGACCGCCGGGTTGGTGTGCGCCAGGAGCAGCGAGTGGCCGTCCTCGTGCTGCAGGCCCTCGCCGTTGAGCGTGGTCCGCCCGGCGGTGGCGCCGATGAGGAAGCCGTTCGCGAGCTGGTCCGTGGCGGCCCAGATCGCGTCCGCGGTCCGCTGGAACCCGAACATCGAGTAGAAGATGTAGAACGGGATCATCGGCTCGCCGAGCGTGTCGCCCGCCGTGCCCGCGGCGGTGAACGCGGCCATCGAACCGGCCTCGTTGATGCCCACGTGCAGCAGCTGGCCCTGCTCGGACTCCTTGTAGGAGAGGAACAGGTCGCGGTCCACCGACAGGTACTGCTGGCCGTGCGTCGACCAGATCTTCGCGGTCGGGAACATCGCGTCCATGCCGAACGTGCGGGCCTCGTCCGGGATGATGGGGACCCAGCGCTTGCCGGTCTCCTTGTCCCGCATGAGGTCCTTGAGCAGGCGGACGAGCGCCATCGTGGTGGCGGCCTTCTGCTTGCCCGAACCGCGCTTGGTCGACTTGTACGCCTCCTCGCCGGGCAGGCTCAGCGGGATGACCGTGTTGCGGCGCTTGGGGATCGCCCCGCCGAGGGCGGCGCGGCGGGCCTTCAGGTACTCGTCCTCGGCCGAACCGGCCTCGGGCTTGACGTACGGCGGCAGGTACGGGTCGGCCTCGAGCTGCGCGTCGGTGACGGGCATCTCGAGCGCGTCGCGGAAGCCCTTGAGGTCGTCGAGCGAGAGCTTCTTCATCTGGTGGGTCGCGTTGCGGCCCTCGAAGGTCGAGCCCAGCTTGTAGCCCTTGACGGTGTGCGCGAGGATCACCGTCGGCTGGCCCTCGTGGTCCATCGCGGCCTTGTACGCGGCGTAGATCTTGCGGTCGTCGTGGCCGCCGCGGCGCAGGTTCCAGATGTCGTCGTCCGACAGCGGCTGCGCGAGCGCCTTAGTGCGGGTGTCGCGGCCGAAGAAGTGCTCGCGGATGAACGCGCCCGACTCGGCCTTGAAGGTCTGGAAGTCGCCGTCGGGCGTGGTGTTCATGAGGTTCACCAGCGCGCCGTCGGCGTCGGCGGCCAGGAGCGGGTCCCACTCGCGGCCCCACATGACCTTGATGACGTTCCAGCCCGCGCCGCGGAAGTACGACTCGAGCTCCTGGACGATCTTGCCGTTGCCGCGCACCGGGCCGTCGAGGCGCTGGAGGTTGCAGTTGACGACGAAGGTGAGGTTGTCGAGCTCGGCGCCGGCCGCGAACTGCAGCGCGCCGCGGGACTCGACCTCGTCCATCTCGCCGTCGCCGAGGAAGGCCCAGACCTGCTGCTTCTTGGTGTCCTTGAGGCCGCGGTCGTCCATGTAGCGGTTGAAGAGCGCCTGGTAGATCGCGTTGATCGGGCCGAGGCCCATCGACACGGTGGGGAACTGCCAGTAGTCGGGCATGAGGCGCGGGTGGGGGTAGGACGGCAGGCCGCCCTGGGGGCGCGAGACCTCCTGGCGGAAGCCGTCGAGGTCGTCCTCGGTCAGCCGGCCTTCCACAAAGGAGCGGGCGTACATGCCGGGGGAGGCGTGGCCCTGGAAGAAGATCTGGTCGCCGCCGCCCTCGTGGTCGCGGCCGCGGAAGAAGTGGTTGTAG
Source organism: Glycomyces sp. NPDC049804 (assembly GCF_040674615.1). Taxonomy (NCBI): domain Bacteria; kingdom Bacillati; phylum Actinomycetota; class Actinomycetes; order Glycomycetales; family Glycomycetaceae; genus Glycomyces; species Glycomyces sp. NPDC049804. The sequence goes on from NZ_JBFAMQ010000004.1 coordinate 152,428, forward strand.
CCGACCTCGTAGAGGTTCGCCGCGGAGGCGTAGGTCGAGATGTGGCCGCCCACGCCGATGCCGGGTCGCTGCGCGCGGTGGACCGTCATCGCCGCGTTCCAGCGCACGAACGAGCGGATGCGGTGCTCGACGGCCTCGTCGCCGGGGTAGTGCGGCTCGGCCTCCACCGGAATGGTGTTCACATAGTCGGTGCTCGTGGACGCCGGTACGCCGATCTGGCGCTTGCGGGCGTGCTCGAGCAGTCGCTGCATGACGTAGCGGGCACGGGTGCGCCCGCCGCCGTCGAGGAGGCCGTCCAGGGATTCCAGCCACTCGCTGGTCTCCCCAGGGTCAGTGTCCGGTCCTTGGGTCGGCAATCCGTCACTGATGGGCGGCCGGTTCTGTTCCGTGGTCACGGGCGATCCCTCGTTCTAAGACTGCGGCTTTGCAGGGTTGCTCTTCAGGCAGCAGAGTGTCATCGTTTTCTACCATCCTCCCTTGAATCTACCGCGAGCATCGTCCACCCACCCGCCTTGATGCGACCGCGCCCACACTCCCCGAAGCTGTGAAACGCGCTCACCTGCGGCGCTGTGAAAGCCGTCTCGGCAAGCGGGATCACGGGCATGTGAACGTGTCCGCACGAAGCCCCCTCGGCGGCTTTGCGAACCGCTCGGGGCCCGCTTTTGCCGCGTGCGCGAGATCTGGATATGCCACGCCTCATATGGTCTACTTCATATGCTGTTGCAGAGCAGAGCGGGACGCTCTGGCAGCCTGACCTATGGAGGGGACGAAGTGAACGCTCCGAGCAGCCCGGTGGACTCATCGAGCGTGGTGCAGCGACTCGGACTCGAAGGCGTCGAGTCCGTCATGGAGATCGGCTTCGACACCGACGTCGACGCCGCCCTGCGCAGCGCCGTCATCGAGGCCGTCGGGGAGCTCCTCGACGAGGACTCCGACGAGATCGTCGGCGCGGTGCTCCTGTGGTGCCGCGAAGAGGACGGCGACCTGGTCGACCTCCTCCTCGACGCCCGCGACCCGCTCGCCGACGACGGCGTCGTCTGGCTCCTCACCCCCAAGGCCGGGCGGCCCGGCCACATCGAGCCCGCCGACATCGAGGAGTCCACCACCCTCGCCGGGCTCAAGTCGACGAAGACTCTGAACGCCTCCCCGGACTGGGTCGCGTCCCGCATGGTCGTCGCCCGCCGCTGAGGGCGGCGCCGGCGACGCCGACAGGTGGCGCTGAGACGAGGCGCGGACTCGGGGCGGGCGCGGTGACGCGCGCCGCGGCCTGCCGCTAACGTTCAGCGCGTCAGGTACCCATGGCCCTCGCCGAGGGCCGCACCGCGAGGAGCGCGCATGCCGATCGAGACCGGAACCAAGGCCCCCGCCTTCACCCTGAAGGACCAGAACAACCAGGAGGTCAGCCTCGCCGACTTCCTCGGCGAGAAGAACGTCCTGCTCGTGTTCTACCCGTTCGCGTTCACCGGCGTGTGCGAGGGCGAGCTGTGCGGCATCCGCGACAACCTCGACGCCTACCAGAGCGACGACGTGCAGGTCCTCAGCGTCTCCGTCGACTCCCCGTTCGCCCACAAGGTCTGGGCGCAGCGCGAGGGCTTCGAGTTCCCGCTGCTGTCCGACTTCTGGCCGCACGGCGAGGTCGCCCAGGCCTACGGCGTCTTCAACGACGAGAAGGGCATGGCGAACCGCGGCACCTTCGTCATCGACAAGCAGGGCGTCGTCCGCTTCGCCGAGATGAACATGCCCGGCGAGGCCCGCGACCAGGGCGCCTGGCAGAAGGCCCTCTCCGAGCTGGCGTAAGACGAGCAGAGAAGGGGCCGCCGGGTTCGCCCGGCGGCCCCTTTCGCATGTCAGGGGCTCGGTTCGGCGCCGCGGCCCGGTTCGGCGTCGCCCCACGGGCTCAGGAACACGTACATGACCATCGGGTAGCGCTCGCGCAGCCGGGCCTCGAGCTCGCGGCAGCTGCGCTCGATCGCCTCGCCGCTCGCGCCGTCGCGGAAGTCGACCTTCGCCGCGACCATCACCGAGGCCGGCCCGAGCTGGAGGGTCAGCAGCTCCTGCACGGCCGTGATGTCCTCGCCCGCCTCGATCTCGTCCCGCACCGCCTGCCGGAACCGCGGCGGAAGGCTCTTGCCGATCAGCAGCGAGACGTTCGCGTGGCCGAGCACCACGGCGACCGCGAGCAGCAGCACGCCGATGAGGATCGAGGCGGCCCCGTCGTACAGCGGGTCGCCGGTGGCCTCGGTGAACAGCAGGCCGGTCGCGGCCAGGCCGAGGCCGATGAGCGCCGCGAGGTCCTCGAGGAACACGGCCTTCAGACTCGTGTCGGGGGTGTGGCGCAGGAGCGTCCTCGGGCGCACCGACCACCGCTTCGACTCGCCGCGCAGCTGCACGATCGTCCGCGCGAAGGAGATCGCCTCCAGGACGAACGAGATGCCCAGGACCATATAGGACAGCAGGTAGTCGTCCGCGGGTTCGTCGTGGAGGGAGTGGAAGCCGTGCGTGATCGAGAACAGGCCGCCCGCCACGAACGTGAACGCCGCCGCCAGCGCCGCCCACAGGTACGCGGTGCTGCCGTAGCCGAAGGGGTGCGCCGCGTCCGGGGCCTTGGCGCTGTTGCGAAGCGCGACGTACAGCATCATCTCGGTGACGGTGTCCGCCATCGAGTGCGAGGCCTCCGAGACCATCGCCGCCGATCCGCCGAGGAGGCCCGCGATGAGCTTCGCGATCGTGATGCCCAGGTTCATGAGCGCGGCGACGAGGACGGTCACCACGCTCTCGGATTTCACCTCTGCCGCTGCACCGTTCACGCCCTCGAGCCTAGGCGAGCAGCAGTGCGGCGGGAAGAGAAAGGGCCGGGAGCGGCGACGCGCTCCCGGCCCTCTGATCCTGCTCAGCCCGTGGCGCTCTCGTCCAGGCTGCGCCCTCTATTCCTCTTCGGGCCTACGCCCTCTATTCCTCTTCGAGGAAGCCCCATTCGCCCACGTTGTAGAAGACCCGCATGGTGGTCGCCCAGTTGTCGCGCACGTTCACGACGTCCCGGTTGACCATGACCAGCTGCGGGGTCCACGCCAGCGGCAGCTGCACCGCGTGGTCGAGGGAGATCTGCGCGGCGCGGTTGTTGAGCTCGGCGGCCTTGTCGCGGTCGAGGGTGGTGGCGAGCTCGGCGACGATGGCGTCCACTTCGTCGTCTTGGAACCCGGTGTGGTTGCCCTCGCCCCAGTAGTCGGCGGCGGAGGACGCGAACAGCGGGGTCTCGATCCAGGAGAAGAGGATGAGGTCCCAGTCGCGGGCCTCGAGCACCGTGTTCAGCTCGCCGCGCGGGATCGGGTCGGTCTTGACGTCGACGCCCAGGTCGCCGAGGTAGGTGATGACGAGGTCCTGGATGATCGGCGTGAAGGCCTCGCCTTCGATGCCGGTGCGGAAGCGCAGCGAGACCGGCTCGCCCTCGGGGGTGAGGAGCGCGTCGCCGTCCCAGGTGTACCCGGCTTCGGTGAGGATCGCGCGGGCCGCCTCCTGGTCGCCCGAGCCGAGGCCGGAGTCGCCGATCTGGTCGGTGTGGTACTCCGAGCCGGGCCGGAAGAGCACGTTGGTCATGGTCTCGGTGTCCTCGAACGCGGTGCCGTAGGCGCGGGCGTTGATCTCGTCGGCGTTGATCGCGGTGAAGATCGCGCGGCGCAGCGGTTCGGCGGCGAGGAACGGGTTGTCGAAGTTCGCGTCGATGTGGGACCAGCCGGACTGCGGCGCGACGCTGTACTTCAGTTCGGGGTCGGCGGCGAGCTGGTCGAGGATCTCGGGGTCGAAACTGGACGGCGCGGCCCCGTCGACGGTGCCCTGGCGCAGCTCGGTGGCCATGGCGTCGGCGCCTTCGATGTACCTGAGCGTCAGAGAGTCGAGCGTGGACCGCTGCGAGCCGGTCCACTCGGGGTTCGGCACGTACTTCGCGTAGTCGCCGAGCGCGCCTTCGACCATTTTGAACGGTCCGGCGCTGTAGTCCAGGGGCGGGTTCTCGGAGAAGTCGGCGACGGACGCGGCCATGACCTCGGGGTCGGTGCGCCAGTCGGCGTGGCCGCGGGCCTCGGCGATGTGCGCGGGGTGCGTGATCACCTGCGCGGCGTACCACTCGGCGTCGAGGTAGCCGTCCTGGTAGGTGACGACGATGGTGTCGTCCTCGCCCTGCTCGATCGAGGCGACGTGGGAGCCGTACTCGGTGGCGGGGGTGCAGCCGGCGCACTGGGCGTCGTCGGTGGAGGTGGCCTTCCAGTGCCAGAGGAAGTCGTCGAGGCCGATCGGGGTGCCCTCGCCCCAGGTGGCCTCGGGCTTGAGGTGGTAGGCGACGGTGAGCGGGGTTTCCGAGAGGAGTTCGGGGCCTTCGGAGTAGATGCCGTCGTTGTAGTGGATCTCGCCGTTCTGGTCGTAGGTGAAGACGGTGGGTCGCAGCGGCTGGTTGATGATCGATGTGGAGAGGCTGGAGCCGTAGATGTCGGCCTGGCCCCAGGCCTCCCATTTGCCGCCGACGGCCCAGACGAGGTCGCCGCCTTCGGCGCGCGGCCCGGAGTTGCACGTGGTCGGTTCGGTGAGGCAGTCCTCGAAGCCGACGCCGGTCTCGGCGGGTTCCTCACCGCCGCAAGCGGTCAGGACGAGGATGAGGGCGGCGGCGGTGGCGGCGAGGGCGGTGGCTCGGCCGCGTAGCTTTTTGGGCATAGCAGGCTCTTTCGCGTCATTCAGGGGGAAGTTCTTACTGGCGACATCACACCATATTGCCGCCCGAAATGGAACTCTAGTAAAACGATAGGAATACTAGCTTCTCGGCGCGGCGATCGCCACCGTCGTCCGGTCATCCCATCGTCATCGCGTCGAAATCGTTATCCGTCACATCTATCCAACCCTTTATCTATGGGTTAGATTTTGCCTTGTCTTAACTCGCGCCGGCGGCCCGCCGGCGTCCGAACCCCCGTACCGCAAGGAGGCGGAAGACATGGTGGACAAGGCTTATTGGCGAAGGGGCGTCGCCCTCGGCGCCACGGCGCTGCTCGGCGCGGCGGCCCTGGCCGCGTGCGGCGGAGGCGAATCCGGCGACGACGGCACGCTGAAGATGGTCGTCTGGGGCGGGGACCTCGACAAGGAGACCTACCAGGCCCGTATCGACCTCTTCGAGGCCGAGAACCCCGACACCAAGATCGAGCTGCAGCTCATCCCCTCGGACCAGTACGCCCAGAAGGTCCAGACGATGATCGCCGGCGGCGACGGGCCCGACATCATGCAGGTCGCCGAGAACGTCAACTCCTACTCGTCCAAGAGCCAGCTCCTGCCGCTCGACGAGTACATCGAAGAGTCCGGCCTCAACATGGAGGAGCGCTTCGGCCCCGTCGGCTCGCTCTACACCTACGAGGACCAGACCTACGCGATCCCGGACCGCTCCGGCGCGATGATCCTCTACTACAACAAGGACCTCTTCGACGCGGCCGGCGTCGAGTACCCGACCGCCGAGTGGACCCAGGAGGACGCCCAGGCGGCCATGGAGAAGCTGACGATCCCCGGCGAGCAGTGGGGCTTCTCCGGCGCGGGCTGGTGGGCCCAGTGGTGGAGCTTCGCCTACCAGAACGGCGGCCAGATCATCGACGACGGCGGCAAGCCCGCCGTCAACTCCCCTGAGGTCGTCGACGCCCTGCAGTGGGCCAACGACCTCCAGTACAAGTACCACGTCGCGCCCACCGCGGCCGAGTACGCGGACATGGGCCCGGACATGGGCGGCGACCCCGCCTTCGCCGCCGGCACCGTCGCGATGAACGCGACCGGCTTCTGGGGCATCGGCGGCCTCCTCGAGTCCGACATCAACTGGGGCATCGCGCCGCTGTGGCGCGGCCAGGAGCAGGCCGTCTCGGCCTTCGGCTCCGGCCTCTCCATCACCCGCGACAGCGAGAACCCCGAGAAGGCCTTCGAGGCCATCGACTTCCTCACCGACACCGCGGCGCAGGAGGTCATCATCGACAAGGCCCAGGACGTCCCGGCCAACATCCAGGTCCAGCAGTCCGACGCCTTCCTCAGCCCCGAGTGGGCCCCCGAGGGCCTGAACATGGGCGCCTTCGGCGAGTCCTCCAGCTTCATCTTCCGCGCCCCGTTCATCCCGGAGTGGAACGAGATGCAGGCGACCTTCGACGACAACCTCGGCACCTTCTGGAACGAGGGCGGCGACGCCAAGACCGAACTCGACAAGATCCAGACGCAGCTCGAGTCGGTCATCGAGTAGGGGACCGCACCCAATGTCGTCGAACGCCATCGGCGAAGCCCCCGGCGCGGCGCGCACTGCGCGCCGCGCCGGCGGGCGCCGCCCCGCCAAGATGTCCCGCCGCAGCAAGAAGGAAGCGCTGTACTTCTGGCTCTTCATCTCGCCGTGGCTGATCGGATTCGTCGGGTTCCTGCTCGGCCCCATGATCGCCTCGGTCTACATCTCGCTGACCGAATGGGACTCGTTCACCCCGCCCGAATGGGTCGGGCTGGAGAACTACAAGGAAGCGCTCACCGAGGACCCCATCTTCTGGAAGGCCCTCTGGAACACCTTCTACTACGCGCTCATCTCCGTCCCGCTGGGCCTGGTCATCGGCACCTGGCTCGCCAACCTGCTCAACAAGCGGGTGCAGGGCCGCAAGCTCTTCCGCACCTTCATCTACCTGCCGACGCTCGTCCCGCTCGTGGCGACCGCGATGGTCTTCAAGATGGTCCTCGCGCCCTCCGGCCCGCTCAACGACCTGCTCGGCTGGTTCGGCATCTCGGGCCCCGACTGGCTCCTCGACGAGAACTGGGTCAAGCCCGCCCTGATCGTGCTCTCCGCGTGGGGCGCGGGCGGCGCCACGGTGCTCCTGCTCTCGGCCATGAACGGCATCCCGCGCGAGCTCTACGAAGCCGCCGAGATCGACGGCGCCGGATCGTTCCGCCAGTTCTGGTCGGTCACGTTCCCGCAGATCACCCCGGTGATCTTCTTCAACCTCATCATGGGCCTCATCGGCTCGTTCCAGATCTTCTCGCAGGTGTACATCCTCACCGCGGGAGGCCCGGACAACGCCAGCCAGATGATGGTGCCGCTCCTGTTCGAAGAGGCCTTCGGCTTCTACCACTTCGGTTACGCCTCGGCCGTGGCCTGGCTGCTGTTCGTGGTCATCATGCTCTTCACCGCGGTCGCGTTCCGCACGTCCCGCAAATGGGTGTTCTACGAGACGGAGGTGCGGTAATGGCCATCGCCGCCCAGATCCCCGCGACCGCCGACGAACCGGTCGCCAAGGGCCCCAAGAAGGACCAGGACCACGCGCAGCGGCGCCTCTCGGTCTTCAAGGCCTCGCCGGCCACGTACGCGGTCCTCATCGTCGTCTCGGCGCTGTTCTTCGTGCCGTTCATCCTGATGATCTCGATCGCGCTGGCCAGCGACCAGACCAGCGCCGCCAACGGGTTCACGGTCTTCCCGACCGAGTTCACCTGGACGAACTTCACCGACGTGTTCACCGCGACCGGGCTCCCCGTGGGGCGGTTCATCACCAACTCGGTCCTCATCGCCACGCTCTCGGCGGTCGGCCAGGTGCTGTCGTCCTCGCTCGTCGGCTACGCCTTCGCGCGGCTGCGGGCCCCCGGCAAGGGCGTCATGTTCATGATCGTCCTCGCCACCATGATGATCCCCGCGCAGATCACCATGATCCCGCAGTTCCTGCTGTTCAAGGAGCTCGGCTGGGTCAACACCTACCTGCCGCTGATCATCCCGAACTTCTTCTCCAACGCCTTCAACGTGTTCCTGGTGCGGCAGTTCGTCTCCCGCATCTCCAACGAACTCGACGAGGCGGCCCAGGTCGACGGCCTCGGCTACTTCGGCGTCTACCGCCGGATCATCCTGCCGATGATGTGGCCGATCCTCACCGCCATCGCGATCTTCACGCTGACGCACGCGTGGGGCGACTTCATGGGCCCGCTCATCTACCTCAACGCCGAAGAGCAGATGCCGCTCGCCCTCGGCCTGCAGTACATGACCTCCACCAGCAACTCCCTGCAGCTGCCGCCGTGGAACCTCGTCATGGTCGGATCGATCATCCTGACCCTGCCGATGATCGTCATCTACTACCTCGGCCAGAAGTACCTGTACGAAATGAACCTCCAAGGTGGAAGTGCTGGTGTGAAGTGACTGATCTGTCCACCGCGACCGTCCGGCTCGGACGCTCTGGGCTCGTCCTCGACGACCGCGAGGAGACGCTCCTGTGCGCGTCGCTGTTCTACTTCCGGCTCCCCCGCGAAGTATGGGAGGCGCGGCTCGCGCAGGTGCGCGCCACCGGATACCGCGCGATCGACGTCTACCTCCCGTGGAACTTCCACGAGACCGCCCCGGGCGCATGGGACTTCGAGGGCCGCCGCGACGTCGGCGCGTTCCTCGACCTCGCCCACGCCGCCGGCCTCGCCGTCATCGCCCGCCCGGGCCCGTACATCTGCTCCGAATGGGACGGCGGCGCGCTGCCCTCCTGGCTCGCGCTCGAAGACGGACTCCAACTGCGCCAAGCGGAACCGAAGTTCCTCGCGCAGGTCGGCCGCTGGTTCGACCAGGCCATGCCGATCCTCGCCGAACGCCAGTGGGGCCGCGGCGGCAGCGTGGTCGCCGTGCAGCTGGAGAACGAGCTCGACTTCTTCGACACGCACGACCGCCACGCCTACCTCACCGCCCTGCGGGACATGGCGCTCGGCCACGGCATCGACGTGCCGCTCGTCGCCTGCGCCGGCCAGGGCGACCTCGTCGGCGCCACCGGCGGCGTCGAGGGCGTCGCCCCGGCGTTCAACTTCTACCCCGACGACCGCTCGCCGTTCGTCGAGGCCGAAGTGCGCCGGTACGCCGATCTCGTGGGCGCCCAGGGGCTCCCGCTGCTCGTCACCGAGACCAACCGGGCGCACACCACGCTCCGGCGCCTCATGGCCAGCGGCGCGACCCTCCTCGCCCCCTACCTCCAGGCCTCCGGCTACGACTTCGGGTACACGCCCTCGACCGGCAACTGGGGCGACCCCGGCGGGTTCATGACCCACGACTACGACTTCGGCGGCTACCTGTCCCCGGTGGGCGAGGCCCGCGCCGAGTCGGCCGAGGCCCGCGTCCTCGCGGCCCTCGCCCGCACCCTCGGCCCGGCCCTGGCCCGCGCGACGACCGTCGAGGCCCGCGGCATCAGCGCGGACGTGCCCACCAGCGCGTCCCCGTCGCAGCTCGTCCTGGACGGCGGCGGCACGCTGACCGGCGTCCCGAACCTCGGCGACGAACCGGGGACGGCCGCCGTCGGCGGCGTCTCGATCGCCTTGGCGCCCTTCTCGTGCGCGCTCGTCCTGCGCGACCTCCCGCTCGCGGGCTTCGGCCTGCCCGGCACCTTGAAGTTCGCCTCGGCGGACCTCGTGAGCGCCGACGGCGGCCTCGAGTTCGCCTCCCGCGTCCCGAGCACCATCGTGCTCGAAGGCGCCGGCGGCGCGCAGGTCGTCGAGGTCGACGCGCCCCAGCGCGGCGGCTCGGTCGTCACCGAGGTCGCCTCCGGCGGGGACCGCTGGACCGTCGTGGTCCACCACCCCGAGGACGTGGCCGCGCCCGACGGCGCCCCCGGCGTCATCTCCCCGGCGCTGCCCGAACCCGAGAGCCTCACCGCCGCAACCCGTCTCGACCTCGAGACCCGCACCGGCGAGACCACGGCGCACGAACTGCCCCCGACCTCGGAGGCCATCGGCGTCTACCGCGGCCGCACCCACTACGCGGCCTCGGTCGCGGGCGCGACCGAACTGCTCATCGAAGGCGCGGGCGACATCGTGGACCTCGCGCTCGACGGCACCGCGCTGCCGAGCCTCGCACGGTTCGGCGCCACCGTGCGCGTCCCGGTCGACGGCGCCTCGCGGCTCGAAGCGACCGTGGAGACCTGGGGCCACGCGAACTTCGACGACTCGCGCCTGCCCGGCCTCGCGATCGGGTCGCTGCGCGGACTCGGCCGCGTCTGGTCGATCGCCTCGAGCGAGGACGTCGCCTCACTGTGGACCGTCGGCGGCGGCGCGCAGTGGGCCGGCGACCCCGCCCCCGTGCGGACCCTCGCGGGCTGGAGCAGCACCCGGATCGGACGACCGGCCACGTACCGGCGCGCCCTGCCCGTGGACGGCACCAGCCACTACGCGCTGCACCTCGCCGGGCTCCAGACCCCGGTCGAGATCACCGCGGACGGCGCGTCGGCCATCGTGAGCCCCGACGACCCCTGGGTCCACTTCGGTCCCGGTGAGGGCCGCGAGGTCGCGATCACCATGGCGCACTGGCCCGTCGACGGCGGCGGTGCGACGCTCCTGCGCCTCGAGGCTGTGCGAGACTGGCAGGTCGAGGCGCAAGCCGACCACGCCCTCCTCGCGCTGTCCGCGAAGGACAGTGCCGGGACCGTGATCGAGCTGCCGCTCGAACTCGAAGCGGGGGAAGAGGTCTGGCTCGACGTGCCGGTCCCGGCCGGCGGCCGGTCCCTGCGGTTCGAGGGCGGGCAGCTGCGCGTCAGCGCGTTCGCGAACGGCGAACTACTGGGGCGCGTGTGGCTCGACGACGCCGCCCGCCCGAAGTTCACCGGCGGGGACCCCGGGCGACTGTGGATTCCGGGATCATGGAACACCGGCGCAGTGCGCCTGCTGGTCCACGGCACCGCCGGCGGCGACCGGCCGCGCCTCGAGCGCGTCACCGCCGCCGCCTCGCCCGAATAACCCCGACCAGGAGTCCACATGGCCGTCACCAGGCGCACCTCGCGCGACATCCGCAGCGAGTCGCGGCTCGACGTGCTGCACGCGCTGCTGGCGGCGGGCGAGGCGAGCCGGGGCGAGCTGGCCGCCGAGACGGGCCTGAGCAACGCCACGGTCGCGACCGTGGTGAGCGACCTGCTCGAAGGCGGCATCGTCACCGAGGCCCGCCGCACCGGCGGGCGCATCGGGCGGCCGACGACCACGCTGCGGCTCAACGGCAGCCGCGGCCGCATCGTCGGCGTCGACGTCGCCGAGACGTACGTGCGGGCGACCGTGTTCGACTCGGCGCTCGACGAGCTCGCCTCCGCCGAGGTGGCGACCGACGAGCACCACGACGACCACGACTCCATCGCGGACGCCATCGTGGAGGCCCTCGACCGCGCTCTCTCGCGAAGCGCGGCCGAGGGCGCCCCGGCGGGCCGCGACGACGTGCTCGGCGTCGGCATCTCGCTCCCCGGCGGCATGCAGCGCCGCGCCGAGGTCGCCGTCGTGGTGCCGAACGCGCCGTGGCTCCACGTCGACCGCCTCCGCGAGCGCATCGGCCTGCCCATGGTCGTCGACAACCCGCTCAAGGCCATCGCCACCGCCGAACTCTGGTTCGGCGCCGGCCGCCGCCACAAGAGCATGATCACCGTCAACCTCGGCACCGGCGTGGGCGCCGGGATCGTCCTCGAAGGCACCATCCTGCGCGGCGCCCAGAACGGCGCGGGGGAGTGGGGCCACAGCCTCCTCGCCCTCGACGGCCGCACATGCCGCTGCGGGCGCATGGGCTGCGTCGAGGCCTATGTGGGCGCGGCGGGCATCCAGCAGACGCTCGCCGCGATCGCCCCCGAGCACCCGCTGTCGTCGGTGCCGATGCAGCGGGAGTTCATCGGGGCGCTCGCGGCCGCGCTCGAACCGCCCGCGCACCCGGCGCTGGCCGAGACGCTGGAGCTGACGGCCCGGTACCTCGGCTCGGCGATCGCGGACCTGTGCGCGATCGTCAACCCCGAGATGATCACCCTGACCGGGTGGACGGCGTGGGCGCTGGGCGACCACCTCGTCCCTGCCGTGCGCCGCCGCGTGCTCGAGGAGGCCCCCGGCGACTCCGCCGCCGACCTCGCCATCGAGGTGTCCACGGTGCGCGGCAACTCGGTCGCCACGGGCATCGCCACCATCGCGTTGGAGCGCTTCCTCGGCGACGTGGGCCTGGTGACCACCCGGGTGCCCACGGCCATCTGACCGTCGTTCCGGCGGCGCTGTCGCACCCGGATGCGACACTGCGGGCATGGAGAAGTACGACGTCAAGAAGGCCTACAAGCAGCTGTACTCGCCGCCGCGCAACGCGTTCGCGGTCGTGGAGGTGCCCGAGTTCCGGTACCTGGCGGTCGACGGCAAGGGCGACCCGAACACCGCCGACGCCTACGCGGACGCCGTCGCGGCCCTGTACGGGACGGCGTACACCCTCAAGTTCGCGAGCAAGAACACCCTCAAACGGGACTTCGTGGTCGCCCCCATGGAAGGGCTGTGGCGCGCCGACGATCCGGCCGTGTTCCTCACCCGCGACAAGGGCGCGTGGGAGTGGACCATGATGATCAGCCAGCCGGAGTGGATCACCGAGGAGATGGTCGTGGCCGCCGCGGGCGAGGCCGCCGCGAAGCACCCCAACCCGGCCTTCGACGGGCTGCGGTTCGTGGCCTTCACCGAGGGCCTGTCCGTCCAGACCCTGCACATCGGCTCCTACGACTCCGAGACGCCCGTGCTCGAGCGCCTGCACGAGCACTACCTGCCGTACAACAAGCTCGCCTTCAACGGCGACCACCACGAGATCTACCTCAGCGACGCCCGCCGCACCGCCCCCGCCAAGCTCAGGACCATCCTGCGCCAGCCGGTCAAGCGCGTGGAGTGAGCCGCCGGTCCGGGGGTACCCCCTGGCCATGAAGTCGCCGCTGGTCATGCCTGAGTCCTACTGGATCGCCTCCACCGAGGAGACGCACTACCCGGCCCTCGAAGACCCACTCGAAGTCGAGGTGGCGGTCGTCGGCGGCGGCATCACCGGCCTGTGCACGGCCTGGGAGCTCGCTCGCGCGGGCCGCTCGGTCGCCGTGATCGAGGCCGACCGGATCGTCTCGGGCACCACCGGCAACACCACCGCCAAGCTCAGCGCGCAGCACGGCAGCATCTACGCGCACCTGCGCGACGCGTTCGGGGCCGAGGCGGCCCGGCAGTACGCGGCCTCGCAGACGGGCGCGATCGGGCATGTGGCCGCCGTCGCCGAGGAGCTGGGGATCGACTGCGAGCTCGAGCGCGCGCCCTCGTTCGTCTTCACTGGTGCCGAGGACGGCGTCAAGCAACTGCGCAAGGAGGCCGAGGCCGCCCGGGACGCCGGCCTCGACGCCTCGTTCACGACCGAGACCGGCCTGCCGTTCGACGTCGCGGGCGCGGTCCGGGTCGAGGACCAGGCGCAGTTCCACCCGCGCCGCTTCCTGCTCGCGCTCGCCCAGGACCTGACCGCGCAGGGCGCGGCGGTCTTCGAGCGGTCGCGCGTGACCGGCCTCGAGACCAAGGTCGGCGTCCACGTCCTCGACGTCGCCGGCGGCGGCGAGGTCCGCTGCGACCAGGTCGTGATCGCCACCCAGTTCCCGGTGATCGACCGGGTCAAGCTCTTCGCGCGCCTCACGCCGCGCCGCGAGCTCGTCGTCGCCGCCCCGATCGCCGCGTCCGCCGACCCCGGCGGCATGTACCTCACCAACGACGACAACCTCCGCTCGGTGCGCACCGCGCCGTACGGCGAGGACCGGCGGCTCCTCATCGTCACCGGCGAGAAGTTCACGCCCGGCGACCCCGACACCGCCGGGCGGCTCGACCGCCTGAGCACCTGGACCACCGAGCACTTCGACATCGGCGGGATCGAATACCGCTGGGCCGCACAGGATTTCACGACTACCGACCGCGTGCCGTTCGTCGGCGCCCTGTCCGGCGAGGACGGCGTCTACGTCGCCTGCGGTTTCGGCGGCTGGGGGATGACCAACGGGGTCGCCGCCGCGCGGACCATCGCCGACACGATGGCGGGCTCGCCGCCGCCGTGGGCCGAGCTGTTCGGCCCGGGCCGGTTCCACCTCCTCAAGGAGGCCGGCCGCCTCGCCTCCTCGGGCGCCAAGGTCGTGGGCCACTTCCTCGGCGACCGCCTCCCGCACGCCGCCCCGTCCGACCCGGACGAGCTCGAGCCCGGCCAAGGCGCGGTCATGCGCCTTGACGGCGGGCTGCGGGCCGTCTACCGCGACGAGGACGGCGGCCTGCACGTCGTCTCGGCCACCTGCATGCATATGGGCTGCATCGTGGGCTTCAACGACGCCGAGCGCACCTGGGAGTGCCCGTGCCACGGCTCGCGGTACGCCACCAGCGGCGCCGTCCTGCAAGGCCCCACGACGAAGCCCTTGGAGCCGCACCCGCACCACTGAGCGGTGACCTGATTCATTTTGCCGTCGGCGCCCGAGCGGTATAGTTTCGGCAATTAGCGAAATGCCGAAAGGCGGTGGACGTGCTCGACGAGTGCAAGGCCCTCTCCAACGAGACGCGCCTGCGAATCCTCAACTGGCTCAAGGATCCCGAGGCCAACTTCCCGTGCGGCGACACCGCCGGGCTCGGCGTGTGCGCCGGGCTCATCCAGCAGAAGTCGGGCGCCTCGGCCTCCACGGTCTCGGCGCACCTCGCGATCCTCCAGCGCGCCGGGTTCCTCCAGGCCACCAAGCGCGGCCAGTGGATCTACTACCGCCGCGACGAGGAGCGCATCCGCGCGTTCACCGCAGACCTCCACAGCAGTCTCTAAGGAAGGCACCGAACATGGCCGTAGCCCTGTCGATCCTCGACCTGGCGCCGATCGCGCCGGGCCGGTCCGCGCGCGAGAGCCTCGCCGCGAGCGTCGAACTCGCCCGGGCCGCCGAACGCAGCGGCTACACGCGGGTTTGGTACGCCGAGCACCACAACATGCCGACCATCGCCTCCAGCGCCACGAGCGTCGTCATCGGGCACGTCGCCGAGCACACCGACACCATCCGCCTCGGCGCGGGCGGCATCATGCTGCCCAACCACTCCCCGCTCGTGATCGCCGAGCAGTTCGGCACCCTCGAGACCCTCTTCCCCGGCCGCATCGACCTCGGCCTCGGCCGCGCCCCGGGCACCGACCGCGAGACCATGCGCGCCATCCGCCGCGACGCGACCTCCGCCGACACGTTCCCGCAGGACGTGCTCGAACTCCAGGCCTACCTCAAGGGCGAGTCGCGCATCCCGGGCGTCCAGTCCGTGCCCGTCCCCGAAGGCGAGGTGCCCCTCTACCTCCTGGGCTCCTCGCTGTTCGGCGCGCAGCTCGCCGCCCGGCTCGGACTGCCGTACGCGTTCGCCTCGCACTTCGCGCCCGACGCCCTCTTCGAGGCCGTCGCCGCCTACCGCGAGGAGTTCCGCCCCTCCGAGCAGCTCGCCGCCCCGTACGTCATCGCCGGGGCGAACGTCTTCGCCGCCGAGAGCCGCGAGCAGGCCGAGGCCCAGCGCGAGACCGCCTACCGAAACCGCGCCCGCGCTTTCATCTCCCGCGGCGGCCCGGGCCGCGAGTACACCGACGCCGAGATCGACGCCTTCCTGCACTCCTCCGGCGGCCGCCAGCTCACCGCCATGACCAAGTACACCGCCACCGGCACCGCCGAGGACGTGCGCGCCTACCTCGAGGACTTCGCCGCGAAGGTCCGCGCCGACGAGCTCATCACCGCCCACTACGCCCAAGAGGTCCCCGACCGCATCCGCTCGGTCGAACTCACCGCGAAAGCCCTCATCCGCTGAACGCGGACGCCGGACCGCGCGGCCCCTGAACCGGCCGGACGGCGCCCGTCCGGCCGCGTCCGGCCCTCCGCTGCCCTAGGCTCCCGGTGAGGAGCCGACGACGGGAGAGCGGGATGGACGGGGCGGACCTGACGGCGCCGAGCGGCGCCGAGCCCGAGTACCGCTGGAGGCCCTCGCAGGCCGGGGAGGCGCGCCCGCTGGTGCTGCTGCTCGGAGCGACCGGGTACATCGGCGGCCGGCTCCTGCCGCGGCTCCTGAACGCCGGATACCGGGTGCGGGTGCTCACCAGGCGGCCGGAGCGGGCCCGCGGCCTCGCATCGGCCGACGTCGAGGTGACGGCCGGCGACGCCGCCGACCCGGCGGCGGTGCGGCGGGCCGCGGCGGGCGCGCGGTTCGTGTACCACCTCATCCACTCGATGACCGACCGGCGCGACTTCGAGCGGCGCGACCGGCTCATCGCCCGCAACGTCGCCCGCGCCGCCGCGGCCGCCGGCGTCGCACGCGTGGTCTACCTCGGCGGGCTCTCGCCGCAAACCGGGCTGCTCTCGGCGCACCTGGCGTCGCGGCGCGAGGTCGGCGAGATCCTGCAGCGGTCCGGGGTCCCGGTGCTGGTGCTCCAGGCCGGCGTCGTCATCGGATCGGGCTCGGCCTCCTTCGAGATGATCCGGCACCTGACCGAGGTGCTCCCGGTCATGACCGCCCCGCGCTGGGTCCGCAACCGGATCCAGCCCATCGCCATCCGCGACGTCCTCCACTACCTCCTCGCCGCACTGCGCACGGAGGGGCACGGGGCCTACGACATCGGCGGACCCGACGTGCTGCGGTACGACCAGATGATGAACGGCTACGCGCGCGTCGCCGGCCTGCCGCCCCGCCGCATCCTCGCCCTCCCGGTCCTCACCCCGCGCCTGGCCTCGCACTGGGTCGGGCTCGTGACGCCGGTGCCCCGCAACCTGGCGCGCCCGCTCGTCGAATCGCTCCAGCACGACTGCGTGATGCGCGACCACCGCATCGACGACCTCATCCCGCCACCGCCCGGCGGTCTCCTCCGCTACGACGACGCGCTGCGCCTCGCCCTCGGCCAGATCGAAGTCGACCGCGTCGAGACCAGCTGGGTCGACGCCACCGTGGCCCGCGCGCCGAGCGACCCCCTGCCGGGCGACCCCGAGTGGGCCGGCCGCGTGGTCTACACGGACGAACGCTCCGTCGACACCGCCGCGAGCCCCGAGGCGCTCTGGCGCGTGATCGCCGGCATCGGCGGGGAGAACGGCTGGTACTCCACGCCGCTCCTGTGGGCCGCCCGCGGCTGGGGCGACCGCGCCTTCGGCGGCGTGGGCCTCAAACGGGGACGCCGCAGCCGGTCCCAGGTGCGCGTCGGCGACAGCATCGACTTCTGGCGCGTCGAGGTGTGCCGACCCGGCCGCCTCCTGCGACTGCGGGCCGAGATGCGCCTCCCCGGCCTCGCCTGGCTCGACCTCGCCTGCGAGCCCGGCGCGGTCACCCGCTACCGCCAGCGCGCCGTGTTCTTCCCGCGCGGCCTCACCGGACGCCTCTACTGGTTCGCGGTGCTGCCCTTCCACGGACTCGTGTTCTCCGGCATGGCCCGCCGCATCGTCGCCATCGCCGAGACGGAGGACCGAGCATGGACCCGGCCGAGGGGCACCGGCCGGTGGCGCGGCCCGAAGCCGCCCACCAGCACCTGAGATACCTTGCAGCGCACTGGATGCCGACCGACATCTGCGCAGCGTTCCAAGGTGGGTGCTACAGGGATCGAACCTGTGACCACCTTGCTGTAAGCAAGAACCCGTGTCCGGCAGTGTCCGATTTCGCAAGCATTCCCGCAGCTAGAAGCCATTTCAGGACGGTGGTTGTCGGTAGTTGCTGGCTGCTATTGGCTGTTGTTGTCCGCTGCTTTCGGCTCTGGAAACGGCTCTTGGTGCCAAGTCGCTCCAGGCCCGGAACCGCGTCATGACGACGGGATGGCACGATAGCTCCATGTCCGACCTTCGAAAGGCCAATGCCGCGTAGACGGCCAAGCGCCTTGCGCGCTGAACAGGCTACTGCCCGCCCCCGCGGGTGCGTCCTACCAGTCCGGATTCACGGGATCTCAGCCCGGACCGCCAACGCCATTCACCTGGTGGAGGTCTCCAGCAGGGCCTACTACCTCTTTCCTGGCGTGACTAAGAGAGCGTTGCGGCGCTACCGTGCGTTCGTCTCCCCGCCAGGCAGGCGTACACGCTACCCGAAACCTGCCGAATGTTCGTGCCGCGGTTGCTCACTCGACGATGTACGCCACGCGCGTGATGTCCTCGAATCAGTTCTTGTACAGCTTCAAGGGCGTGAGCGTTCAGAGCTGGGCCTGCAGGTTGCACGACTCGATTCCCAGTATCTTGCTCGTACACTGCCCGATCCGTTCGCAACGCATTACGACAGCGACCGACCATGCCCATGGTGGAGACGTCGTCTCTCCTTGGGGCTCGAGGGAGGCCAGACTTGGTGAACCGTGATCGAATGCTTTTCCATGCCGGGTCTCATCGGACTCGGCACCTTGCCGCAGCCGACGCTTGCGGCGGATAGTAGTCCTATCCGCGCCTGCGGTGGTGCCGCCGACCGCCACGATCTCGACCACACGGGACCCGGACGCCGTTCATTCGGCCGCAACTGGAACGGAGCCGGAGTCTAGCGCGATGAGGACGGACATTGGTTCGAGGTGCACGACGCTCCCCATGATCCCTCTGTCGCTGCCTTGGCGCCCCTGCGCCTCACCTGGCTCGAGTCGTGCCCGTGCCGGCCATTCTTCATCTCGTCTGCCTCGCTGGCGCCGCGGCCTGAGGAACGGCCGGAGGCCGCACGCCCCGGGCGAGCGGCGCGCGCCAGGCGCGCGCAGCGCGCCCTTGACAAGGCCTTCGGGAAGGGATTCGTCGATGCGAGTTGAGCAGGCGATCGGCTCTTGATCTGGCTCTTCTCGGCCCTCGGCGGATGCTCCGCCGGGGGCCTTCGTGCTGGTGGGTGCTACAGGGATCGAACCTGTGACCACCTCGTTGTAAGCGAGGTGCTCTACCGCTGAGCTAAGCACCCGGAGGGCGCGCGGAAGCGCGCCGAGCCTGAGAAAGGGTACCTGAACGGGGACTTGGGCGCGAGTGCCGGGTGGCCAAGGCGTTCCGCATCGTGGGCGCGGGACGAGGCGTGCGGCACAGACCGGAATTCAATGGAAGCTTCAACTGTTGGGGAGTTCGTGGAAAAACTTCGCGTGGACATCTGGTCCGACATCGCCTGCCCGTGGTGCTACGTGGGCAAGGCCCGGTTCGACAAGGCCGTGCAGCAGCTCGAGGGGAAGGTCGACGTCGAGGTCCGGCACCGGTCCTTCGAACTCGACCCGCACCGCGAGCCGGGCGACACCGCCCCGGTCGTCGACATGCTCGTCAAGAAGTACGGCATGAGCCGCGCCCAGGCGCAGGCCGGCGAGTTCCGCCTCGGCGACCTCGCCAAGGCCGAAGGCCTGGAGTACCAGACCGAGGGCCGCGACCACGGCAACACCTTCGACCTCCACCGGATCCTCCACCTCGCCTCCGAGCGGGGCCTGGAGGCCCAGGCGTGGCAGGCGTTCTACGTCGCGAACTTCGCCGACGAGGCCTCGATCTTCGACCGCCAGCGCGTGATCGACGTGGCCGTCGGGGCCGGGCTCGACAAGGACGAGGTCGTCGCCGTGCTCGACGACCCCGACGCCTACCGCGAGGCCGTGCGCGCCGACGAGGCCGAGGCCGCCGCGCTCGGCGCCACCGGCGTCCCCTACTTCGTCGTCGACGAGAAGTACGGCGTCTCCGGCGCCCAGCCCACCGAGCTGTTCGCCGAGGTCCTCGAGAAGGCCTGGGGCGAGAAACGACCCGCGATCACCACGATCTCCGGGGCCGAGGACGCCGAGGCGTGCGGCCCGGACGGCTGCGCGATCTAGGACCGGCTCAGGCGTAACTGGCGAAACCTTCACGTACGGGCACCTACGGGAATATCCTGAGGCGAATTCCGCTCGATCGAGGAGGCGATAGCCATGCCGATGGACCGCGAGACGCAACTCAGGCTGGTGAAACTGCGCGACGACACCGGCGTGCTCTCGCTCTACGTCAACGCCGACCCCCGGCAGGAAGGGTCCACGCCGCCCTGGAAGACCCGGCTCGACCAGGGCCTGAAGCAACTGCTCGAATCCGTCGACAACGGCACCCGCTCCGGGCTCGGCCGCCGACTCGAGGAGATGAAGCTCGACCTCGAGCAGCTCGTCCGCCCCGGCGCGCCCGGGATCGGCCGCGCGCTGTTCGTCGGCCTCGCCAGCGGCCAGACCTACCGCGTCGAGATGCAGACGCCGCTGACCGACCGGGTCGCCCTCGCGCCCCGCTCCCACATCGCCCCGATGTTCGGGGCCTGGGCCGAGGGCTCCCCCACCGGCATCGCCGTCGTCGACGGCAAGGGGATGCGCCTGCTCGACAGCCGCTTCGGCAAGTGCGAGGAGGTCTCGGGGCTCCACTTCGAGCTCGACACCGCCGAATGGCGGGTCATGAAGGGCCCCAGCGCCACTCGCAGCGCCTGGGGCGGGCGCGACGGCATCAGCGCGAACAACCAGCACGACCTGTTCGACTACCGCATCGCCGAGCACCTCCAGAAGTTCCTCGCCGCCGCGCACTCCACCCTGGAGGAGCACGTGGCGACATTCGGCTGGGAGCTGCTGGTCATCTCCGGCGAGCCCGAACTCGTCGAGGCGTCCACCAAGTCCCTGCACAACGGGTTCAAGGCCCAGGTCGTGCCCTCCCAGCTGGTGCTGAGCCAGTCCACGCCCGCGCAGGTCCAGCAGGCCCTCGCGCCCGAGATCGCGGCGGCGCGGGCGGCCCGGGACGCCCAGTTGGTCGCCGATTTCAACGAGTCCCCGCGCAAGACGGTCGCCGGCTCCGAAGCCGTGATCGACGCGCTCCAGGGCGCCCGGGTGGACCGGCTCGTCATGGAACGGGACTCGGTGTGGAGCGGCCGCCGCATCCCCGACGGTACGGTCCTGGCCGACTCGATCGCACCGGGGGAGCCCGAGGTCGCCGCGGCGATCGCGGACGCCCAGCTCGGCGAGGCGATGATCGAGATGGCGCTGGCGTCCGACGCGAGGGTGTCGATCCTCAGCGACGGCGTCCGGCTCGACGAGACGGCGGGCGGGGTCGGCGCGTTCCTGCGCTGGTGACGACCACTTGAGCCGACAAGTTAGGTTATGCTAACCTTTCTTCGGCAGTACGAACCAGGGCCGCGGGTCGCTCACCTCCCGCGGCCCTGAGCCGTGTCCGGGGATATTTTTTTGGCAGTCACTGCCATTTGGCAGTGACTGCCGATATGCTGTCACCATGGACCCCGATTCCGGCGCGGCGCCGAACCTCCAGGCGCGCAAGAAACTCGCGGCGATGCACCGCATCCAGGCGGCCGCCCTGGACCTCTTCGAGGCGCACGGGTTCGACCAGGTGGCCATCGAAGCGGTCGCCGCTGCCGCCGACGCCTCGCCCCGCACCGTGTACCGCTACTTCGGCACCAAGGAGATGCTGGTCATCTGGGACGAGGCGGACGAGCATCCGTCGAGCCCGCTCACCCCTTACTTCGGCGACGGGGACCCGATCGGGGCGCTCCGCGCGATCTTCGCGGCCGGGTTCGCGGCGATGGGGGAGGACGACCTCGACCTCATCCGGCGGCGGCTGGCGCTGGTGTACACCACTCCGGCGATCGAGGCCGCGTTCATCCTCCACTCCTACGAGAAGTCCCGCGCCATCGCCGCGGCCGTCGCTTCGGCGCGGGGGGACCGGTCCGAGACCGAGATCTTCGTGCACGCCTTCGTCGGCGCCACCATCGGCGCGATGCGGCACTGGTGCCTCTCGGGGTTCGACGGCCCGCCCTTCCCGCACCTCGACCAGGCGCTGCGCCTGCTCGAGCACGGCTTCGCCCACGGCACTCCCTGAACGTTCCCGTCTGCTGAATCACACTGGGGCCGAAGGGCTTCCCTTGGTTCGCCGCTCCGGCTACAGTGAATTCATCAGGTGATGAATTAATCGTCTCGATCCACACCCCCATCGAAGGAGTACGGCATGTCAACGCAAGCCGAAGTCATCGTCGTCGGAGCCGGACCCACCGGTCTGCTGCTCGCGGGCGACCTCGCCGAATCCGGCGTCGACGTCATCGTCCTCGAAGGACGCGGCGAGAAGATCTCGAACCTCTCCCGGGCCTTCGGCGTCCACGCCAGGACCATGGAGGAGCTCGACGCCCGCGGCCTCGCCGATGCGCTCCTCGCCTACGGCGGCGCGAAGCTCCCGGGCATCCGCCTGTTCAACCGGGTCACCCTCAACCTCTCCGACCTCGAGACCCGCTTCCCCTACCTCCTCATGACCCCGCAGTACACCGTGGAGGAGGTCCTGCGCAAGCGGGCGCTGGAGGCCGGGGCCTCGATCCTGTACGACCACAAGGTGACCGGGCTCGACCAGTCCGCCGAAGGCGTCACCGTCCGCACCGACGCCGGCGACTACACCGCCCGCTACGCCGTGGGCGCGGACGGCGTGAAGTCCGCCGTCCGCGAGGCCATCGGCATGCCCTACCCCGGCGAGGCGGTCCTGCAGTCGATCATGCTCGCGGACGTCAAGCTCGCCGAGCCGCCCGCCGAGAGCCCCGCCATCCACGGCATCAACGGCGCCTTCTGCTTCATCGCCTCCTTCGGCGACGACTACTGGCGCATCTTCGCCTGGAACTCCGCCGAGCAGAAGAACGACGACGACCCCATCGACCTCGATGAGATCAAGAAGGCCACCCGCCTCGTCTTCGGCTCCGACTTCGGCATGCACGACCCGCGCTGGATCTCGCGGTTCCACTCCGACGAGCGCCAGGTCCCCTCGTACCGCGACGGCAACGTCTTCCTCGCCGGCGACGCCGCCCACTGCCACTCCCCGGCCGGCGGCCAGGGCATGAACACCGGCCTCCAGGACGCCGCGAACCTCTCCTGGAAGCTCGCCGCCGTCCTCAGAGGAGCCGACGCGGCCCTGCTCGACACCTACCACTCCGAGCGCCACCCCGTGGGCAAGGCCGTGCTCCGCTCCAGCGGCACCATGATCCGCCTCGCCGCCGAGCGCTCGAAGGTCAAGGCCGCCATCGGCGGACTCGCGTTCGGCGCGGCCATGCACATCAAGCCCATCGAGGCCAAGGCGATGGGCGTCATCTCCGGCGTCGGGTTCCACTACGCGCACGAGAAGGGCGAGGACCAGCTCGTCGGCCACCGCGCCAACGACATCGCCCTCGCCGACGGCACCCGCCTCTACGAGGCCCTGCGCGGCGGCAAGTTCGTGGTCCTCGACAGCGCCGAGTCCTACGCGGCCGGCGTCGTCGCCGACGCCCGCTCGGCCGCCCCGGACGGCGAAGCCAAGGTCATCCGGCCCGACGGGTACATCGGCTGGGCGGGCGAGGACGACCCGACCGCCATCCGCGCCTACCTCGAATCGCACGCCGGAAAGAGCTGACACCGAACACCACCGCGACGGCGGCGGGCCACCGGCCCGCCGCCGTCGCCGCGCCCGCCGCTTGAGGACGGTCGGGGGCGGCGGGACGAGCCGGGCGTTCCACATGGGGCCGAGGGGCATTCACCGCGTGTTCACCGGTTGAGGGTGTTCGGAAGGCGGCATTTGTCGTTGACTTGCCTTCCACCCGGTTTCATCCTGAGATATAGAGGTTCCATGACCACCATCCTCAGTAGACGGAATGTCCTCGGTGCGGGCCTCGCGGTCGGCGCCGCCGCCGTCGCCTCCGGCGCCCTCGCCACCGCCGCCGAAGCCCAGGAGTCCTTCGGCGCCACCCTCATCGGCCCCGCCCGGGGCGACCAGCTCCACCTCATGACCTTCAACCTCCGGTACGAGGGCGGCGACCCCTCGCCCCGCACCTGGGACGAGCGCCGCCCGCTCGTCAAGACCGTCCTGTGGCGCGAGCGCCCCACCGTCCTGTTCACACAGGAGGGTCTCTACGGCCAGAACCAGGACATCCTCGAGGACCTCAAGGACCACGACTGGATCCACCTCGGCCGCCTCGGCGGCTCCAAGAGCGAGGCCACCGCCGTCTTCTGGGACCGCCGCCGCCTCAAGGCCCTCGAGTACGACCACCTGTGGCTCTCGGACACCCCGCTGCTCATCGGCTCCAAGAACTGGGGCAACAACGTCGTCCGCATGCTCACCTGGGTCCGCTTCCTCGACCTGCGCACCGGCCGGGAGTTCTACGCGGTCAACAACCACTTCGACCACGAGTCCGAGCCCGCCCGCCAGCAGGGCGCGCAGATGAACCTCGACGTCATCGCCCCCTGGGTCGAGGCCGGCGTCCCGGTGGTCTGCGCGGGCGACTTCAACCAGGTCCCCGACACCCCGACCTACACGATCCTCACCGACGGCGGACTCGTCGACACCATGCTCGCCGCCGAGGAGCAGGTGACACCGGTGTACGGCACCTGGAACGGCTGGAACCCCGTCCCCAGCGAGGAGGAGCGGCGCATCGACTGGATCCTCACCACCCCCGACGTGCGGATGCTCAAGGCGGGCGTGAACACCTACACCAAGGACGGGCGCACGCCCTCCGACCACTGGGCGGCGCAGGCGCTCATCGAGCTCCCCTAAACGGTCGGCGGGGCGGCGGCGGCGCGGATATTTTGAGGACATGAACGACGCGCTGATCGCCGCCCCGCCGGGCCACCCGCTCCTGGGTCCCGTCGAGCCGCCGCTGCTGCACGTCATGACCTACAACCTCAAGTCCGCCTCCGGCCGCGCCCCGCACTCCTGGTGGCGCCGCCGCCCTCTCGTGAAGGCCGTCCTCGAGAACGAGCTCCCCTCCGTCATCTGCACCCAGGAAGGCCGCTTCCGCCAGCTCCTGGAACTGCGCGACGACCTCGACGGCTACGACTGGGTCCACCTCGGCCGCGGCGGGGGGTCCCGCAGCGAGGCCACCGCGATCCTCTGGGACGCCGCCCGACTCTCCCCGCTCGAATACGACCACCTCTGGCTCTCCAAGCACCCCAACGTGATCGGCTCGCGCAACTGGGGCAGCGGCACCATCCGCATGCTCACCTGGGTCCACTTGGAGGACCGTGTGACCGGCCGCCGCTTCTACGTGGTCGACAACCACTTCGACCACCGCTCCGAGAAGGCCCGCCGCAAAGGCGCGGGCATCCTCCTGCGCACCGTCGAACGCTTCCTCGACCCGGTGATCGTCGCGGGGGACTTCAACTGCGGCCCCGACTCCGCGACCTACCGCGCCCTCACCGGCGGCGGCCTCGAGGACACCTGGGAGACCGCGGCCGAGCGCGCGACGCCCGACTGGGCCACGTACAACCGCTGGCGGCCCGAACCGGTCGAAGGCCCGACCCGCATGGACTGGATCCTGGCCCGGCCGAGCGAGGACTGCGGCGTCGAGGTCCACCGGGTCGGGGTGAACGCCTACACCGAAGGCGGCCTGACCCCCTCCGACCACTGGCCGGTCCAGGCAGTGCTCAGACTCGCGCCCCGGCGCGAGCCGCGGCGGGCCTCGCGCCCAGGTACTCCCGGATCTCGCTGACCGCCGCCCGCCCGGCCCGGTTCGCCCCCACGGTGCTGGCCGAGGGGCCGTAGCCGACCAGGTGCACGCGCGGATCGGCCGCGACCCTGGTGCCGTCCATGACGATCCCGCCGCCGGGACCGCGCAGCCTCAACGGCGCGAGGTGGTCGAGCGCCGCCCGGAACCCGGTCGCCCACAAGATCGTGTCGACCGGCACGAACCGGCCGTCGTCCCAGCGCAGGCCCTCAGGCGTGATCGCGTCGAACATCGGCGAGCGGGCGAGCACGCCCGACTCGCGCGCGGCCCGGATCGCGGGCGTCAGCGGCACCCCCGTGACGCTGATGACCGACCGCGGCCGCAGCCCGCGCCGCACCCGCTCCTCGACCATCGCGACCGCCTCGCGGCCCCGGTCCGGATTGAAATCCCCTGAGCGCCAGCGCGGTTCGCGCCGGGTGAACCAATGCGCGGACGCGGCGAGCGGGGCGATCTCCATCAGGTGCTGGATCGCCGAGATCCCGCCGCCGACGACGGCGACGCGCCGGCCCTCGAACTCCCACGGCCCCCGGTACTGCGCGGTGTGCAGCTGCCGCCCGGCGAAGGTCTCCTGCCCGGCGTAGCGGGGCCAGAACGGGCGCTCCCAGGTGCCGGTGGCGTTGACGAGCGCCCGGGTGATCCAGGTGCCCTGGTCGGTGACGACCTCCAGCCGCTTGTCGGGAAGCGAGCGCACCGAGGCGACGGAGACGGGCCGGCGGACCCGCAGATCGAACTCGCGCTCGTAGTCGGCGAAGTACTGCGCGATCACACCGGAGACGGGGGTGGACGGGTCGGGCTCGGGCACGTCCATGCCCGGCAGCCGGTACACCCCGTTCACGGTCTCGAAAGTCAGTGTGGGCCAGCGGAACTGCCACGCGCCGCCCGCGTGCGGGGCATGGTCGAGCACGACGAACCCGGTCTCGGGCTCGAAGTGCCGCCGCAGGAAGTAGGCGGCGGAGAGGCCGGCCTGGCCGGCCCCGATCACGACTACCTCGACTTCGCGCTGCACCTCTAGTGGAACGGTTCCGGCACGGGCGGGATTCCGCCGCGTGAGCCCCTTCACGCCTCCGGCGCCGGGAATACCTCCCTCATCGTGAACGCCTCCGGGCTCGGCCCCTTCTCCCGCAGGACGGTGAGCCGCTTCTCGGCGTCCTGCACCGTGGGCCGCTCGCCCGCGGGCACCCACCACAGCGCGGTGACCGCCTCCTTGAGGTGCTCGAACCACTCGCGGCGGCGCTGGAGGAACGGCCGGTGCGCGGGGCCGTACACGTACTCGCGGAACGCCTCGGGGCCGGTCCACACGGACATGTTGACGATGAGCCATTCGTCGCCCCA
Source organism: Glycomyces sp. NPDC049804 (assembly GCF_040674615.1). Lineage (NCBI taxonomy): Bacteria > Bacillati > Actinomycetota > Actinomycetes > Glycomycetales > Glycomycetaceae > Glycomyces > Glycomyces sp. NPDC049804. The sequence goes on from NZ_JBFAMQ010000004.1 coordinate 178,930, forward strand.
GAACCGGAACCCGGTGGAGCCGTCGCCCTCGCCGTCCACGAGCCGCCACACGAAGCCCTCGGCGGCGTCCGCGGCGGCGTTGACCTCCGCGAGGCCGTCCATGAAGTCCTTCATCACCGGCGAGTCGAGGGGCGCGCGCATCCGCCCGATGTTCACTTGCGCCAGTTCGTATTCCGCACTCATATCAGGAAGCCTGCCAGCGCGCCCTGCCATACGTCAACGTCCGCAGCGGATTCAAGTCACACTGCAGCCGACTGGATCTCCCCGGCGGTGCTTAATCCGCCAGTTTGCTCAAGTGAGTGGCGATCGCAGTGACATAGCGCTTGTAAAGGCCCGCCGCTGTCGGAATCGCCTCGGCGAAGAGACGTCGATCCACTGCGACGTAGTCGTGGATGAGGATATTCCGTAGACCCGCGCTCGGTGCCAACTCGGCGGCCAGGTCGGCCGGCACCGCGCCGATCTCGGCTACCTTCGGGAAGGTTTCGCGATAGGACTTCGGGATGATGCTGCCGGTTTGCGCGATCAGATGGTTATTGATCGCCACCGCCAGTTCGACAAGCTGAGTGAAGACTCGCTCCGTTGCGAGGCGCACGGTGATGTCGCTTTCGAGGCGTTCGAGCGTGACCGGCCCGATCGAGTCAAGGGCCTCCAGCATCTCTCGCATCAGCACGAGTCGCTCATGGACGATGTCGGGGTTCACTGCCATTGAGTGAGCTGCCTCCGCTGGAGTTCGCGGACCCATTCGGTGTCCATGCGCGCGTTGATCGCAGCCATCTGCTCCCTTGCGAAGTCGCCGTTACGGCGTTCGAAGAGGACTTCGCCGTATGCCAGGGCCTGTTCGCGCGCGATAGGCGCGGCCTGGTCAAGGTTCATAACGTCGATGGCGCTGGTGCCGACAGCCTGCGTGAGGGTGTCTATGAATCCGAGGAAGTCCGCGCTCCTCCCGCGGCGCAACCGGAAGGCGAGGTCGAGATCATGGGCGGGTCGGCCGGTCTTGCGCACCGCGCTGCCGAATCCGACGAGCAGATCCACACCGAACTCGTCGCACAGCGACTGCAGGCGGCCGCTTCGGGCCATCCCCTTCAACCGCCGAAAGGCGCGACGCTGCTCGTCCATCGCCGAAACTATACCGTTCCGTCCTGCTACCGGGCCTCGGGATTTCTGCCGCACCGCTGGGCAGGCGTCTGCGCGGCCATGGGGAAAGGGGCGGGCCGCTCGGCCCGCCCCTCTCATTCGCTCGTGGCGGTTACTCCGCCAGCAGTCCGCGCAGGACGTACTGGAGGATGCCGCCGTTGCGGTAGTACTCGGCCTCGCCCGGGGTGTCCAGGCGGACCACGGCCTCGAAGGTCGTGACAGTGCCGTCGGGGCTCTCGGCGGTCACGGTGACCGTGGCCGGGATGCCGTCGTTGATCGCGGTGACGCCCGCGATCGAGACGGTCTCCTCGCCGGTCAGGCCGAGGCTCTGGTGCGACTCGCCCTCGGGGAACTGGAGCGGCAGGACGCCCATGCCGATGAGGTTCGAGCGGTGGATGCGCTCGTACGACTCGGCGATGACGGCCTTGACGCCCAGCAGGCGGGTGCCCTTCGCGGCCCAGTCGCGGCTGGAGCCGGTGCCGTACTCCTTGCCGGCGAAGACGACCAGCGGGGTGCCCGCGGCGGCGTAGTTCTGGCAGGCGTCGTAGATGGTCGCGACCGGGCCGCCGGCCTGGGTGAAGTCGCGGGTCCAGCCGCCCTCGGTGCCCGGCGCGAGCTGGTTGCGCAGGCGGATGTTCGCGAAGGTGCCGCGGACCATGACCTCGTGGTTGCCGCGGCGCGAGCCGTAGGAGTTGAAGTCCTTCGGGCTGACGCCCTGGGCCTTCAGGTACTCGCCGGCGGGCGAGTCGGCCTTGATGGAGCCGGCGGGGGAGATGTGGTCGGTCGTCACCGAGTCCCCGAGCTTCGCCATGACGCGGGCGCCCGTGATGTCCTCGACGGGGGCCGGGGTGGCCGGCATGCCGTCGAAGTAGGGGGCCTTGCGCACGTAGGTCGAGGCGTCGTCCCACTCGAAGGTGTTGCCGGTCGGGATCGGCAGGGACTGCCAGGTCTCGTCGCCGTCGAAGACGGAGGCGTACTCCTTGAGGAACATGTCGCGGCCGATGTTGCCGTCGACGACCTCGCGGATGTCCTCGGCCGAGGGCCAGATGTCGCGCAGGTAGACGTCCTGGCCGTCCTTGCCTTTGCCGATCGGGTCCGAGGTCAGGTTGAGGTCCATCGAGCCGGCGAGCGCGTACGCGACGACCAGCGGCGGGGACGCCAGGTAGTTCATCTTGATGTCGGGGTTGATGCGGCCCTCGAAGTTGCGGTTGCCCGAGAGGACCGCCGCGACGGCGAGGTCGCCGGCCTGGACCGCGGCCGAGGTCTCCTCGGGGAGCGGGCCGGAGTTGCCGATGCAGGTGGTGCAGCCGTAGCCGACCAGGTTGAACCCGAGCTTGTCGAGGTATGGGGAGAGCCCGGCGCGGGTGAGGTAGCCCGTGACGACCTGCGAGCCCGGCGCGAGGGAGGTCTTGACCCACGGCTTGGAGAGCAGGCCCGCCTCGACGGCGTTCTTGGCGAGGAGGCCCGCACCGACCATGACGTACGGGTTGGAGGTGTTGGTGCACGAGGTGATCGCGGCGATCACGACGGCGCCGTGGTCGAGCTCGAACTCGCCGGCCTCGGTCTTGACGGTCTGCGGGTTGTGCGGGCGGTCCCCGTTGGGGGACTGGGCGGGCGCGTCCGAGCCCGGGAAGGACTCGACGCCGGCCTCGTCGGTGACGTAGTTGGCCACGTCGCGGCGCCACTGGTGCCCGGCCTGGTCGAGCTGGATGCGGTCCTGCGGGCGCTTGGGGCCGGCGATGGAGGGCACGACGGTGGAGAGGTCGAGCTCCAGGTACTCGGAGTACTGGGCCTCCTTGGCCGGGTCGTGCCACATGCCCTGGGCCTTGGCGTAGGCCTCGACGAGGGCGATCTGCTCCTCGCTGCGGCCGGTGAGGCGCAGGTAGTCGACGGTGCGCTCGTCGATCGGGAAGATGCCGCAGGTGGAGCCGAACTCCGGGGCCATGTTGCCGAGGGTGGAGCGGTCGGCGACGGGCACGGAGGCGACGCCTTCGCCGTAGAACTCGACGAACTTGCCGACGACGCCGTGGTCGCGCAGCATCTCGGTGATGGTGAGGACCAGGTCGGTGGCGGTGGTGCCGGCCGGGAGGTCCCCGGAGAGCTTGAAGCCGACGACGCGCGGGATGAGCATGGAGATCGGCTGGCCGAGCATCGCGGCCTCGGCCTCGATGCCGCCGACGCCCCAGCCGAGGACGCCGATGCCGTTCTCCATGGTGGTGTGCGAGTCGGTGCCGACGCAGGTGTCGGGGTAGGCGACGCCGTCGCGGGTCATGACGACGCGGGCCAGGTGCTCGATGTTGACCTGGTGGACGATGCCGGTGCCGGGCGGGACGACCTTGAACTCGTCGAACGCGGTCTGGCCCCAGCGCAGGAACTGGTAGCGCTCGCGGTTGCGCTCGTACTCGCGCTCCACGTTGCGCTGGAAGGAGTCCGGGTGGCCGAAGAAGTCGACGATCACGGAGTGGTCGATGACCATCTCGGCGGGCGCGAGGGGGTTGATCTTGGACGGGTCGCCGCCGAGGTCGCGCACGGCCTCGCGCATGGTGGCGAGGTCGACGACGCAGGGGACGCCGGTGAAGTCCTGCATGATCACGCGGGCGGGCGTGAACTGGATCTCGGTGTTGGGCTTGGCGTTGGGGTCCCAGGAGCCGAGCGCCCGGATGTGGTCGGCGGTGATGTCCGCGCCGTCCTCGTTGCGCAGCAGGTTCTCGAGGAGGACCTTGAGGCTGTAGGGGAGGCGGTCGTGGCCTTCCACCTTGTCGATGCGGAAGATGTCGTAGTCGTTTTCGCCGACCCGCAGCGTCTCGCGGGCGCCGAAGGAGTCCGTGCTCACCATGAGAGCTCCTTGGTTTCAGAACTGAAGATCGGTCTCAGTCTGCCGCACCCTCAAGGCCAGGGAACCGAGGTCGCAGAGAGTGGACCGCTCCTAAACAGTACGTCCGTCTTATTTAACGGTTCCAACTGTATCACCCGGTGCGTGGCGAGGGGTCCTTAGCCGAGCCTAAACCGGTGCCGCGACACGGTTCCACGGCATCGGCTCACGGCAGGGCCAGGGCGTGATGCCTTGCGGCGCTTGGGATTTCGAAGAGGTCCGCGACCGGGCCGCACTGCGGGGTTTGAAGGCCGGCGGCGGTTCGCGGTTGGTGTGCGGTGATGCTCGCCGCCGCCGGCCCGGTGCGGTGGATATAAGTCTTAATTCGGACTATACGCGCCGTGCCCGCCAGGTCTTCACCGACCCGGTGATTCACGTCGCCACCAGGCCTTACACCGCCAAGCGAGGTCCGGCCTGGCGCTGCTCGCCGAGCCAGGACTCGACGTCGTCGGCCGCGCGCGGGAGCCCGGCCGAGAGGTTCTCGCACCCCTCGGCGGTGACCCGCACGTCGTCCTCGATGCGGATGCCGACCCCGCGCAGCTCCTCGGGGACCAGCTCGTCGTTGGCCTGGAAGTACAGGCCCGGCTCCACGGTGAGCACGTAGTCCTCCTGCACCGCGCCCCGGTAGTAGTGCTCGGGGCGGGAGTTCGCGCAGTCGTGCACGTCGAGGCCGAGCATGTGGCCGAAGCCGTGCAGGGTCCAGCGCCGGTAGATGAGCGAGTCCTTGTCCAGGGCCTCGTCGACCGAGCCCGGCAGGACCCCGAGTCCCTTGAGGCCCTCGGCCAGGACCCGCATGCAGGTCTGGTGGATCTCCTGGAACTCGGTGCCGGGCTTGATGACGTCCATGCCCGCCTGCTGCGAGGCGTGCACGATGTCGTACACCTCGCGCTGCAGCGGCGTGAACGCGCCGCTCACCGGCAGCGTCCGGGTGACGTCCGCGGTGTAGAGGTGGTTGTTCTCCACGCCCATGTCCATGAGGATCAGCTCGCCCGGGGTGGTGCGCCCGTCGTTGGTGATCCAGTGCAGCGTCGTGGCGTGCGAGCCCGCGCCCACGATCGAGTCGTAGCCGAGGCCGTTGCCCTCGAGGCGCGAACGCAGGCCGAACACGCCCTCCAGCGTCCGCTCGGGGATCGAGCCGTTCGAGGGCAGGATGCGCGCCACGTCCTCGAAGCCGCGCACCGTGATGTCGATGGCGTCCTGCAGCTGCTCGAGCTCCCACGCGTCCTTGACCAGGCGCAGCTCCGAGAGCACCGCGGCGAGTTCGCCGTCGCGGGTCAGCTGCGGGCGCCCGTCGGCGTCCTTGCCCGGCTCCTCGGCCGCGTACAGCGCGTCCACGCCCGCGTCGAAGCCGCGCAGCACGCGCACCTTGCCGCGCTCGACGCCCTGCAACTCGCTCTCGAGCCGCTCCACGTCGCGGACCTCGACGCCCAGCTCGATGCTCGTCTCCTGGAGGGACCGCTTGCGGCCGATCCACAGCTCGCCGTATTTCGCGGAGCGGAAGAACTCGTCGGAGTCGGTGCCCTTGCGCGGGCGGCGGTACAGCACCGCGTCGTGGCCCGCCGTGCCGTTGGGGTGCAGGACGAGCACGCCCTCGGGGTCGAGGTCGCCGGTGAGCCACGCGAAGTCCGAGCCCGCGCGGAAGCGGAAGAAGGTGTCGTTCGAGCGGGTCTTCTCGGCGCCCGTGGGGACCACGACGGTCTCGCCCGGGAAGGCCGCGGAGACCGCCTCGCGGCGGCGGGCCGTGTAGGCCGCCTGCGCCGTCTCGGCCACGTCGAGTTCCGACGCGCCCCAACCCGTTCGCATGAAGTTCAGGAACTTCTCGGGGAACTTGGGGTCGTGGGGCCGCTCGCCGGACTTCTTCTCAGCCATGACAGGTCCTTCCCAACCGTGCTGCTGCGCCGATGATCGGTTCGCAAGCTTCGCCGAATGTGAGGTGGATGTGCCTCAACACGACCGTACTACTGCGGTGAGACCCCGACGGCGGCTAGTAGCGAGGCCGCGGCCACCGCTACCCTGGAAATCGTGACCGATCGCGCCAATTCGTCGCTCAATCCCCCCGCCGGGGCGGGGGCCGGGCGTTCCGGTGTCACGCTCGGCGCCGACCAGCTCGAGCAGATCCGCCGCCTCGTCGCGGTCGGCCGGGCCTCCTCGGTCGACGAGTACGTCGCCGCGGCCGTGGCCGAGCGCCTCGAGCGCGACCGCTCCCTCACCGAGCTGCAGGACCTCTTCGAGCGCAAGGGCCACGCCCCCAGCGCCGAGCACCTGGCCTGGGCCCGCGAAGTCCTCGGCGTCGACGACAGAGACGGCGAGGGCAGAGCGTGATCGGCGGCCGCATCCTGGACGTGTCGGCCATCGTCGGTTTCGCGACCTCCATGCCCTACCCGCAGGCCGTCGTCTTCACCGCCCTCGAGCAGAACGTGGTCCTCGCGATCCCCTCCGGGGCCCTCGCCGAGGCCTGGTCCCAGGCCCGCCGCCGCGACCGCGACGCCCTTCTCGTCCTGCTCGGCCTGCCCGTCACCGTCGTGATGGACCTCGACCAGAAGTCCGCCCGCGACGTCGGCCTCATGCTCTCGCGCTCGCGCCAGCACGGGAACATCGCCGCCGGGCACGTCGCGTGGTGTGGCCTGAACCGCCCCGGCTGGCCCATCGTGACGGGCGAGCCGAAGACGCTGCTTGCATTCGACTCGAGCCTCGAGATCGACCAATTGCCTTGAGCCGAGGACCGACGGACAATGGAGGGGTGCACGTGACCGCCGCACAGGAGCAGACCATGAGCGATCTCGGCCAACTGGACTACCGGCCCCGCAAGTCCCGCATCGGGGCCTGGATCGGCGCCGCCGTCGCGTTCGGCGGCTTCACCGCCCTGTCGTTCACGCTCGGCAGCCAGACCTACGAGGGCGGCGCCGTCACCTGGGTCGACCAGGCGGGCATGATCGGCCTCGGCGTCATCGGCGCCGGCATCGCCCTCAGCTTCCTGCGCCTGCGCGTCCGCGCCGACGCGAAGGGCATCGAGGTGACCAATGTCGCATCGAAGCGCTACTTCCCCTGGCAGGTCGTCACCGCCCTCAACTTCACGGACAAGATGACTTGGGCCACCGTGGAACTCGCGGACGACGACGAGATGTCCATCATGGCGATCCAGGTCAGCGACAAGGCCCGCGCTGTGGCGGCGATCAAACACCTGCGAGCGCTCTTGGAGCAGTCCCGCAGCTAGGTGCTAGTATTGCGTGTCGATCGCACCGGGCCATCTCGCATGGCGCGCGGTGCCGCAAGCGGAGTCCAGCTCCCACCCGCAGCCGGGACCCCTCAGGGGGAGCCGACAGGTGAACGGGTCACGTACGGCGACGAGATCGCCGTGCCCTTGGAGTGGACCCTGGCTGACGCCGGGGTCTTTTCTTTTGGGGACCTCACACGCGTGAGGCCTGTGCTGGGTCACGCTTGCACGACAAGCCGCCGGGGCTCCCGCCCCGACGACCGGAACAGCCACAGGGGCGCTGATGTTGACATCAGCGAGAATCGCGAACCAAGGAGGCCCCATCAGCGATCTGCGTATTAACGACCAGATTCGGACCAAGGAAGTGCGCCTGGTCGGCCCGGCAGGGGAACAGGTCGGCATCGTGTCGATCGACAAGGCCCTGCAACTGGCCGCCGACGTCGACCTGGACCTGGTCGAAGTCGCACCCACCGCCCGTCCGCCGGTCTGCAAGCTCATGGACTACGGCAAGTACAAGTACGAGTCCGCTCAGAAGGCCCGTGCCTCGCGCCGCAACCAGCAGCAGACCGTCATCAAAGAGATGAAGCTCCGGCCGAAGATCGACAAGCACGACTACGAGACCAAAAAGGGTCACATCGTGCGGTTCCTCACGGCCGGCGACAAGGTCAAGATCACGATCATGTTCCGCGGTCGCGAGCAGTCGCGCCCCGAGCTCGGCCGGCGCCTGCTGGACAAGCTCGCGGAAGAGCTCGCCGACCTCGCGATCATCGAATCGGCCGCCAAGCAGGACGGCCGCAACATGATCATGGTCGTCGCCCCGATCCGCCCCAAGGGCGAGATCGCCAAGAGCGGCGGCGGACGCAAGGGCGGACGCGGCGGCGACGCCGAACCGGCCGAAGCGGCGGCCCCGGAGGCGCCCGCGGCGGCTCCCTCGGAGCAGCCCGCGGAGACGCCCGCCGAGACGACGCCCGAGGCCTGACCCCGAGCACCACTCACCGGCCGGAAGCGGGCGCCCGCGCGCGCCCGCCCCCGACCGGCATTGAACACAGAGGAGAAGCACGATGCCGAAGATGAAGACCCACAGCGGTGCCAAGAAGCGGTTCAAGGTGACCGGCTCCGGCAAGCTGATGCGCCGCAGCGCCGGCAAGAACCACCTCATGGAGCACAAGAGCGGTCGCTTCAAGCGCAAGGCGCAGGGCCGCACCGAGCTCGCCCCCGCCGACCAGAAGCAGGTCCGGAAGCTGCTGGGCAAGTAAGCCCGCACTCCGTTTGACTTCCCATCCGCTTTAAACGCAAGGAGACTTACTGTGGCACGCGTCAAGCGTTCGGTGAACGCCAAGAAGAAGCGCCGCGTCGTACTCGAGGAGGCCAAGGGTTACCGCGGCCAGCGCTCGCGCCTGTACCGCAAGGCCAAGGAGCAGCTGCTCCACTCGTACACCTACTCGTACCGCGACCGCAAGAACCGCAAGCGCGAGTTCCGCAAGCTGTGGATCACCCGCATCAACGCGGCCGCCCGCGCGAACGGCATCACCTACAACCGCTTCATGCAGGGCCTGTCCCTCGCCGAGGTCGAGGTGGACCGCAAGATCCTCGCCGAGCTGGCCGTCAACGACGCGGCGGCGTTCACCGCCCTCGTCGAGGTCGCCCGCAAGGCCCTCCCCGAGGATGTCAACGCCCCGGTCGAGCAGTAAAGATGCATCTTGATGAACCCGGGACGGGCGCGCTCACCGCGCGATCGTCCCGGGTTGTCAATGCCCGCAAGCTGCAGCGCCGCCGCGAGCGCGACAAGACCGGGCGGTTCCTCGCCGAAGGCCCCCAGGCCGTCCGCGAAGCGGTCGCCGCGGGCGTGGTCGTGGACCTGTTCTACGACCTCGACGCCGACGAGCGCCACTCGGACCTGATCGACGCCGCCGTCGCCGCGGGCGCCCACGTGCACCCGTGCACCGACGCGGGCCTGGCCGCGCTGGCCGAGACCGTGACCCCGCAAGGGCTCGTCGCGGTCTGCAGGTTCCTCGACCAGCGCCTCCCCGAAGCGGCGACCCTGGTCGCGGTGCTGCACGGCATCACCGACCCCGGCAACGCCGGGACGGTGCTCCGCGCCGCCGACGCGGCCGGAGCCGACTGCGTGGTCTTCGGGACCGACTCGGTCGACCCCTACAACGGCAAGTGCGTGCGCTCCTCCGCCGGGAGCCTCTTCCACCTGCCCGTGGTCCGCGCCGCCGACACCGGCGACGCGCTCGACCTGTTCCCGCACGCCCAGATCCTCGCCGCAGCCGCCGACGGCGACGACCTGTACGCGCTCGACGCCGCGGGCGACCTCGAAGCGCCGACCGTGTGGCTGTTCGGCTCCGAGGCCCACGGCCTCGACGACGAGACCGCCGCACTGGCGCACCGCAAGGTCGGCGTCCCGATCTGGGGCAAGGCCGAGTCCTTGAACCTGGCCGTCGCCGCCGGGGTGTGCCTGTACGCGAGTGCCGCCGCGAAGCGGCGCGCGTCATGAGCACGGTCGCGAGCGCCGCCGCCGCACGGCGAAAGTTACACTGGTGGCATGTCGATCGACTACCGCGAATTTATCCAGCCCGCCGGGTGCGGGCTGTGGCGTTAGTCGACCACTTCCTCTCTGGCGGGCTGCGGCCGAGCCGCGCGCCTTTTCTAGACTCCTAAAGGTCCCGCCAGGAGAGAGACGAATGACTACAGAGAATGAGGCTGGCCTGCTCCAGCCCGAGGCCCTCGCAGGGGCCGTCAAGGACGCCGCCGCGATCATCGAGGCCGCCTCCGACCTTGGAGAACTCGCCGCCGCCAAATCCGCCACGCTCGGCGACAAGGCGCCGGTGTCCTTGGCCCGCAGGGCCATCGGTTCGATCCCGGGCAAGGAGCGCGGGGAGGCCGGACGCAATGTCAACGCCGCCCGCACCGAGATCACCGCGGTCTTCGAGGCCCGCGAGGCGATCCTGAAGGAGGCCGAGGCCGCCCGCGTCCTCCGCGAGGAGACCGTCGACGTCACCGCGCGCACGCCCCGCCGCCGCCAAGGCGCCCGCCACCCGATCAACGTCCAGATGGACCGCATCGCCGACCTGTTCGTGGCCATGGGCTACGAGATCGGCGAGGGCCCCGAGGTCGAGCTCGAGTGGTTCAACTTCGACGCGCTCAACATCCACCCGGACCACCCGGCCCGGACCATGATGGACACCTTCCACATCGCCGACGGCAAGGGCGAGTACGGCTCGAACATGGTGCTGCGCACCCACACCTCGACCGTGCAGATCCACACCATGCTCACGCAGGAGCCGCCGATCTACACGGTCGCGCCCGGCCGGGTGTACCGCACCGACGAGGTCGACGCCACCCACTCGCCCGTGTTCCACCAGACCGAGGGCCTCGTGGTCGACAAGGGCATCACCATGGCCGACCTCAAGGGCACCCTCGACCACTTCGCGAAGTCGGTCTTCGGCCCCGAGGCGATCACGCGCCTGCGGCCCTCGTACTTCCCGTTCACCGAACCGAGCGCCGAGGTCGACGTCTGGTTCGCCGCGCACAAGGACGGGCCGCGCTGGATCGAGTGGGGCGGCTGCGGCATGGTCAACCCGCGCGTGCTGCGCGCCTGCGGCATCGACCCCGACGTGTACTCGGGCTTCGCGTTCGGCATGGGCGTGGAGCGCGCGCTCATGCTGCGCCACGGCATCACCGACCTGCGCGACATCATCGACGGCGACGTCCGGTTCCCCGCCGGGCTGAAGGTGGAGGAGTAGACGATGAGGATCCCCGTTTCCTGGCTCGCCGAGTACGCCGCCCTGCCCGCGGACCTCACCACGGAGGCGCTCGACGCCGCCCTGGTCGAGGCCGGGCTCGAGGTCGAAGAGGTCGACGACCTGCGCGGCCGCGTCACCGGCCCGCTCGTGGTCGGCCGCGTCGCCTCCATCGAGGAGCTGACCGAGTTCAAGAAGCCGATCCGCCACTGCTGGGTGGAGGTCGGCGAGGCCGAGCCCCGCTCGGTCATCTGCGGCGCGCGGAACTTCGCCGAAGGCGACCTCGTCGTCGTGGCCCTGCCGGGCGCCGAGCTGCCCGGCGGGTTCAAGATCGGCTCGCGCAAGACCTACGGCCGCCTCTCGGACGGCATGATCTGCTCGGCCCGCGAACTCGGCGTCTCCGACGACCACGAGGGCATCATCGTCCTCCCCGAGGGCGAAGTGGGCGCCGACGCGCGCCCGCTCGTGGGCCTGGACGACGTCGTGTTCGAGCTGGCGATCACCCCTGACATGGGCTACTGCTTCTCCGTGCGCGGCATCGCCCGCGAGGTCGCGCACCGCCTCGGCGTCGCGTTCACCGACCCGGCGTCCAAGGCCGCCGAGCCCGCCGCGACCGAGCACCCGCCCTACCCGGTGCGGGTCGAGACCGACGGCTGCACGCGGTTCACGCTGCGCGAGGTGCGCGACGTGGACGCGAACGCCGAGTCCCCGGAGTGGATGGCCAAGCGGCTCACCCAGGCCGGGATGCGCCCGCTGGGCCTGGCCGTCGACGTCACGAACTACCTCATGCTCGAGCTGGGGCACCCGCTGCACGCCTTCGACCGCGACGCCCTCGAGGACGTCATGGTCGTGCGCCGCGCCAAGCCGGGCGAGACGCTGAAGACCCTGGACGACGTGGAGCGCAAGCTCGACCCCGAGGACATGGTCATCACCGACGGCACCGGCCCGCTCTCGCTCGCCGGCGTCATGGGCGGCCAGACCTCCGAGGTCGGGCCGACCACCCGCAACGTGCTCATCGAAGCGGCGCACTGGAACCCGACCGCGATCGCCCGCACCTCGCGGCGGCACAAGCTGACCTCCGAGGCCTCCAAGCGCTACGAGCGCGGCGCGGACTCGGGGATCACGCTCATCGCCGCCCAGCGCGCGGCCGACCTCCTGGTCGAGTACGGCGGGGGCACCCTCGTCGAGGCCGTGGCCGACATCGACCACCGCGAGCCGGCCGCGCCGATCGTGATGCCGGTCGACCTGCCGTCGCGGACCATCGGCGTGGACTACGACCGCGACCTCGTCGTCGCGATGCTCGAAGCGGCCGGCTGCACCGTCGTCGGCGGCGTCGTCAAGGAAGGCACCGTGGAGGGCGGCGACGTCCTCACCGTGGTGCCCGCCTCGTGGCGCCCCGACCTCACCGACCCCGCCGACCTCGTGGAGGAGGTGGCCCGCCTCCACGGCTACGGCCACATCCCCTCGAGCATCCCGCGCGCGATCGCCGGAACCGGCCTGACCTCCTCGCAGCGGCGCCGCCGCCGCGTGGCCCGCGCCCTGGCGGACAACGGGTTCGTCGAGACCTACACGTTCCCGTTCGTCTCGCGCGAGCGCGCCGACGAGCTGGGCCTGGACGAGAAGGACCCGCAGCGCGAGGCCGTCGCCGTGCTCAACCCGCTCGACGACGCCGCGCCGCTGCTGCGCACCACCGTGCTCGCGAGCCTGGTGAACGCGGTGCGCCTCAACCTGGCGCGCGGCGCGAAGGACCTCGCGGTGTTCGAGGAGGGCCTGGTCTTCCAGCCCGCCGAGGGCTGGTCCGACCTCGAAGTGGTCGAGCTGCCGGTCTCCAAGCGCCCCGAGGACGAGGCCATCGCGGCCGCGATCCGGCGCCTGCCGGCGCAGCCGCGGCATGTGGCCGCCGTGCTGTGCGGACAGAACGTGCCGTCCGGTGTGGACGTCCAGGGCCGCGCCGTGGACTGGGCCGACGCGGTCGAGGCCGCCGAGATCGTCGCCGAGGCCTCGGGTGTGAAGCTCAAAGCGGCCCGAGGGGAGGCCGCGCCGTGGCACCCGGGCCGCTGCGCGGAGCTGCGCGTGGGCGGGGCCGTCGTCGGCCACGCCGGCGAGCTGCACCCCGAGGTCTGCGAGCGCTTGGGCCTGCCCCGGCGCACCGCCGCGATGGAGCTCGACCTCACCGCGCTGCCGCTGCCCGACCTGGCGCCCGCGCCGGTGATCTCGCACTTCCCGGCCACCCTCATCGACGTGGCGATCGTGCTCGGCGAGGAGGTCCCGGCGGGCGAGGTCGAGGCGGCCCTGCGCGAAGGCGCGGGCGAACTGCTCGACTCGCTGCGGCTCTTCGACGTCTACCGGGACGCGAAGCTCGGTGAAGGCAAGAAGTCGCTCGCCTTCAAGCTCGAGCTGCGCGCCGCCGACCGGACCCTCACGAACGAGGAGGGCGTGGCCGTGCGCGACGCCGCCGTCGCCGTGGCGGCCGCGCGTTTCGGCGCTTCCATTCGCGAATAGACGGTTGCGACTCCTGGGGCGCAACATCGCAGGTGCGATGGGGCGCCCCATTCGCGTGTCCGCGTCAGCCGGTTACGGGCAGTAAGCCCAGAGCCGGGGGTTCCCGGCTGGTCCGCGCCTTTTAAGGTACGTGGTGTGAATAACGGGAACCCCTCTCGCGTTGGCAGGCGGCGGAGGCGGACCGGCTCGCAAGGCGCGTTGGCCCGCAGCCACCGAGCCGCACCCGCCGGCGCGTCCTACAACGGTGCGCGGCGCAAGGACGCCACGAACGTCTTCTCCGCCATCAAGGTCGATCCGCACGTCTTCGACGGGCTCCTCAAGATCGACCGGCTTCGCCTGGCCGTCGGCGGGGCCGTCGTCCTCGTGATCGCCATCGGCGTCACCATCGTCCTCGCCAACCTGCCGAGCGAAGGCGCCGGCGGGGCCGACCAGGAGGACGCCGCCTACCTCTACGCGGGCGGCCAGGCACTCCCCGACGACTTCGCCGACCGGCACCCCTCGCTGGCCGAGCAGATCAACGCCGAACTCGAGGCCCGCTACGGCCTCACCCCCGACCAGCTCTACGACGAGGCCGCCCGGCCCGACGGCCTCCGCGTCGTCCTCACCCTCGACAAGGCCCTCCAAGAGGCCGCCGAGCAGACCCCCGACGAAGCGGGCGTCGTCGCCGTCGAACCCGGCACCGGCGCGGTGCGCTGCTATTACGGCGCCGAGCGGGCCTCCGGCGCCGACCAGGTCAGCGCCGCCGCGCCCCACCCGCCCTCCTCGGTGTTCGACATGATCACCGCCGCCACCGCACTCGAAGCGGGCGCCTCCATCGAATCGTGGTGGAGCGACCAGGACACCGACGTCACCCTCGCCGCCGCCGTGCAGGAGTCGCGCACCGGCGCGATGGACGCCGTCGCCGAGAAGTACGGCGTCGAAGCGGTCCTCGAGACCGCGAAGGGCATGGGGCTCAGGACCATCGCCGACGGCCAGGGCACCGTCTACGACCTCGCGAACGGCGAGTACGGCGGACTCAAGGCCGCCGACTTCGGCACCTACCCCGTCAGCGTCGTCGACATGGCCGGCGTTTACGCCACCATCGCCGCGGGCGGCCTCCAGGCCGAGACCCACTTCATCGAGCGGGTCATCGACACCGGCGACGACGAGGTCCCCGCCGACCAGGACATCGCCACCAACCAGGCCCTCGCCGAGACCACCGCCCAGGACCTCCAGTTCCTCGGCCTCGGCGAGGCCGAGGCCATCGACGACCGCGACTTCTTCGGCGTGGGCGCCGACTACCACGGCGAGACCACGCAGGCCTGGTTCGTCGGCGCGATACCGCAGCTGAGCGTCGCCGCCTGGGCCAACGGCGAAGCCGCCGCCGACGGCGGCGTAGGACTGTGGCGCAACGTCATCGACACCGCCATCGAGACCAACGACTACGAGGCCGAGCGGCTGCCCGGCGCCTCCGGCGAGGGCGAGGACCTGACCGAGGACATCGTGGGCGACGACGGCCAGATCGACCCCGACAGCGCCTACTGCCGGACCAATCCCGACGCCGAGGGCTGCGGCGCCTCCTCCTCGCCCAGCGCCTCCGACTCGCCGTCCGCGGACGACACCAGCAGCGCGGCCGAACCCGAACCCGACCCCACCTCCGCCGAACCCGACCCCGAGCCCTCGTCCTCCTCGGAACCCGAGCCGGAACCGTCCACCACGGAGGACTGCAACTGGCCGTTCTGCTGAGCCGCAGTGGTAGGGTGCGGGCTCCGGCAAC
Source organism: Glycomyces sp. NPDC049804 (assembly GCF_040674615.1). NCBI lineage: Bacteria > Bacillati > Actinomycetota > Actinomycetes > Glycomycetales > Glycomycetaceae > Glycomyces > Glycomyces sp. NPDC049804. The sequence goes on from NZ_JBFAMQ010000004.1 coordinate 194,154, forward strand.
GCCCACCAGCCATGAGGAGTCACCATGTCCTACGACCCTTATCAGCAGCAGTCCCAGCCCCCGGGCATGCAGCCGCCCCCGCCGCCGGGCATGCCCATGGCACCGCCCGCCTACCCGCAGCAGCAGGCCGGCGGCGTCGAGATCAACGGCAAGGCCGTCGCGGCGCTCGTCTGCGGCGTCCTGTTCTGCACCGGCCTCCTCGGCATCATCTCGCTCGTGCTCGGCAAGAGCGCCGAGCGGGAGATCAACGCCGGCATGGGCATCGGCCGCCCGATGGCCAAGGCCGGGCGCATCCTCGGCTGGGTCGGCATCGCCTTCACCCTGGTCTGGGTCGCCTACTTCATCATCCTGTTCGCCATCATCGGCACCGCGGCGAACTCCATCTCGAACTCCACGGTGTACTAGCTTGACCCCCAACGGCTTCCCGCGATCGCGGCTGCTCCTGACACTCTCGATCGCGGTGCCGTTGGCGGTGCTCGGCGACGCCCTCTGGGTGCGCGCCGACCCCGGCTCCCCGCCGTGGCAGGGCCTCGACGACTGGTGGAACGGCCTCGTCGGCAGCCCGGGCGGCAGCCCGCTCTGGCACGCCGCCGAGCTCTTCAACCACCTCGGCGGCGAGTTCGGCCTCGTCCTCGGCGCCGTCGGCATCGTGCTGCTGCTCCTCGTGCGGCGCTGGCGTTCGGCGGTGTACGTCTGCGCGGCGCTCGCGGCGACCAAGCTCGTCACCGACGCGGGGAAGCACCTGGCCGAGCGTCCGCGCCCCGGCGACATCACGGTGGACACCGGCTCGTGGGCGTTCCCGTCCGGGCACAGCTCCCGGATCGCCGCGATCGCGGTCGTCATCGCGGTGCTCTTCGTCCCCGCCCGGCACTGGAGCCGCTGGTGGCCGTTCGCGATCGCGCTGACGTGCGCGATGATGCTCGCCCGCAACTGGCAGCACGCGCACTGGCTGACCGACACGGTCGCGGGCGCGGCCACGGGCGCGGCGGTCGCCGTCTTCATGTGGTGGGCGCTCGCGCCGCTGCTCGACCGCGAACGCGCCCTTCGCGAAGGCGCCGTGCTCGAGACGGCCGACGCGGGGGCCCAGGGGATCGGCTCAGAGCGCTTAAGCTGATTGCAGTTCTTTCTGAGAGGTGCCCTCGATGACCACGCCCGACCCGTACTCGCAGTCCCAGCAGCCGCCCCCGCCGCCGCAGGTCCCGCCGCCCTACGTGCCGTACCCGCCCCAGCCCTACGGGTACCCGCCGTACGTGCCGCCGCGGCCCACGAACGGCATGGCGGTCGCGGCGATGGTCGTCGGGATCGTCGGCGTGTGCGGCTTCCTGGGCATCCTGGCGCTCATCTTCGGCAACGTCGCGAAGCGGCAGATCCGCGAGACCGGCGACCAGGGCGACGGCATGGCGACGGCGGGCATCGTGCTCGGCTGGATCGGGACGGCCGCCACGATCTTCTGGATCGCTTACTACATCATCATGATCGTGTTCGTCGGCGCCGCGTTCAACGAGCTCGAGAACAGCGACTGGCCGACCAGCGACTGGCCGACCGACGACCCGACCTGGGCGATCACTTTGCTGGCCGGGTTCTGACGTACGTCGTCGCCGTCGTGTTCGCGGCCGCCAGGACCGCGAACGCGACCGCGGCGGCCGCGTAGCCGAGTCCCCACAGGGCCAGTGCCCCGGAGCCGAACGCGGCGGCCTTGACCGCGACCACGCCCGCGGTCGGCAGGAGGAACCGCGCTCGCGGCGAGGCGAACGCGCCCCACACCGCGATGAGCGCCCCCACCGCGGCGACCGCGATCGGGATCCTGGCCCACCAGGCGAGGTCGAGCGCGAGCGCCCACCAGCCCACGAAGGCGAACATCGCCATCTCGAGGGCGAACGCCAAGAGCGCGTTGAGCATGACGAGGGTGCGGAGCGGGCCGGCGTACCTCGCCCATTCGACCGGGGGAGGCGAGGATTGTTCACTTCGGGGCACATGTCAATGATGTCGCCCGGGGCGGCCCGTATCCACTCCGGGTGCGACCAAAGTCGGAGGCGCGGATACGCATCGAGGCTGAGGACGCGGCGGCCCGGGCGTGATGGGATGGGGGCATGACCGATTCCCCGGGCCTCCTCCAGCGCGTCCACCGCGGCGACGCGATCGCCGCGGGGCTGCTGTTCGCGGCCGGGTCGCTCCTGATCGGACTGGGCAGCTTCGAGCGGTACGTGGCGGACCTGCCGATGTGGGTCCGGTTCGTGCCGCTGGCGCTGACCTGCCTGGGCGTGGTGATCCGGCGGGCCGCGCCGGGCTGGTGCCTGGCCATCGGCACCGTCGGGTTCTGCATGGAGGTCGGCATCGGACTGTCGCTGGCCACGGCCTGCGTCTTCACCGACAACCTCTACGCGTTCGCCCGCTACGGCCCGCGCCGCAAGGTCCGGGTCCTCGCACCGGTGGTGGCGCTCCTCGTCCTGGGGCTCGGGGTGTTCTCGGTCCTGGAGGGCCGGAGCCTGGTCGCGGTGCTCACCACGCTCGCGATCGCCGCGGTGGTGCTGCTCTCGCCGATCGCCACGGGCGTCATCGTGCGGCAGGCGCACGACCGGGCGAACCTGGAGGCCGAGCGGGCGGAGCAGGCGACGCGCCTGGCGGACGTGCGCCGCCGCGAAGCGGTGCTGCGCGAACGCACGATCATGGCCCGGGAGCTGCACGACACGGTCGCGAACTACCTCTCGGCGATCGCCCTGCAGTCGACGGCGCTGCAGGCCCGCAAGGACCTCGACGCGGAGACGGTGCGGACCTCGGTGGCCGCGATCCGCTCGAGCTCGGTGGAGGGCCTGGCGGAGCTGCGGCGCATCATCGGGCTGCTGCGCGCGGGGGACGAGGGCGAGGAGCTGGCGTCGTACCGGATCGACCAGGTGCCGGACCTGGTGGAGCGCATCCGCGCGGTCGGGTTGAAGGTCGACTTCGAGGTCGAAGGGGTGCAGCGGGACCTGCCGGGCGAGGTCGAGCTGACCGTGTACCGGCTGGTGCAGGAGGCGCTGACGAACGCGCTCAAGTACGGCTCGGACGCCTCGGTCGTGATCGGCTTCGAGGCCGAGCGGCTGACGGTGCGGGTGGAGAACGCGCTCGACCCCGAGGCCACCGCGCCGTGGAACGACGCGGTGCCGAGAGGCGGGGCGGGCCTGGTCGGCATGACGGAACGGGTCCGGCTGCTGGGGGGTAAGGTGCACGCCGGACTCGACGGCACCCGCTGGAAGGTCTGCGCGGCAATCCCCACGGGAGGCAATGGTGGCTAGGGTCCTGCTCGCCGACGACCACGCGGCGGTGCGCGCCGGGCTGCGGATGCTGCTGGACAGCGCCGACGACATCGAGGTGGTCGGCGAGGCCGCCGACGGCGTCGAGGCGGTGGAGCGCGCGAGGGAGCTGCGCCCGGACGTGGTCGTGATGGACATCCGGATGCCCCGCAAGGACGGCATCGCGGCCGCGGCCGAACTGCGCGGCGTCGCCGACGTGCTGGTGCTGACCAGCTACGGCGACGACGCGAACGTCTTCGACGCGCTCCGGGCGGGGGCCAGCGGGTTCCTGCTCAAGGACGCCGACGCCGAGACGCTGGTCGAGGCGGTGCGCACGATCGCGCGCGGCGACGGGTTGATTTCGCCCGCGGTCACGCGCGGCCTCATCGCGGAGTTCGCGCGCTCGCGCCCGGCCTACGCCCCGATCGCGGTCGACGGCGCCGGGCTGGCGAACCTGACACCGCGCGAGACCGAGGTGCTGGCGCTCATCGGCGAGGGCATGTCGAACGCGGAGATCGCGGGCGAGCTCGGCATGGCGGAGGCGACGGTGAAATCGCACGTCACACGGGTGCTCGCGAAACTCGGTCTCGCCAACCGCGTGCAGGCGGCGATCTTCGCCCGTGAACAGGGGCGCTGAGGTTCCGGCGACCTGCGGCCGCCCGCGAACAGGGCGGTGATCACTTCCCAACCTCCGGAATTCGAGCGCGACACCCCGGCTGAATGCTGATACAGTGCTCTGCATAGTCATTCAACACGGAGGTTTTCCAGTGGCTTATCAGGTCGCCGTGGCGGGTGCCAGCGGCTACGCCGGGGGCGAGGTGCTGCGGCTGCTCGCCGACCACCCGCAGCTCGACGTCGTCGCCGCGGGCGCGCACAGCAACGCCGGTGAGTACATCACCGCAGTCCACCCCCACCTCACCGCGTACGGCGACCGACGCTTCACCCCGACGAGCCCGGAGGCCTTCGAAGGCGCCGACCTGGTCATCATGACCCTCCCGCACGGCCAGTCGGCCGCGCTCGCCGCCCAGCTCCCGGCCGACCAGAAGATCGTGGACCTCGGGGCCGACCACCGGCTCCAGGACGCCGCGGCCTGGGAAGCCTACTACCCGGGCCCGCACGCCGGGACCTGGACGTACGGCCTGCCCGAGCTCCCCGGCCAGCGCGAGGCGGTCGCCGCCTCGACGCGGGTCGCCGCGACCGGCTGCTACGCCGTCGCCACCATCCTCGCCCTGCGGCCCCTGCTCGACGCCGGGATCGCCTCGCCCGAGGACGTGGTGGTCGTCGCGGCCTCCGGCACCTCCGGCGCCGGCAACGCCCCGAAGAAGAGCCTCCTCGCGAGCGAGGTCATGGGCTCGATGAGCGCGTACAAGGTCGGCGCGCACCAGCACGTGCCCGAGATCAAGCAGGCTTCCGGCGCCGCCTCGATCTCGATGACGCCGCTGCTGGCGCCGATGCCCCGCGGCATCATCTCCACGGTGACCGCCAAGGCCGCCGCCGAGGTCACCGCCGCCGATGTGCACGCCGCCCTGGTGAAGGCCTACGACGGGGAGCACTTCGTGCATGTGCTGCGCGAAGGCCAGTGGCCCTCCACGGCCGCCACCTACGGCACCAACGCCGTCCAGCTCCAGGGCACGGTCGACAAGGACTCGGGCCGGATCATCGTCACCTCGGCGATCGACAACCTCGGCAAGGGCGCGGCCGCGCAGGTCGTGCAGTGCGCCAACCTCATGCTCGGCCTCGACGAGGCCGCGGGCCTCACCGTGAACGGAGTGGCGCCGTGACCGCTCACACCCGTCGCCCCGCCCGCCGGCCCGCTTCGCTCGCCGTTACCCGAACCGGAGTAAACGCATGACCATCACGTCCCCCAAGGGCTTCCAGGCCTCGGGCGTCACCGCGGGCCTCAAGGCCTCCGGCAACCCCGACATGGCGCTCGTCGTCAACGAAGGCCCGCTGCAGGTCGCGGCGGGCCGCTTCACGGGCAACCGCGTGAAGGCCGCCCCGGTCAAATGGTCCCAGCAGGTCCTGAAGACCGGCGCGCTCAAGGCCGTCATCCTCAACTCGGGCGGCGCGAACGCCTGCACCGGCGCGCTGGGCTTCCAGAACACGCACGCCACCGCCGAGAAGACCGCCGAGGTCCTCGGTTGCGGCGCAGTCGAAGTCGCGGTCTGCTCGACCGGGCTCATCGGCGAGCAGCTGCCGATGGACAAGATCCTGCCGGGCGTCGAGGCCGCCGCGAAAGCCCTCGCCGCCGACGGCGGCCCCGCGGCCGCCACCGCGATCATGACCACCGACACCGTCGCCAAGAACGCCGTCGTCACCAGCCCCGCGGGCTGGTCCGTGGGCGGCATCGCCAAGGGCGCGGGCATGCTCGCGCCGGGCCTGGCCACGATGCTCGTCGTGCTCACCACCGATGCGGTCGTCGACGCCCCGCTCGCGGACGCCGCGCTCGGCACCGCCTGCCGGTACTCGTTCGACCGGCTCGACTCCGACGGGTCGATGTCCACCAACGACACCGTGCTCCTGCTCGCCTCCGGCGCCTCCGGCGTCGAGGCCGAGGCCGACGAGTTCATCGCCGCGCTCACCGAGCTGTGCAAGGACCTCGCGCACCAGCTCCTGTCCGACGCCGAGGGCTCCACCAAGGACGTCGCCATCACCGTCTCGGGCGCCGAGGTCGAGGACGACGCCGTCGAAGTGGCCCGCTGCGTCGCCCGCGACAGCCTCGTCAAGACCGCCCTGTTCGGCTCCGACCCGAACTGGGGCCGCATCCTCGCCGCCGTCGGCACCGCCAAGGCGCCCTTCGACGCCGACGCGGTCGACGTCGCCGTCAACGGCGTCTGGATCTGCAGGGCCGGCGCCGCCGGGGAGCCGCGCGACCTCGTCGACCTCAAGGGCCGCGAGGTCACGATCGACATCGAGCTCCACAACGGCCCCGCCTCGGCCACCATCTGGACCAACGACCTGTCCCACGACTACGTTCACGAGAATTCGGCGTACAGCACATGAGCCTGACAGACGACCTCGCACCTCACCTGCAGAAAGCCCTCGGCAAGGCCGAGACCCTCATCGAGGCCCTGCCGTGGCTCCAGCGCTTCACCGGCTCCATCGTGGTGGTCAAGTACGGCGGCAACGCCATGATCAACCCCGAGCTGCAGGCCGCGTTCGCCGCCGACATGGTGTTCCTGCACTACGTCGGCATCAAGCCCGTCGTCGTGCACGGCGGCGGCCCGCAGATCTCCTCCATGCTCGCGAAACTCAACATCGCCTCCGAGTTCAAGGGCGGCCTGCGCGTCACCACCCCCGAGGCCGCCGACGTGGTCCGGATGGTCCTGGTCGGCCAGGTCGGCCGGGAACTGGTGGGGCTCATCAACAACCACGGCCCGTTCGCGGTCGGCATGTCCGGCGAGGACGCGCAGCTGTTCACCGCCAAGCGGCGCTGGGCCGAGGTCGAGGGCGAGCGGGTCGACGTCGGCCGCGTCGGCGACGTCGCCTCTGTCAACACCGCCGCCGTCGACGACCTCATCGCCGCCGGCCGCATCCCGGTCGTCTCCACCGTGGCCCTCGACCACGACGGCGTCCTCTACAACCTCAACGCCGACACCGCCGCCGCCGCGCTCGCCGAAGCGCTCGGCGCGCAGAAGCTCATCGTCCTCACCGACGTCGAGGGCCTCTACGAGAACTGGCCCGACAAGGACTCGCTCCTGCGCCAGATCACCACCGACAAGCTCGCCGGCATGCTGCCGTCCCTCCAGGCCGGCATGGTCCCCAAGATGGAGGCCTGCCTGCGCGCCGTCAAGGGCGGCGTCCCCCAGGCGCACGTCATCGACGGGCGCGTGCCCCACTCCACGCTGCTGGAGATCTTCACGACCGACGGCGTCGGCACCATGGTCCAGGAGTCGAAATGACCTACGCGGAGCAGATCAAGACCCGGTACGAAGCCGCGCTCATGGGCAATTACGGCCTGCCGCCCGTCGCCCTCCGCGAGGGCGAGGGCCGCTCCGTGACCGATGTGGACGGCAACACCTACCTCGACATGATCGGCGGCATCGCCGTCTCCAGCCTCGGGCACAACCACCCCGCGCTCGTGGAGGCCGTGAGCCAGCAGGCCGCCCGGCTCGCGCACACCTCGAACCTGTTCCTGCACGAGAAGGAGGTCGAGCTCGCCGAGAAGCTCCTCGAGCTGTGGGGCAACCCCGGGCGGGTCTTCCTCTGCAACTCGGGCACCGAGGCCAACGAGGCCGCGCTCAAGCTCGCGATCCTCCACGGCGCGGCCACCGGGAAGACCCGGATCGTCGCCACCGAGAACGGCTTCCACGGCCGCACCCTCGGCGCCCTGTCGATCACCGGCAAGGCCGCGATCCGCGAACCCTTCGCGCCCTTCGGCCGCGACGTCGTGTTCGTGCCCTACGGCGACGCCGACGCGCTCAAGGCCGCCGTGGACGAGACCGTCGCCGCCGTCTTCCTCGAACCCACCCAGGGCGAGACCGGCGTCGTCCCCTCCCCGGCCGGGTACCTCAAGGCCGCCAGGGAACTCACCGCCGAGCACGGCGCGCTCCTGGCCCTGGACGAGATCCAGTCCGGGTTCGGCCGCACCGGCGCCTGGTTCGCCCACCACGCCGAGGGCATCGTCCCCGACGTCGTGACCCTCGCCAAGGGACTCGGCGGCGGCGTCCCCATCGGCGCGGTGCTCGCCACCGCGGCGACCGCCGCGCTCTTCACCAAGGGCGCCCACGGGTCCACGTTCGGCGGCAACCCGATCGCGTGCGCCGCGTCCCTCGCGGTGATCGACACGATCGAGCGCGACCACCTCTTCGAGAACGTCCTCGCCCTGGGCGAGCGCCTCGACGCCCGCCTCACCGCCGACCCCCGGATCACCGAGGTCCGCGGCCAGGCCCTGTGGCGCGGCATCAACCTCGCCGAACCCGTCGCGGCCGAAGCGGTCGAACGGCTCATCGGCCTCGGCGTGCTCGCCAACGCGCCCCGGCCCGACACGGTCCGGATCGCGCCCCCGCTCACGATCACCGAATCGGAGCTGGACGCCTTCTGCGACAAGCTCCTCGAAGCCCTCGACCTCGTCATCCCCGCGCCCGGAGGCCGACCGTGACCCTGAAGCACTCAGCTCCGCTGAAGAAGAAGCATTTCCTCAAGGACGACGACCTCACCGTCGCCGAGCAGGCCGAAGTCCTCGACCTCGCCGCGAAGATGAAGGCCGACCGCCACGGCTTCCCCGCGCTCGCGGGCCCGCTGTCCGTCGCGGTCGTCTTCGAGAAGCCCTCCACCCGCACCCGGCTCTCCTTCGACGTCGGCATCGCCGAGCTCGGCGGCCACTCGGTCGTGATCGACGCCCACTCCACGCAGCTGGGCCGGGGCGAGACCGTCTCGGACACCGCCCGGGTCCTCTCGCGGTACGTGAGCGCGATCGTGATCCGCACCTTCGGCGACGACCGGATCGAAGAGCTCGCCGCCCACGCGAGCGTCCCGGTCGTCAACGCCCTCACCGACGGCTGGCACCCGTGCCAGCTCCTCGCCGACCTGCAGACCATCGCCGAGCACAAGCCGCTCAAGGGCACGAGCATCGCCTACCTCGGCGACGCCGCGTTCAACATGGGCAACTCCACCGTGATCGCCTGCTCGATGGCCGGCATGCACGTCCGCATCGGCGCCCCCGCGGCCTACCAGCCCGCCCCCGAGGTCCTGGCCCGCGCGGCCGAGATCAACGCCGAGACCGGCGGTTCCGTGGCCCTCACCGAGGACCCGGTCGAGGCCGTGGCCGGCGCCGACGTCGTCTCGACCGACGCATGGGTCTCGATGGGCATGGCCGACAACGAGAAGCGCATCCAGGAACTCACGCCGTACCAGCTCAACGGCGAACTCCTCGCCCACGCCGCGCCGGACTCGATCGTCCTCCACTGCCTTCCCGCGCACCGCGGCGAGGAGATCACCGACGAGGTCATGGACGGCCCGCGCTCGCGCGTGTTCGACCAGGCCGAGAACCGCCTCCACGCGCAGAAGGCGCTCCTCGCCTGGCTCCTCAAGGAGCGACGACCGTGAGCCCGCACCCCTCGCCGGCCCGCTGCGCTCTGAGCGACTCGGAGAACGCCGCGTGCCGACGCGTCGCCCCTCACCGGAGTGAGCGCCGATGAACCAACCGACCACCAAGGCCGCCCGCCAGGCCCGGATCGTCGAGCTCATCTCGGGCAGCCCGATCCGTTCCCAGACCGAGCTGGCGAACCTCCTCGCCGCCGACGGCATCGAGGCCACGCAGGCCACGCTCTCGCGCGACCTCGAAGAGCTCGGCGCGGTCAAGGTGCGCGGCACCGACGGCGGCAGCGCCGTCTACTCGATCTTCGAGGAAGGCGAACGGCCCCTTCGCGACACCGAGATCGCCTCGGACCGCCTCCAGCGGCTCCTGCGCGAACTCCTCGTCGGCGCCGACCACTCCGGCAACATGGCCGTCCTGCGCTGCCCGCCCGGCGCGGCCCAGTACCTCGCCAGCGCCATCGACCGCTCGGGCCTGTCCGACGTGATCGGCACCATCGCCGGGGACGACACCATCGCCGTGATCGCGCGCGACGGCGTGACCGGCGCGCACGTCGCCGACCAGATGCTGCACTGGGCGGGCAAAGGCCCCGACCCCTATGCGGCCCAAGACCACCAGCAATGACCGTGATGCACAGCAAGGGAGACGCCGCGTAATGGCGAAACTGTGGGGAGGCCGCTTCTCGGGCGGCCCGGCCGCCGCGCTCGAGGCCCTGAACGCCTCGATCGGCTTCGACTGGCGCCTCGCGCCGTACGACCTCAAGGCCTCGAAAGCCCATGCGCGCGTGCTCAACCGAGCCGGACTGCTCACCGCCGACGAGCTGGAGCGGATGCTCGGGGCCCTCGACGGCCTCGGCGAGGACGTCGCCTCCGGCGCGTTCACCGGCACCATCGCGGACGAGGACGTGCACACCGCGCTCGAACGCGGTCTCGTCGAACGCCTCGGGGAACTCGGCGGCAAGCTCCGCGCCGGCCGCTCGCGCAACGACCAGATCGCCACGGACCTGCGCCTCTACTGCCGCGACCACGTGCGCGGCCTCGCCGCCGACCTCACCGACCTCGTCAGTGCCCTCACCGAGCAGGCCGCCGGGCTCGTGGACGCGCCCGCGCCGGGCATGACCCACCTGCAGCACGCGCAGCCGATCACCCTCGGCCACCAGCTCCTGGCCCACGCCCAAGGCCTCCTGCGCGACCTGGAGCGCCTGGGGGACTGGGACAAGCGCGCCGCGCTCTCCCCGCTCGGCTCGGGCGCGCTCTCGGGCTCGTCGCTGCCGCTCGACCCGGTCGCGGTCGCCGAGGAGCTGGGCTTCGACGCCCCCGTGGCGAACTCGCTCGACGGCGTCTCGGACCGCGACTTCGCGGCCGAGCTGCTCTTCGCGTGCTCGATGATCGGCATCCACCTCTCCCGCCTGGGGGAGGAGGTCATCCTCTGGTCGAGTCAGGAGTTCGGCTGGGTCACGCTCGACGACGCGTTCTCCACGGGCTCGTCGATCATGCCCCAGAAGAAGAACCCCGATGTGGCGGAACTGGCGCGCGGGAAGGCGGGCCGTCTCGTCGGCAACCTGACCGGTCTGCTGGTGACGCTCAAGGGCCTGCCGTTCACGTACAACAAGGACCTCCAGGAGGACAAGGAGCCGGTCTTCGACTCGCTCGACAACCTGGCGCTCCTCCTCCCGGCCGTGACCGGCATGGTCGCGACCATGACGTTCAACGTCGAGGTGACGCGCGCGTCCGCGCCGACCGGGTTCAGCCTCGCGACCGAGGTCGCGGACTGGCTGGTGCGCAAGGGCGTGCCGTTCCGCAGCGCCCACGAGATCGCCGGGGCCTGCGTGGCCCACTGCGAGTCGCGCGGCATCGAGCTCCACGAGATCGCCGACGCCGACCTGGCCGGCATCTCCGAGCACCTCGACCCGGCCGTCAAGCAGGTCCTCGACGTGGACGGCGCCCTCGCGGGCCGCACCACCCCGGGCTCCACCGGCCCGAAGCCGGTCGCCGACCAGCTGGCGAAGGTCCGGGAGCAGATCGACGCCTGGAAGGCCTGGGCGAACTGACGCCCGCGCGTCTCAAGCCGAACGAGCAGCGGCCCGCGCCTCGCGCGGGCCGCTTTCCCTGCGCCCGTCAAGCGGGCGGGGCGATGACGATCTTCCCGTCGCAGTGCGGCGGCTGCGTGCCGGTCACCGGTTCGGTGCGGCAGACGGCCACGGTCAGGTAGTCGATCGAAGCGGTCTCGTCCGCGGTGAGCGCGAAGGCGTATTCGATGCCGTTGTCGCGCTCCGGCATCGGCACGTACTCGACGTCCACGGGGGCGTCCTTGTCGTAGGCGACGACCTCGAGGTGGCGGTCGTGCGGTTCCACGCCCAGGCAGATGCGGCCGTCCCGGTGGAACGAGGTCCAGGCCTTGCCGGTGACGTTCACCGTCGGCTCGACGCCGATCTCGGCCCATTCGGCCTCGCCGGCGGTCGAGTAGAGGGTGCAGTAGTCCTCCCCGAGCGCTTCGGTCGCGAATCCGATCGGCGCTCCGGCCGACGCGGGGGCGGCGGCCGCGAAGACCGCGAGCACCGCGGTGAGGACCACCAAGGCGGTCCTCACCGCGGTGCGGCGTGTGCGGGTTGGGTGCATGGCGACTCCAGGTCGTCTGAGCGGGTGCGCGCCCAACCTCGCGCCCCGACGTCAATATTTACCGTCCTAAATATCCGTGAACTCCATGCGGCCGTCAAGCTCCTTGGCGAGCCGCCGCAGCCGCACCGCGGTGAACACCGTGAAGAAGCCCCAGATGATCGCGAAGAACCCGATCGTCACGACCAGCGCCACCGCGCCCTCTTCGGGATTGGCCAGCAGCACGATGCCCAGCACGACTCCGGCGAGGCCGGAGATCACGAACAGCCAGCGCCCGCCCGCGTCGCGCGAGAGGCCGAAGCCGCTCACGATCGAGCCGAAGCCGATCACGATCGCCCAGATCGCGATCAGGTACAGCAGCGCGAGCGCGCTGATCCCCGGCCAGAACAGGGCGATGAGGCCGGCGACCACGCCGACCGCGCCGAGCACGATCAGGATCCCGCGCCCGCTGGAGCGCCTGATCCCCATGGCGATCGCGGTGATCCCGTCGACCACGGCGTACGCGCCGAACAGGATGACCAGCGCGAGCAGCGTGATCTCCGGCCAGAACACGGCCATGGCCCCGAAGACGATGGTGAAGACACCCCGCACCAGCACCCAGGCCCAGTTCCTGGCGAGCAATTCCAGCATCGCAACCACCCCGTTCCACCTGCGATAACGCCCTTGGATCCGAGGCTAGACCCCAGCGGACCGAGCAGCATGAGTTCCCCGAAACGCGACACGGCGGACGAGGGCGGACGTGTGTTTGACAATTGTTGTACACTCGATGCATGGCTATTGGCTTCCGTCCCACCGACGACGACGAGCGGATCATCGAGAGCTTCAAACGCGAAGGCGAGAGCACCTCCGATGTCCTCCGTCGCGGCCTGCGCAGCCTCGAACGGCTCGCCTGGGAGGACCAGGCCCGAGCCGACATGGCCCGGCTGGCCCTCGAAGACCTCTCCGACGAACCCGACGCGTGGGAGTACGACGAGAGCGGCGCCATCCGCATCGTCGGTACGGACCTCATCGTCCCCGCCCGCAAGGACGAAGGCCGGTGATCCGGGGCGCCGTCTACCCGATCGACCTCGGGGACGCGAAGCGCGGCCACGAGCAGCGCGGCAAGCGGCTCGGCCTGGTGCTGAACACGCAGCAAGAGCGGTGGAGCACGGTGATCGTCGTTCCAACCTCGACCAGCGCCCAAGGATCGGCCTTCCGGCCCGAGGCCCTCGTCGCCGGCCGGACTACGCGCTTGCTGGTCGACCAGTTGCGCACCATCGACACGCGGTATGTCACCGGCGACCTCGTCGACTTCTTGAAACGCGAGGACATGGAGCAGGTCGAATACGCGGTCGTCCGCTACCTCGGCCTCATGGCCTGAAGCGCTTCGTGCTCGCCCGCCCGATAGTCGCTTTACCGGAGTCCGGCGGGTGCATAGGCTGCGGGCGTGATTGATGCGCTGCGCGGGTTCCCGTCCGATCCGGCCGCTTTGGCGGAGTTGAACCACCGGGAGGCGGCCGGGTGGCTGCTCGCGGACGGGTGGAACGTCTGCGGAGCGGGGGACTGGGCGACGGTGTGGCGCTCGCCGGACGGGGCGCTGGCGGCGCGGGTGAGTCCGTTCGAGCCGGCCTATGAAGTGTTCGTGCGGCTGTGCCGGGCGCTCCCCGGCAATCCGCTGCTGCCGCGGATCGAGCTGGACGCGCCGCTCGAGGGCGGCGGGCGGCTCACCGTCATGGAGCATCTGGCCCCGGCCGATCAGGAGCGGGCGGAGGCGGTGTGGCAGCGGTGGGACGAGGCCGGTCCGGACGATCCGATCGCGGTGGTCAGGGCCACCGCGGAGCGGCTCGATGCCGAAGCGGCCGAGGCGATCCCGTACTGGGGCGGGCTGGACCGCAACCCGCACAACGTGATGGCGACAGCGGCGGGCGAGCCCCGACTGGTCGACCTGTTCTACGCCGAGGGCCTCGTGATCTACGGCGAGCTGCTGAAGGACCCGGCGGCGGTGCGGGCGCGGTTCCCCGCGGAGCGGCGGCGGTACATGGCCGAGATCGGCGCGGTCGTGCGCATGTCGCCGCCTGAGGAGCTCGCGGCGCTCAGGGCCGCCGCGCAGGATTGAAGAAGGCCCCGGCGCATCGCGCCGGGGCCTCGGTTTCCTTTCTAACGGGTCAGGGCCGGTTCGCGGTCCGCGCGCTTCGGCTCGGTCTCCGGTTCGACGGTGACGTGGGGCAGGGCCTTGTCGAGCCACTTCGGGATCCACCAGGCGCCGCGTCCCATGACCTTCATGACGGCGGGGACGAGGAGGCAGCGGATCACGAACGCGTCGATGAAGATCGCGACGGCCATGCTGATGCCGAACTGCTGGAGCAGGCGGGCGTCGTCGAGGATGAACGAGCCGAACACGGCCATCATGATCGCCGCGGCGGCGGTCACCACCCCGCCCGTGGAGGCGAGGCCGCGGCGGACCGCGACGAGGGCGTCGCCGGTGCGCTGCCACTCCTCGCGCATGCGGGACATGAGGAACACCTCGTAGTCCATGGAGAGGCCGAAGATGATCGCGAAGGACATCACCGGGACGAAGGCCTCGACCGGTCCGGCCGGGATGCCGAACATGCCCTCCTGGAAGATCCAGGCGACCACGCCGAGGCTCGCGCCGATCGTCATCAGGTTGAGGATCGCGGCCTTGACCGGGATGAGGATCGAGCGGAAGACGACCATCAGCAGCAGGAGCGAGAGGCCCACCACGAACAGCAGGAACAGCGGGGCCTTCTCGATCATGATGTCGCTGAAGTCGATCGCGGCGGCGGTGGAGCCGCCGACGAGCTGGTCGCCGTCGACCGCGCCGAGTTCGTCGCGGAGCTCGTGGACGAGGTCGACGGTGGCCTGGTCGGCCGGGCCGGCGGTGCCGACCACCGTGGACATCCACAGTTCGTCGCCGATCGCGAACGGCGGCGACGCCAGCTCGACCGCGTCGAGACCGGCGAGCGTCTCGTACGCGGCGTTCGCCTCGGCCTCGGTGCCGTCGGTGACGACCATGAGCGGGCCGTTGAAGCCCTCCCCGAACTCGGCGGAGAGCAGGTCGTACGCTTCGCGGCTGGTCGTGCCCTCCGCGTCGGTCCCGGCGTCGGCGAAGCCGAGGCGCAGGTCGAGCAGCGGGGTCGCGAGGGCCGCGAGCCCGGCGGTGACGACGATGATCGCCAGCCAGGCCCGCTGCTCCACGAACCGGGACCAGCCGACCCAGCGGGCGCCCGGCACCCGCTTCGCCTTCGCGGCCTTCTTGCGGACGCGCCGCTCGATGCGCTTGCCGAACAGCGCCAGCAGGGCGGGCAGCAGCGTCACCGAGGCGAGCATCGTCACGAGCACCGTGAGCGCCACCGCGATCGCGACCGCCTGGAGCGAGCCCAGGCCGAGCGCGAACAGGCCCATGAGGGCCACGATGACCACCGAGCCGGCGAACAGGACCGAGCGGCCGGCCGTGTCGAGCGCCGTCGCGGCGGCGGCCCTCCGGCTCGCGCCGCCCTGCAGCTCGGAGCGGAAGCGGGCGAAGATCAGCAGCGCGTAGTCCACGCCCACGCCGAAGCCCACGAGGAACATGATGGGCGTCAGGAACGTCGGCAGCGTGACCACATGGGACACCAGCATGGACAGGCAGAACGCGGTGCCCACGGCGAACAGGGCGGTGATGAGCGGCAGGCTCGCGGCGAGCAGGGACCCGAACATGAACACGAGGATCACCAGGGCCGCGAGCATGCCGATGCCCTCGGCCGCGCCGCCCCCGCCTTCGCCCGCCTCGCGGATGACGTCGCCGCCGAGGGCGAGCGTCAGGCCCTCGCCCGAGGCGTCCTCGGCCATCGGGATCAGCTCGGCGGCTTCGGCGGTGGTGCCGTCCCAGGTCAGGGTCGCGTAGCCGACCGTGCCGTCCTCGCTGATCGCGCCGTGCTCGGCGAACGGGTCGTTCACGCCGGTCACGCCCGGCTCGTCGGCGAGGTCGGCCAGGAAGGCCGCGACCCGGTCCCGCTCGGCGGCGACCGAGTCGGCGCCGAAGACCACCTGCACGGTGGACTCGTTGGCTTCAGGGGCGCGCTCGTCGAGCAGGTCGGCGAGCTCCTGCGACTCGGTGCCGGGCATCGAGTTGTCGTCCTCGAACGCCGAGCCGACCGCGCCCGACGCGCCGATCGCGGCGCCGAACACGAGGACCCAGAGGAGGAGTGCGATCCAGGGGCGGCGCTGCGTCCAACCGGACAGCCGCGCCAGGGCGGAGGGCTTCGAGGCAAGGTGTGGTTCCATGCCGACCACTCTCGCCGTCAGGGCCGCCCTGCCGCATCGGCTCGGCAGCGGCATTCGCCGTACGTCCCAGGGATGAGGACTCGCGCCGGCACTACGTCGGCAGTCGCATCACTCGCCGTCGGTCCAGGTCGGGCGCACCAGGCCCGACTCGTACGCGGTCACCACCAGCTGCGCCCGGTCGCGCGCCGAGAGCTTCGACATGATGCGGCTGACGTGCGTCTTCGCCGTCGCGGGGGAGAGGAACAGGGTCCCGGCGATCTCGTCGTTGCTCATCCCGGTGGCCACGAGCTTGAGCACCTCGGTCTCGCGCTCGGTGAGCGCGTTCAGCTTCGAGCTCGGCTCCGGCCGGGCGATCCGCCCGGCGAACTCGCCGATGAGCCGCCGCGTCACCTTCGGCGAGATGAGCGCGTCCCCGGCCGCGACCACCCGGATCGCGTGGATCAGCTCGTCCGGGTCGGTGTCCTTCACCAGGAACCCGCTCGCGCCCGCGCGCAGCGCCCGGTACACGTAGTCGTCCTCGTCGAAGGTCGTCAGGATCACCACCTTGACGCCGTCGAGCTTGGCGTCCCGGCCGATCCGCTCCGTCGCCTCCAACCCGTCCATAGCGGGCATCCGGATGTCCATGAGCACCACGTCGGGGCGGTGCCGCCGCGCCAGCTCCAAAGCCTCGGACCCGTCGCCCGCCTCCGCGACCAGCTCGATGTCCTCCTCGTCGCCGAGGATCGAGGCGAACCCCGCCCGCACCAGCCGCTGGTCGTCCACCAGCATCACCCGGATCACCTGTCAACCTCCAGCGGCCACGTGGCCTCGACCGAGAAGCCGCCGTCCTCGCGCGGCCCCGCAGTGAAGGTACCGCCGAGGCTCTCGGCCCGCTCGCGCATCCCCGTCAGACCGTTCCCGGCCCCTTTGGCGCCCTTGGCATCCCCGCGGCCGTCGTCGACCACGGCGACCGCCAGCGTCGACGTCCCGGTCACCACCTTGATCTGCACCCGCTTCGCCTTCGCATGCCGCAGCACGTTCGTCAGCGACTCCTGCACCACCCGGTACGCGGCCGCGTCCACCGCCGCCGGCAGCACCGCGCTCCCGTCCACGCGCACGTCCACCTCGAGGCCCGACGCGCGCGCCGCGTCCACCAGCGACGGCAGCTGCTCCAGGCTCGGCCCCGGCCCGGTCGGCGAATCCTCCCCGGGCTCGCGCAGCACCCCCACCATCGCCCGCAGCTCCCGCAGCGACAACTGGCTCGTATCCGCGATGACCTGCAGCGTCTCCTCGGTCCGGAACAGCGGGTCCTTGCGGAGCTTCCGCAGCGCCGCCGCCGTCTGCACATTGATGAGCGACAGGTGGTGCCCCACCGCGTCATGCAGCTCCCGCGCGATCCGCAGCCGCTCCTCGGCCGCACTCCGCAGCTGCGTCTCCGCAAGCGCCACAGCCGTTTCGGCCCGGTACCGCCGGTAGTGCGCGACGACCGCGCCGATCGCCGGGACCGCGATGATCCACCCGCCGAGCATGAACGTCTCGCTCTCGGTCATGTGCGCGAAGTCCGCCAGGATCTCCGAGATCACCACCGTCAGGAACACGCCCACCGCGATCACCCCGGCCGCGAGCAGCCGCCCCAGCGCCGCGAGCGTGTACAAGGCGATCACGAACGCCAGCAGCATCGGCCCGTCGATCGCGGACGCCGGGTAGTACACGATCGTGCAGGCCATCGTCACCAGCGTCACGATGAGCGGGAAGACGCTGCGGAAGAACAGGGCCGCGACCGAGACGCACAGCACCACCCACGCCAGGGACTCGTTGAGCCCCATCGTGTCGCGCATCTGCAGCGCCCACTGCGTGAGCGTCCAGCCCAGCACGATCACGGCGTTGGCGACCCCGAGGAGCAGGTCCGTCCGGGAGACCGGGAAGCGGTTCAGCACGCCCCAAGCGTAAAGGAGCGCCCGGCGGCCGCCGGGCGCTCCGTGAACGCATCCGGCCGGCACTCGGCCCGACCGGTTCACCGCGCGGCCGCTCCGGCCGCCTTCATCGCTACTTCGCGAGCCCGGCGCGACGCAGCGCCTCGGCCATCGCGCTCTGCGGGGCCGCCTGCTGGCCGCCGCGCTGCTGCGGCTGCCGCCGCCCGTTGCCCTTGCCGCCCTTGTTGTTCCCGCCCTGACCACCCTGCCCGCGGCGCTGGCCGCCCTGGCCGCCGCCCGCTTCGGGCTCGTCGTCCAAGCGCATGGTGAGCGCGATCCGCTGCCGCTGCAGGTCGACCGAGAGCACCTTGACCTTGACCACGTCGCCGGGCTTGACGATCTCGCGCGGGTCCTCCACGTAGCGGCTGGCGAGCGCGGAGATGTGGACGAGACCGTCCTGGTGGACGCCGATGTCGACGAACGCGCCGAAGGCCGCGACGTTCGTCACCGCTCCTTCGAGGAGCATCCCCGGCTTGAGGTCCGCGACCTTCTCCACGCCTTCCTTGAAGGTGGCGGCCTTGAACTCGGGGCGCGGGTCGCGGCCGGGCTTCTCGAGCTCGGCGAGGATGTCCGAGACCGTGGGCACGCCGAAGCGGTCGTCGGCGAAGTCGCCGGGCTTGAGTTTGCGGAGGGTCTTGGCGTCCCCCACGAGAGCGCCGATGGGCGCGCCGGTGGCGGCGAGGATGCGCTCGACCACCGGGTACGCCTCGGGGTGCACCGCGGAGGCGTCGAGCGGGTTGTCGCCGCCCGCGACCCGGAGGAACCCGGCGGCCTGCTCGAACGCCTTGGGGCCCAGGCGCGGCACGCCGAGCAGCGCCTTGCGGTCGGCGAAGCGGCCGTGCTCGTCGCGGTGCGCCACGATGTTCGCCGCGACGCTCTCGGAGAGCCCGGAGACCTGCGACAGCAGCGGCACGGACGCGGTGTTCAGGTCCACGCCGACGGCGTTCACCGCGTCTTCGACGACGGCCTCAAGGGATTTCGTGAGTTTGGACTCGGTCAGGTCGTGCTGGTACTGGCCGACGCCGATGTGCTTCGGCTCGATCTTCACCAGCTCCGCGAGCGGGTCCTGGAGGCGCCGCGCGATCGAGACGGCCCCGCGCAGGGACACGTCCATGCCCGGGAGCTCCTTGGTGGCGTACGCCGACGCCGAGTAGATCGAGGCCCCGGCCTCGGAGACGACGATCTTCGACAGCTCCGCGACCCCGCTCATGGCCTTGATGAGGTCGGCGGCGAGCCGGTCGGTCTCGCGCGAGGCGGTGCCGTTGCCGATCGCGATGAGCTGCACGCCGTGCTTCTTGACCAGCGACGCGAGGGTCGCCAGTGAAGCGTCCCACTGGTTCTGCGGCTGGTGGGGGAGGATCGCGGTCGCGTCGAGGACCTTGCCGGTCGGGTCGACCACGGCCACCTTGACGCCGGTGCGGTAGCCCGGGTCGAGGCCCATCACGGTCTTCGGCCCGGCCGGGGCCGCGAGCAGCAGGTCCTTGAGGTTCGCGGCGAAGACCTTGACGGCCTCGTCCTCGGCGAGCTGCCACAGCCGCATCCGCAGGTCGACGCCGAGTTTGACGAGGATGCGGGTGCGCCAGGCCCACGAGACGGTCTTCGCGAGCCACGCGTCGGCGGGCCGACCCGCGTCCTTGATCCCGAACTTCGCGGCGATCACGGCCTCGCAGTCCGCGCCGTCGACCTCCGATTCACCCGGTTCGAGCGCGAGCGACAGCGCCTCCTCCTTCTCGCCGCGCATGAGCGCGAGCACCCGGTGCGAGGGGAGCGTGGTGAAGGTCTCGGCGAAGTCGAAGTAGTCCGAGAACTTGGCGCCCTTCTCCTCGGCGCCGGCGCGGACCTTCGAGACCAGCCGGCCCCGCTTCCACATGCGTTCGCGCAGGTCGCCGATGAGGTCGGCGTCCTCGCTGAACCGCTCGGTGAGGATCGCGCGGGCCCCGGCGAGCGCCGCGGCCGCGTCGTTCACCTCCGCCTCGGGGTTGAGGAACCCCGCGGCAGCGGTCTCCGGGTCCTGTGAGGGATCACTCAGAAGCAGGTCCGCGAGGGGTTCCAGGCCGGCCTCGCGGGCGATCTGGGCCTTCGTGCGGCGCTTGACCTTGAAGGGCGCGTAGAGGTCTTCGAGCCGCGCCTTCGTGTCGGCGGCGTCGATCTGCGCGGCGAGCGCTTCGGTGAGTTTCCCCTGCTCGGCGATCGATTCGAGCACCGCTTTGCGGCGGGCCTCCAACTCGCGCAGGTAACCCAGGCGCTCTTCGAGGGCGCGCAGCTGCTCGTCGGAGAGGCCCCCGGTGGCCTCTTTTCGGTACCGGGCGATGAACGGGACGGTGGAGCCGTCGTCGAGAAGCGCGACGGCCGAGCGGACTTGATGGGCGCCGACCGAGAGTTCCTCGGCGATGCGCTGATCGATAGCTTGAGCCACGGGAGGATTCTGCCAGAGCGCTGCGACAACATGCCCCGAAGCCGGAAGCCCCGACCCCCCGGTGGACGCCCGGTCGGGCATTGGGTAAAGTTCTATCCCGTCGCCGGGGAACGGAAAAACCCCTGGAAGACATGCGGACGTAGCGCAGTTGGTAGCGCGACACCTTGCCAAGGTGTAGGTCGCCGGTTCGATCCCGGTCGTCCGCTCGGAGCTCGAAAGAGCGCTATCCCGGACGATTAGCTCAGCGGGAGAGCACTCCCCTGACACGGGAGAGGTCACTGGTTCAATCCCAGTATCGTCCACCGAAGTGGAAGGCCCAGGTTCACAAGGCTTGGGCCTTTCGCGTCAAGGTGGGTTGTCCGAGTGGTTAGGTAACGGCCTGCAAAGCCGTGCACACGGGTTCGAATCCCGTACCCACCTCCACATCACTTCCCGTCGTCTCATGCCCGGTTCTCGGGCGCTCGCCGACACCATTCTGATCCATTCCGACCGCCTTCAGTCTGCGCTGAGACGGGACACGCCCCCCTGCGCGCCCCGGTCGGGGAAGCGCCCTGCCGCGACGAGTTCCGCGATCCCGGCGCGGCCGGTCGCGGACCGCTGCACGATGAGGAGGAGGCCGGACACGGCCGAACACAGTGTTGGAGGCGGCAATGGCACGGAAACCGCACGCCGACGGCGGCATCGTGGTGGGCATCGACGGATCACCGTCCTCGGCTGCCGCCCTGCGATGGGCGCTCGACGAGGCCGCGAAGACCGGCTCGACCGTCAAGGCGGTCATGGCCTGGGAGGTCCCCACCAACTGGGGCAAGAAGGTCCCGGTCTACCCAGGCGACGACCTCGGTGAAAAGGCCGCGGAAGCGCTCGCTGCGATCGTCGATGCTGCCGCGGCCGCCCGGCCAGGCGTGAACGTCACCCAGACCGTCGCCAAGGGGCACCCGGCCCGGGTGCTGCTCGACGAGTCCGAAGGGGCGGACCTGCTCGCGGTCGGACAACGCGGCCTCGGCGGGTTCACCGGGGCCATGCTCGGCTCGGTCAGCCAGAAGTGCCTCCACCACGCCACCTGCCCGGTCCTGGTCGTCCGCGCCGAGGACTGACGTCGCAGGCCGGTGTTCGCACCGCCCGTCCGGGACATCGGGGACATCGGACGCGTCCTTCCTACCCCGGTCCGCCCGGCCGCGCCGCGCCTAGGCTGGGCACATGGAAGCCGGGAAGGCGTCATCGGCGGCCACCGGCCTGACCACCGCCGAGGTGGCGGCGCGGCTGCGACGCGACGGCTCCAACGCCCTGCCTCCGCCCCGGCGGCCGCATCCGCTGCTGATGCTCGGCGCGCAGATGGCGCACTTCTTCGCGGTCATGCTGTGGATCGCCGCCGCGCTCGCGCTGGTGGCCGGGATGCCCGCGCTGGCCGCGGCGATCGCCGCCGTGGTCGTCGTCAACGGCGTGTTCTCCTTCGCCCAGGAATACCGCGCGGACCGGGCCGCCGAACGGCTCCGGGACCTGCTGCCGGTCCGCGCGACCGTGCGGCGCGACGGCCGCCCCGTCACGGTCGAGGCCGAAGACCTCGTCGTCGGCGACGTCCTGCTGCTGGAGGCCGGGGACCGGATCTGCGCCGACGCGACCGTCGTGAACGGGCGGCTGTCGGTCGACGAGTCCATGCTGACCGGCGAGAGCGTTCCGGTCCGGCCCGACCCGGGCGGCGGCGTCTACGCGGGCTGTCACGTCGTGGAGGGCCACGCGACCGCGACCGTCACCGCGACGGGCGCGCGGTCGCGACTGGCCGGGATCGCGGCCGTCACCGAACGGGCCGGCCGCCCGCCGAGCCCGCTCGCCGTGCAGCTGCGGCGCGTCGTCAAGATCATCGCGCTGACGGCCGTCGCCGTCGGGGCCGTGTTCTTCGCGGTCGCCCTCGCACTTGGCCGGGCCGGCGGCGAGAGCGCGCTGTTCGCGATCGGTGTGACCGTCGCCCTCGTCCCGGAAGGGCTGCTGCCGACCGTGACGCTCTCCCTGGCGCGGGCCGCGCAGCGCATGGCGTCGCGCAACGCGCTCGTGCGCCGCCTCGAATCGGTGGAGACCTTGGGCGCCACCACGTTCATCTGCACCGACAAGACCGGCACCCTCACCCGCAACGAGATGTCGGTCGTCGAAGTGTGGACGCCTGCCGGCACGGTCGCCGTCGCCGGCGAGGGCTACCGGCCCTCCGGGGCGGTGACCGGCGACCCGGCCGCGCTCGCCGCGGTGCGCCGCCTCGCCGACAGCGCCGCGCGCTGCTCGCCGGATTCCCGTGCGGTCCAGAGGGGGGACTCGCACTGGGAGCCCGTGGGCGACCCGATGGAGGTCGCGCTGCACGTCCTCGCCGATCGCTCAGGCGTCGCCGCGCCGCCGACGCCGCAGTGGCGCCACCCGTTCGACCCGCGCCGGCGGCGCGCCTCCGTCGTCGACGCCGACGGCGTGCACGTCACCGGCGCACCCGACTCCGTCCTGGAGCGGTGCGCGCACACCCCCGCCGCCGCGGCCGCCGCCGTCGCGGCCATGACGGAGCGAGGGCTGCGCGTCCTCGCCGTGGCGCACCGCGCCGCGGTGACCGAAGCGGACCAGGCCGCCTCCGCCGAACGCGATCTCGGACTGCTCGGCATCGTCGGCCTGGAGGACCCGCCGCGGCCCGACGTGGCCGCAGCGATCACCGCCTGCCGGGCCGCCGGCATCCGCCTGGCGATGATCACCGGCGACCACCCCCGCACCGCCGCCGTCATCGCCGCCGAAGTCGGACTGCTCGGCCCTCACGCGATCGTGGTCGAAGGCAAGGACCTGCCCGCGGACGACGCCGAGCTCGGCGCGCTGCTCGACCGCGACGGTGTGGTCGTCGCGCGGGTCGCCCCCGAGGACAAGCTGCGCATCGCCGAAGCCCTCCAATCCCGCGGGCACATCGTGGCCATGACCGGCGACGGGGTGAACGACGGTCCCGCGCTCCGCGCCGCCGACATCGGGGTCGCCATGGGCGCCTCCGGGACCGACGTCGCCCGCGAGGCCGCCGACCTGGTGCTGCTCGACGACCACTTCGGCACGATCGTCGCGGCCGTCGAACTCGGCCGGTCCACCTTCGCGAACATCCGCCGCTTCCTCACGTACCACCTCACCGACAACGTCGCCGAGCTCGCGCCGTTCGCCGTATGGGCACTCCTCGGCGGCTCCCTGCCGCTCGCCATCGGGGTCCTCCAGATCCTGGCGCTCGACATCGGCACCGACCTGCTCCCCGCGCTCGCGCTCGGCGCTGAGCCCCCGAACCCGCGCACCATGCGCGGTCCAGCCCGAACCGGGGGCTTGATCGACGCGCGCGTGGTCCGCCGCGCCTTCGGCGTCCTCGGGCCGGCCGAGGCCGCAGTCGCCATGGGCGCGTTCACCGCCGTCCTCTTCGCGGGCGGCTGGACGTGGGGCACGGCACCCGATGCGGCCCTGCTCGCCACCGCCTCCGGCACCGCGTTCACCGCGATCGTCCTGGGGCAGCTCGCGAACGCGTTCGCGTGCCGCAGCGAAGCGCGCTGGATCGGCCGGGTGGGCTTCGGCGGCAACCCGCTCCTGCTGTACGCGGTCGGCTTCGAACTCCTCATGCTCGCCGTCTTCCTCGCGGTGCCGCCGCTGCCCGACCTCCTCGGCGGCACTGTGCCCGACCCCCTCGGCTGGGCCCTCGCCGCGCTCGCGATACCCGCGGTGTGGCTCGCCGACACCGCGCACAAGGCCGTGCGGGCACGGTCGATACGAGGCCGCCCGTAGCGGCCCCCGGCCGCGGGCTCTCGCCTGATCGAGCCGTCCGCGGGTTCACCGCGGACCGACGGCCCCTCCCCGGCCCGAACCGGGGCCTCCGGCGCTCCCGCCGGGTTCACCGGCCGGCACCGCGGGTATCCACCGTGCCGACCCGAACGGCAGGAGGGCCGCATGGCACGGCATCCCGGCGCCCAGGCGTGGGTGCCCGAAAGCGCGGGGACCGCGCGGCTGCGCGAGGCGGCCCGGTCCTGCGAAGGCTGCGACCTCTACCGCGAGGCCACGCAGACCGTCTTCGGCGACGGCCCGGAGGACGCCCGCCTGTTCCTCGTGGGGGAGCAGCCCGGCGACGTGGAGGACCGCGAGGGCGAGCCGTTCGTCGGCCCGGCCGGGCGCCTGCTCGACCAGGCGCTCGAGGACGCCGGCGTCGACCGCTCCGGCGTCTACGTCACCAACGCCGTCAAGCACTTCAAGTTCGAGCGCGCCGAGGAGACCGGCCGCCGCCTCCACAAGAAGCCGACCCGCGGCGAGACCGTCGCCTGCCACCCGTGGCTCCAGGCCGAACTGCGGGCGGTCCGGCCCGACCTCGTGGTCGCCCTCGGCGCGACCGCCGCCCAATCGCTCATGGGCACCGACTTCCGTGTCAGCACCCAGCGCGGCCGTGTCTACGACCTCGAACTCGGCGAAGCAGGCCGCTGCGAGTTCATGGCCACCGTCCACCCTTCGGCGGTCATCCGCCTCTCCGGCGACGAGCGGGACGAGGCGCTGGCGCGGTTCACGGCCGACCTGCGCAAAGCCGCCGACCTCGTCGGCGCGGCGCACTGAGGACACGGCAACGGCCCCAAGGGAAACCCCTGGGGCCGTTCGCTTCCGTGCTTACTCGGCGTCCTCGGACGTCGCCTCGCCCTCGATCTCGACCTTGGGCTCGACGCCCTTGATCGGGATGCGCTGCGCCTGCGGGGCCGGCTTGACGGCGCCCGAGACGCGGATCGTCAGGAGGCCGTCGGCGACCTCCGCGCTGAGCTGGTCGGCGCTGACGCCCTCGCGGAGCGTGAACTCGCGGCGGAACGTGCCGCCGGCGAGGCCGCGCACGAGGTAGCGGTCGCCTTCGGCCGCTTCGCGCTGCCGGCGCTCGGCGGTGATCGAGAGACGGCGGCCCTCGAGCTCGACCGTGACGTCCTCAGGGCTCACGCCCGGGACCGCGGCGGTGATGACGAGGTCCTCTCCTTCGGTGTAGACGTCGGAGCGAAGCGTGTACTGGACGGCGCGCTGGCCGAAACCGGCCCGCGCGAGGCGCTCGAACTCGCGGTCGAACTGCCGGAACGCCGCGTAAGGGTGCTGGTAGCGAACGATCATGGTGGCTGTCTCCTTCCTCAGGATTAGCACTCGGCGGTGGAGAGTGCTAACGACCTATACGACGCCCGCCCCGATCCGAATATTTCGGCCGTGGCCCAGATCACGACCCGGGCGGCGGCGGGCTCACGCGGCGGCGTCTCGCAGCGGCAGGTCCCAGACCTGGTTCACCAGGTCGTCCTTTCCGAACATCCGCACCGGCCGCTCGTCCGCCAGCGCGAACCCCGCGTCCTCGTACAGTCGCCGCGCCGAATCGAGGACGCTCATGGTCCACAGCGACATCGACAGGTACCCGGCCTCCCGCGCGAAGTCCACGCACTGGCCGACCAGCAGCCCGCCCACGCCGTTCCCGCGAGCCGCCGGCTCGACCCACAGCAGCCGCAGCTTCGCCACCGACGCCCCGGCGTCCACGCACAGGACCGACCCGACCGGCTCGCCGTCGATCTCGGCGATCCAGCCCGCCTCGCGCGTCGGGTCGTGGCGCTCGGCGTAGTCGGCCACGATGCGCGCGATGAGCGCCTCGTACTCCTCGTTCCAGCCGAACTGCTCCCAGTAGCCCTTCCCCTGGCTGTAGACGATCCAGCCGAGGTCGCCGGGCCGCAGCCGTCGCAGTCGCAGTCGCACAGCGTCCATATCGCCTCCGGTGTCCGTTCGCGGTCGACTTCCCACGCTATGCCCGCCCGTCCCAGCAGGCAAGAGCCGCACCGATACCCGATTGCGCGCCCCGCCCGGCGGCGACACAATGGCGCGATGGAGATCGCCATCCGCCCCAAGCTCGACCGCGCCGACGTCGAGGCCCTCGTCCGCAAGCACCTCCCCGGCCCGATCGAGGTCACCGGCCATGAAGAGTTCAAGGACGGGTTCTTCAACGCCGCCCACGCCCTCGCGCTGGCCGACGGCCGCCACGTGGTCGTCAAGGTCGCCCCTGACAAGAGCCTGAAGCTGCTGCGCTACGAGGTGGACCTCATGGCCACCGAGATCGAGTGCTTCGAACGGGGCCTGGAGGCGGGCGTGCCGATGCCGGCGCTCCACTACGGCGACCCGGAGGGCGGCGTGATGATCATCGACCGCCTCAAGGGGGTCTCGCTGCCGAAGGCCCGCAGTGAGATGTCCGATGCGGAGTTCCTGGCCCTGCGCCGCGAGATCGGCGAGCTGAGCGCCCGCTTCGCGACGGTCACCGGGGAGCGGTTCGGGTATCCGCGGCAGAGCGGCCGCACCGTCGCCGACTCGTGGTCCGAGTCGTTCCTGGCGATGGTCGACGACGTGCTCGCCGACATCGCGGAGAACGGCTCGCCGCTGCCGCGCCCGGCCGAGGAGATCGCCGCGATCGTCCACGGCGAGAAGGCGCTGCTCGACGAGGTGACCCGGCCCGCGCTCGTCCACTTCGACCTGTGGGACGGCAACATCTTCGTGGAGCGCGGCGAGAGCGGTTGGCGTGTAGAGGCGTTCATCGACGGCGAGCGGGCGTTCTACGGCGACCCGATCGCCGAGATCGTGTCGCTCGCGTTCGGTTCCGAAGCGGAGCAGGCCGCTTCGGCCGAGGGCTTCCTGGGCCGGGGGATGACGGCGGGGGAGCAGCGGCGTCTCGCGCTCTACCGCGTCTACCTGATGCTCATCCTCATCGCCGAGTGCGATGTGCGCGGGTTCGACCCGGAGCAGACCGAGCACCAGCGCGGCTGGTCGACCGAGAGCCTGCTCAAGAACCTCGCGCTGCTGGAGGCCTGACCGCCCTCAGCGGACGGCGTCGGCCTCGTGGTCGTGGTCGTCGGGGTCGGTGCGGGTCGCGTCCCGCTCCTTCGTGGCGCGGGCGAGGCCGTACGGCGGCATGTTGATGTACGAGGTGTCGTACTCGCCCGCCCTGACCTTGTAGAGCTCGTGCCAGAGGCCGACCTCGCCGTTGCTCTTGACGTTGCGGTTGAACCACTTCCAGAAGCCGCGGTGGGCGTGGACCTGCGAGTGCGCGTACCGCTCCAGGTGCTCCTCGCTGCGCCAGTACTGGACGACCATGATGACCCGGCCGCCGATCATGGTGCGGGTGTCGAGCAGGCCGAGGTCGGGGTCGGCGTGGAGTTCGCGGAGCATCCTGGGCATCGAGGTGAACACCGGCCACCACTTGCCGAACTTCCAGAACTTGTTGATCCGCATGCCGACGGTGAAGACGACGAGGTCGTCCTCGTAGTCGACCACGACGCGACCGGGCCTGACCTTCGCCACGTGGAGTCCTCCCAGGGGTTGCGAGCATGCCTCCCCTTAGAGACTAACGAAGCGTGTTCACCCGGTGTCAAGACGCCGGACGGAATCGGTTGCGCGGCTGGGGGTTCCCGGTCAGTGCGGCCACTCCCACTCGGCGACGGCGGGCGAGTCCTCGCCGTGGACGCGGGTGTGCTCGCGGGCGGCGTGGCGGGCGTCGACCATGCGCTGCCGGAGCCCGGCGGCGTTCTGGCCCAGGCCGGGCACGCGGTCGATGACGTCCATGACGAGGCGGAAGCGGTCGAGGTCGTTGAGCATCACCATGTCGAACGGCGTGGTCGTGGTGCCCTCCTCCTTATAGCCGCGCACATGGATGTTGTCGTGGTTCGCGCGCCGGTAGGTGAGCCGGTGGATGAGCGTCGGGTAGCCGTGGAACGCGAAGAGCACCGGCTTGTCGGCGGTGAAGATCGTGTCGAACTGGCGGTCGCCGAGGCCGTGCGGGTGCTCGGTGTCGGGCTGGAGTCGCATGAGGTCCACGACGTTGACCACGCGCACGCGCAGCCGCGGCAGGGCCTGGCGCAGCAGGTCGGCGGCGGCCAGGACCTCCAGTGTGGGCGCGTCCCCGGCGCAGGCGAGCACGACGTCGGGCGACTGGCCGTCGTCGGTGGAGGCCCACTCCCAGATGCCGAGGCCCCGTTCGCAGTGGCGCACGGCCTCGTCCATGCTCGTGTACTGCAGCGCCGGCTGCTTCCCGGCGACGACCACGTTCACGTACTGGCGGCTCCGCAGGCAGTGGTCCATCGTGGACAAGAGCGTGTTGGCGTCCGGCGGCAGGTAGACGCGCACGATGTCGGCCTTCTTGTTCATCACGTGGTCGATGAAGCCGGGGTCCTGGTGGGAGAAGCCGTTGTGGTCCTGGCGCCACACGTGGCTCGATAGCAGGTAGTTGAGCGAGGCGATCGGCTGGCGCCACGGGATCGAGTTCGTCGAGTCGAGCCATTTGGCGTGCTGGTTGAACATCGAGTCGACGATGTGGATGAACGCCTCGTAGCTGGTGAACAACCCGTGCCGCCCGGTGAGCAGGTAGCCCTCGAGCCAGCCTTCGCACAGGTGCTCCGAGAGGGCCTCCATGACCCGCCCCTGCGGCGCCTGGTGCTCGTCGGTGGGCAGGATCTCGGCGCCCCACTGGCGGTCGGTGGCCTCGAAGGCCGCGCCGAGGCGGTTCGACTCGACCTCGTCGGGGCCGAAGAGCCGGAACCGGTCGGGGTTGGCGGCGATGACGTCCCGGATCCACTTGCCGAGGACTTTGGTCGCCTCGCCGGTGGTGCGCCCGTGGCCCTTGATCTCCGGGCCGTACTCGCGGTAGTCGGGGAGGACGAGGTCGCGCAGCAGCAGCCCGCCGTTCGCGTGCGGGTTGGCGCTCATGCGGCGCGCCCCTCGCGGATGCATCTCGAGCAGTTCGGGCGCGGGCTTGCCGGTGGCGTCGAACAGCTCCTCGGGCCGATACGAGCGCATCCACGCCTCGAGCATCGCTAGGTGCTCGGGGTTGTCGCGCACCGCCGAGAGCGGCACCTGGTGGGCCCGCCACGTGCCGGCGACGGGCACGCCGTCCACATCGTCCGGTCCGGTCCAGCCCTTCGGGGTCCGCAGGATGACCATCGGCCAGCGCGGCCGGATCGGCGTGCCGCCCTCGGCGCCCGTGTGGCGGCGCGCGTGGGCGCGGATCTCGGCGATCCGGTCGAAGCACGCGTCCAGCACGGCGGCGAGGCGCTGGTGGACGCTCGCGGGGTCGTCGCCCTCCACGAGGAACGGCTCGTAGCCGACGCCGCGGAAGAACGACATGCGGTCCTCGTCGGAGATGCGCGCGAAGATCGTCGGGTTGGCGATCTTGTACCCGTTGAGGTGCAGGATCGGCAGGACCGTGCCGTCGGAGACGGGGTTGAGGAACACGTTCGAGAACCACGAGCCGGCCAGCGGGCCGGTCTCGGCCTCGCCGTCGCCCACGACGCACGCGACCGTGAGGTCCGGATTGTCGAACGCGGCCCCGTACGCGTGCGAGAGCGCGTAGCCGAGTTCGCCGCCCTCGTGGATCGAGCCGGGCACGTCGGCGGCCACGTGCGAGGGGATGCCGCCGGGGAAGGAGAACTGGCGGAACAACTGCCGGAGGCCCTCCTCGGAGTGGTTCACCGAGGGGTGCAGCTCCGGGTAGGTGCCTTCGAGCCAGGTGTTGGCGACGATGGCCGGCCCGCCGTGGCCGGGGCCGGTCACGTAGATCATGTCGAGGTCGCGGGCGGTGATGCACCGGTTGAGGTGCGCGTACAGGAGGCTGAGGCCGGGGCTGGTGCCCCAGTGGCCGAGCAGGCGCGGCTTGATGTGCTCGGGGCGCAGGGGTTCGCGGAGCAGGGGGTTGTCGAGCAGGTAGATCTGTCCGACGGTGAGGTAGTTGGCGGCCCGCCAGTAGGCGTCGAGGCGGGCCAGCTCCTCATTGCTCAAAGGCGCGGTCGACAGGCCGGATTGCGTCGTGTCCATGCGTCCGAGGGTGCCGCATCAGGGCGGGCCTGAACCGCGATTCGCGGGAATTCCTCGCCTCGGCCGCCGCGGCTCAGTCGACCTCTTTGAGCATCCGCTCCACGTTCGCCAAGCGGCCCTTGATCTCTGCGAGGGACGCCTGCACCTCGGTGTTGTCGAGGCTCATCTTGGCGGCGAGCTCGCGGTAGGCGTCCTCGCGGGCCACCGAGGCCTTCGCCTTCGCGGTGGTCGCCGCGTACACGATGCCCGCGATGATGACGGCGGTGACGAGCAGGCCGAATCCGAAGACGAACAGCATCCCGGCTTGTCCCATGTTCATGGCGAGGTTCCCTCTCTCTTGTCGGTCGACGGGGGCAGCGTCGGCAGGGCCGACTTGACGATCTGCGGGGTGATCTCCAGCTTGAAGGGGACCGCCTCGAAGTACTTGACGGCCTTGCCGTCCTCCGAGAGCTCCAGCGAGCCCTTCACCAGCCCCGCGGACTGGAGCTTCTGCAGGTGCATGTGGAGCAGCGGGCGGCTCATCCCGAGCTGGCGGGCCAGGTGGCTCACGTACTGCCGCCCGTCGGCGAGCGCCCCGAGGATGCGCAGCCGGTGCGGGTTCGCCAGGGCCGAGCTGGCCGCGAGCAGGGCCGCGCCGGTCAACTCCTCGGTTCCCATGAAAACCATCCTTGTCGCATGTCAGAAAAGTCTGACACATGTCAGGACCGTCTGCAGTCCCGGGGTCGCGGTTAAACCGATTGCCCCGCCGCGCCCGCCCGGAAAGAATCGAGGCATGATCGCCGACCACCTCCCGATCCACCGGCTCCGCCTGCGGACCGAACGGCTCGAACTGCGCCTGCCCGCGAACTTCGACGAGCTCGCCGACCTCGGCGAGGCCGCCGCCGCGGGCGTCCACGACCCGGACTTCATGCCGTTCTCCGTGCCGTGGACCGCCGCCGACCCCGCGACGGTCGCGCGCGGGACGATCGTCTGGTACCACCGGGCCATCGGCCGCTGGGAACCGCAGGACTGGGGCATCCCTTTCCTGGTCTTCCGCGAGGGCAAGGCGATCGGCTCGCAGGTCGTCTCCGGCAAGGAGTTCAAGACCACCCGCGAGGTCGACTCCGGCTCCTGGATCGGACGCGCCCACCAGGGCAACGGCTTCGGCACCGAGATGCGCGCCGCGATCCTGCACCTCGCGTTCGCCGGACTCGACGCCGAGACCGCCCGCAGCGGCTCCTACATCGGCAACGACGCCTCCGAGCGCGTCTCGCGCCGCCTCGGCTACCGCGCCGACGGCGAGGAGTTCCACGTCGTCCAAGGCAAGCGGCGGCACCTGCGGCGCTGGCGGCTCTCGCGCGCCGACTGGGAGGCCCACCGCAAGCACGAGGTCGTGATAGACGGCCTCGACGACGACGTGCTGGACATGCTCGGCCTCGCGAAGGAGACCCCGTGACACTCACCGACTACCTGCCGGCCTACCGGCTGCGCCTGCGCAGCGAGCGGCTCGAACTGCGCCTGCCGGACCTCGACGACCTCGTGGCCCTCGCCGACGAGGCCGCCGCGGGCGTGCACGGACCGGACTTCATGCCGTTCGTGGTGCCGTGGACCGAGTGCGAACCGGTCGAACGCGGCCGCCGGACGCTGATGCACCAGCTGGGCGTCATAGCCGGGATCACCCCCGAGCGGTGGATGCTGCCGCTCGTCGCCGTGCACGAGGGCAAGGTGATCGGCATGCAGGAGGTCGGCGCCGCCGACTTCAAGGCGACCCGCGAGGCCAGGACCGGCTCGTGGCTCGGCCTCGCCCACCACGGCAGGGGCTTCGGCACCGAGATGCGCGCGGCCGTGCTCGAGTTCGTGTTCACCGGGCTCGGCGCCGACTTCGCGCTGAGCGCCTCCTTCGAGGGCAACGGTCCGTCGGAGGGCGTCTCTCGCAAGCTCGGCTACAAGGCCGACGGCATCGACCACAAGGTCCTCGACGGCGTGCGCCGCCAGGACAACCGCTGGCGGCTCACCCGGGCCGACTGGGAGGCGAACCGCAAGCACGAGGTCGCGATCGAGGGCCTGGACGCCGAGGTCCTGGCGTCGCTCGGCCTCGATGGCGCCGGGGCCTGACCGGGACGGGCGCGGCCCAGGCGTGAGCCGCGCCCCAATCGGTACCAAGGCCCTATCAAGGGCCGGTGAACGATGCGCTAAAGTAATCACCGTTCCCCGGTCAACACCGGAGAAATGCGGACGTAGCGCAGTTGGTAGCGCGACACCTTGCCAAGGTGTAGGTCGCCGGTTCGATCCCGGTCGTCCGCTCTAGAAGAGAAGGCCTGGTCGCATGACCAGGTCTTTGCTCGTGTTCGGGAACTGGGGCGGTTTTGGGGCGGGCGTAGCGCAGTTGGCGGTGCCGTTGCAGCGCTTCGCGCTGGTGCGACACCTTGCCAAGGTGTAGGTCGCCGGTTCGATCCCGGTCGTCCGCTCCAGAGGAGAAGGCCTGGTCGCATGACCAGGTCTTTGCTCGTGTTCGGGAACTGGGGCGGTTTTGGGGCGGGCGTAGCGCAGTTGGCGGTGCCGCTGCCGAGAAGGAAGGCCCGGTCTTCCGACCGGGCCTTTCATGTCGAGCGTCGGCAGGGCCGCCCGATCGTGCGGCGCTTCGCCTATTCCTTGGCGTTCTTCGGAATCCAGCGGACGCCCATCTCCTCCTCGGACACGGCTGTGCCCGGCAGCGGGCTCTCGCCCGGGGCACGCAGCGCCTCCAGGTACAACTCGAGGATCCGCAGCCGCACCTCGCGGGTCCGTGCGGCGTCGCCGATGTCGATCGACGCCAGGGACTCGGTGATCATGATGATGTCGCCGATCTCGGCGTCCTCGCGGATCACGCCCGCGCCGTGCACCCGCCGCATGAGGGCGTCGTTCAACTCGGCCCCGGCCGCGCCAGCCGCGAACATGTCCGGCGTCGGTGTGAAGGTCCCCGCCAGCTTCACGGTGATCGACGCCGTGTCCGCCGCCACGATCTGCCTCATGAAGCGGCAGAACGCCTCCCACACGTCGCCTTCGGCGTCGACCGCCTCCTGCACCAGCTCCACGTGCTTGGCCAGGCCGTCGCCGCAGAGCTTGCGCAGCAGGTCCTCCTTGCTCGGGTAGCGCCGGTACAGCGCGCTGATGCCGACGCCGGCGCGCTTGGCGACCTCCGCGATCGGGGCCTCCGGGTTCGCGACGAACACCTCGTGAGCGGCTTCGAGGATGAGCTTGTCGTTGCGGGCGGCCTGCGCCTTGCGCCCGCTGAGCGGCTTGTCGGTCATGACGGCATCCTATCCGGAACAGAGCGATTCATTCTGTTGCACCTTTCTCGAGAGACGCCCTGACCGGCCGCGCCCGCGAGGGCCCGACCGGTCGGGGACTCATGACATCTAGTGCTCGGCCTTGGCCTGCTTCGGGAGTCCGAAGGCCACCCCGAAAGCGACCAGGGTCAGCAGGACCGTGAGGCCGGTGACCAGCTGGGCCGCGCCCATCGCCGGGGCGGCGCCGGCGCCGATCGCGAACTGGCTGAAGAAGACCGTCCCGAGACCGGCCACGCCCAGCGCCGACGCGCCCTGCTGGAACGACTCCAGGAGGCCGGAGGCCGAACCGACCTCGTGGTCCTCGAGGTCGCCGGTGATGATCCCGAACAGCGGCACGAAGATCACGCCCATCCCGATCCCGAAGACCAGCAGGGCAGGGACCAGCGCCCACGGGCCGGGGGCCGCGTCGCCGCCGAGCTGGAAGAACAGGATCGAGAGGCCGACGACCATGCCGACGAGGCCGATGTGGAGGATGTTGCGGCCGAGCTTCGGCGCGATGCCCGCGCCGACACCGGAGCCGATGAACGCGCCGAACGCCCAGGAGGCCATCGCCAGGCTCGCCTTGAGAGGGCTGTAACCGAGGCCGAGCTGCAGGAACAGGCCGACCGCGAGCGAGAAGCCCGTCACCGAGCCGAAGAAGACGACCACGAACGCGATACCGGAGGTGTACGAGCGCTTCTTGAAGACGCTCAGCTCGATCAGCGCGGACTTGCCGATGCGGGCGCGGCCGACCTGGAGGCGGACGAAGACGGCCAGGACCGGGACGGAGGCGACGAGCATGGCGATCGACCAGGCGGGCCAGCCGAGTTCGTGGCCCTCGACGAGCGGGATGAGCAGCAGGCTCATGCCGACCGCCGCGATGACCGCGCCGCCGAGGTCGAGCTTCAGGCCCTTGACCGTGGGAGCGCCCGCGGGGAGGATCTTCACGCCCAGAACGAGCGCGGCGATGCCGAGGGGCAGGTTGAGCAGGAAGATCGAGCGCCAGCCGGTGCCGAACAGGTCGGCGTCGACGAGCAGGCCGGCGAGGATGGGGCCGCCGATGGTAGCCAGGCCGATCATCGGGCCGAAGAGCGCGTAGGCCTTGCCCATCTCGCGGCCGAACATGTCGCGGATGAGGCCGAAGCACTGCGGCACCATCACCGCCGCGAACGCGCCCTGCACGACGCGGGCGATGAGCAGCAGCTCGATCGACCCGGCCGCGCCGCAGGCGAGCGAGGCGGCGAGGAAGCCGACCAGGCCGACCATGAGGACCTTCTTGCGGCCGAACATGTCGCCGAGGCGGCCGCCGGTGAGCAGGCCGATCGCGAGGGCGAGCGTGTACCCGGCGGCGAGCCACTGGATGGTCGCGGCGGTGCCGCCGAGTTCGGTGCGGATCGCGGGAGCGGCGACGTTGACGATCGACGCGTCGAGCAGGTTGAGGAGGGTCGTCGCGAGGATCGCGATGAGCCCGAGCCAGCGCCGCGGGAAGGGCGCTTCGGTTGCGGCCGTGCCGGTTTCGGGGGCCTCGACCGCGGCGGGGCGCGCCGCGTCGATGATCGGGGTTTCGGCGGTGATGGTCACGGTTGCCTCCGGGGCTCTCGTAGAACAGTGGAACGGAACGCTTGATTCCACTATAACAGACCGGAACGATCTGTTCCACTAGGAGGGCCGGGAATTTCCAGAACGCGGTGAGCAGCGAAAACGCCCGGTCGCTTACGACCGGGCGTAGAGCAATTCAGGCGCTAGCCTTCAAAACGGGCATTCAAGGGGCCCCCGGCAACCACCCTGACACGAGGGTCCGACAGTGCGGGCCGGAGGCGACGGCGGCTCAGGTCTGCTGGCCCGCGTTCAGGTAGCCGAAGATGATGATCATCGCGACCGCCACGATAACCAGCCACAGCGTCGCCTTGCGGAACTTGTGCCGGGCGCCGGGGGAGAACCACATGATCGCCGCGAGGATGAGCAGCACCCCGACCACCACGCCCGGTGCGGAGTTGATTCCTTCGTCCACCTTGATCCCTATCCCGTCAGAGCCGACCGACCGAGGCGACCGCGCCTCACGGTCGCTCTGGTCGCCCATTCAATCATTCAGTGCGGAGCCGGGCCGGTCAACCCGTTCCGCCGCAGTGCCGCCTGTCCGTCACCACGAGCAGCTGGTGCCCTCGGCCGTGCGCTCGTGGAAGTACAGCGTGATCGGTGCGGCGTAGTCGCTGGTCTGACCTGGTGCGGGATTCTGGTCGATCACCGTGCAGTGCGCAGGTTCAGGGTGGATGGCGTAGTAGCCGACCACGGCGGACACGTTCGTGAAGCCCTGCTCGTTCAGGTAGTCGCGAGCGTCGAATGTGGTCCTGCCCCGCGCGTCGGGCACCTCGGCGCTGCCCTCCTTCGCGGTGTCGTCCCCGCCTGAGTCCTCCTGGCCGCCGGTCTCACCGCCGCCGGTCTCGCCGCCGCCTTCGGTGCCGTCCCCGGTCCCGTCTTCCCCGGTGCCGCTGTCGCCTTCGGCGCCGGTCGACTCGGCCGCGCTCGTCGCGCCCGCCTCGGACGCCGACGCGTCGGCGCTGGCCGTCGCACTCGTCTCCGCCGCCGCGCCCGAAGCCTCCACAGTGGATGAGGTGCCCTCCGCGCCCTCGGCGACCCGGCCGTCGCCCGCGAACGGGTTCAACGCCAGGACCGCGATCACGACGGCCACCAATGCGACCGCCGCGCCGACGAGGACCATCCGGCGCCGGCGCGGGTCCGGCTGCTCGAGCGCCGCCGGCTCCGCGGGAGGCGTCACCGGCGGCAGGAACGGCGGCCGCGCCGCGGCCGGGTCGTCAGCGGTCGCGCCATCCATTGGGGATTCGAGCGCCGGAGGCGTCGCGACCGCGTGCTGCCCGGTCGTGGCCGCCCGGGCCGCCGCCGCGAGCACGTCGCCGGACTCCCAGCGCTCCTCAGGGGATTTCAGCAGCGACCGGGAGACGATCCCGGCGACCTCGGCCGGCACGTCGGCCGGCAGCGCGGGCGGCTCGGAGTACAGGTGCCCGTGGATGACCGCCGCCGGGTCGGCCGCGTCGAAAGGCGGCGACCCGGTCAGGCACTCGTACGCCACGGCCCCCAGCGAGTACAGGTCGGACGCGCCCGTGACGCCCTTGTCCCGCAACTGCTCCGGCGAGACGTACGGCGCCGTGCCCAGCACCTGGTCGCTCGGGGTGAGCCGCGACCGGTTCTGGAACAGCGAGATCCCGAAGTCCACCACCTTCACCCGGTCCTCGGCGTCGATGAGGAGGTTCCCCGGCTTGATGTCCCGGTGCACGATCCCGCGCCGATGCGCCGCGGCCAGGGCCTCGGCCGCCTGCGCCATGATCGCCATCGTCCGGGCCGGGTCGAGCTTCTCCTCCCGGTGCAGCAGCTCCGCCAGCGAGACGCCGTCGACGAGCTCCATCACGAGGAACACGACCGTCCGGTCCCCGTCGGCCTCCTCGCCGTAGTCGTAGACCTCCACGCACCCCGGGCCCTTCAGGCTCGCCAGGGTCTTCGCCTCCCGCTCGAACCGGTCGCGGGGCCGCTGCGAGCCGTCGAGGCCCGCGTGCAGGACCTTCACGGCGACCGTGCGGTCGAGCCGCAAGTCCTCGGCCCGCCACACCGAACCCATCCCGCCCGAGGCGATGACGCGGTCGAGCCGATAGCGGCCGGCGATGAGCGTTCCGGAGTCCACGGGCAGTCCTCGTTCGGGGTGTCGAATCGCGCGACCGCCTGCGGGCCAAGGGGGGTCGGGAACCGGCGGCTCGCGGTGTCGGCGCTGCTGTCGGGCAGGAGGGTCCACTCTAAGACGCGCCCGCCAAGACCCCGCCGCCGCCCGGGCCGCGGCGCGCGACGCCTGGCGGACGTTCAGGTCCGCGGCGCGCGAAATCCCGTAGGCTGTCAAGCGAACCGGAGCGGCGATCGCGACAGCAAGCGTCACCAGGCGGCCCACAGGCGTGCCGGACGAGGAGAAGCCAATGACCGAATTCATCGAAGTCCCCAAAGGCCTGGACCGTGTCGTCGTCGCCGACACCGAGATCGGCGACGTCCGCGGCGAAGAGGGCTTCTACCACTACCGCCAGTACAACGCGGTGGAGCTCGCGCAGCGGTGCTCGTTCGAGCAGGTCTGGTACCTCATGACCCACGCCTCCCTCCCCACCCGCGACCAGCTCGCCGAGTTCAAGGACCAGGTCGCGCCCTACCGCGCCCTCACCCCCGGGCTCCGCGGACTCCTGCCGCTCCTCAAGGGCGCCACGCCCCTCGACGGCCTGCGCACCGCGCTCTCCGCGGCCTGCGCCGCCCGGCCCATGCAACCCGTTCTCGACATCGACGAGGCCGCCCGCGCCGACGACGCGCTCTTCGCCTGCGCCGTCACGCCCACCATCCTCACCGCCATGTGGCGCATCGGCCAGGGCCTCGAACCGCTCGACCCGCGCGAAGACCTCGGATACGCCGCGAACTACCTGTACATGATGACCGGCGAGGTCCCCTCCGAGGCCAATGCGCGCGCCGTCGAGCAGTACCTCATCCTCACGATCGACCACGGCTTCAACGCCTCCACGTTCACCTCCCGCGTCATCGCCTCCACCGGGGCGGACCTCGGTGCGGCCCTGGTGGGTGCGATCGGCGCGCTCTCCGGCCCGCTGCACGGCGGCGCGCCCGCGCGGGCCCTCGACGCGCTCGACGCGATCGGCGGCCCCGACAACATCGACGCCTGGATCCGCGGCGAGCTCGAGGCCGGGCGGCGCATCATGGGCTTCGGCCACGCCGTCTACAAGACCGACGACCCGCGCTCGCTCCACCTGCGCGAGGTGGCCGAGGGCCTCGACGGCGCGATGGTCGACTTCGCCAAGACCGTCGAGCGCCGCGTGGTCGAGATCCTCGCCGAGGTCAAACCGGGCCGCAAGCTCTACACGAACGTGGAGTTCTACGCCGGGGTGGTGATGGAGCTCGCGGGCGTGCCGCGCACGATGTTCACGCCGACGTTCACGACCAGCCGCGTCGTCGGCTGGAGCGCCAACATCCTCGAGCAGGCCCGCGACCCCAAGATCATCCGCCCGCGCGCCCGCTACGTCGGCACCCCGCCGCCGCAGCCGGTCCCCGCGGACGGCTTCGCCGACTAGCGCGGGCGCAAGCTCACAGGTGAGCCGCCGCGCAGATACGCTGCGCGGCTCGCACGGGATGGATAGCGTTGGAGCCGTGGCTCAAAGTCTCTACCTCGCCAGTCTCGACCCCGGCAGCGGCAAGTCCGCCGTAGCGGTCGGCGTCATGGACCTGCTCACCCGGCGCGCCGGCTCCGTCGCGGTGTTCCGCCCCATCGTCCGCGACGAGCACACGCTCTCCGGCGACCCCGTCATCACCCTCCTCCGCGGCCAGTACCGCCTCCCGAGCCCCTACGAGGCCTCGGTCGGCGTCACCTACTCCGACGTCCGCTCCGACGCGGACGCCGCCCTCACCTCGATCGTCGAGCGCTACCACGCGCTGGCCGACGCGCACGACGTCGTCCTCGTCGTCGGCTCCGACTACTCCGATGTGGGCGCTTCGGTCGAGTTCACCTACAACACCCGCGTGGCCGTGAACCTCGCCGCGCCGATGCTCCTCGTGGTCGCCGGCCACCGCAAGAGCCCCGCCGAGATCGCCGCGGCCCTGCGCTTCGGCACCGCCCAGGCCGAGGCCGACCACGCCACGGTCCTCGGCACCGTGGTCAACCGCGTCGACCCCGCGGGCGTCGACCTCGTCAAGGCCGCGCACCCCGGCACCGGCGTCATCGCCGAGGACCCGGTCGTCGTGGCACCCACCGTGGGCGAGCTCATCGAGGCCGCCGACGCGACCCTCATCTCAGGCGACCCGGACGTCCTCACCCGCACCGTCGGCGACGTCGTCGTCGCCGCGATGACCCTCCCCAACCTCCTCACCCGCCTCGCCGACGACAAGGCCGTGATCCTCCCCGGCGACCGCTCCGAGGTCCTCCTCGGGCTCCTCGCGGCCCACCAGGCCGAAGGCACGCCGAGCCTCTCGGCGGTGTTCCTCACCGGCGGCATCCGGCCCGAACCGCAGATCCTCGACATCGTCGCCGGACTCGACTCGCGCCTGCCGATCGCCCTGGTGCAGCACGACACGTTCGACATGGCGAACCTCGTCGGCGACACCTCCGGCTCGCTCGCCGCCGGCGGCCAGCGCAAGATCGCCCGCGCGCTCGAGGACTTCGCGGCCGGCGTGGACGGCGACGACCTGCTCGACCGGCTCGCGCTCGCCAAGCCGACCGTGGTCACGCCGATCATGTTCGAGCACGCGATGATCGGCCGCGCCAAGGCCCTCGACAAGCACATCGTGCTCCCCGAAGGAACGGAGCCGCGCATCCTCAAGGCCGCCGAGATCCTCGTGCGCCGGGACGTGGCCCGCCTGACGCTCCTCGGCGAGGAGTCCGAGATCCGCTCGCAGGCCGGGCAGCTCGGCGTCGACCTCGGCGGGGTCTCGATCCTGAACCCCGGCGACCACGAGATCCGCGAGCGGTTCGCGAAGGAGTACGCGCAGCTGCGCGCCCACAAGGGCGTCACCGTCGAGCAGGCCTACGACACGGTCGCGGACGTCTCCTATTTCGGCACGATGATGGTCCACACCGGCATGGCCGACGGCATGGTCTCGGGCGCGGTGCACACCACGGCCCACACGATCCGGCCGTCGTTCGAGATCATCAAGACGAAACCCGAAGTGGCCGTGGTCTCCTCGGTGTTCTTCATGTGCCTGGAGGACCGGGTGCTCGTCTACGGCGACTGCGCGGTCAACCCGAACCCCAATGCGGAGCAACTGGCCGACATCGCGCTATCCTCTGCTGACACCGCCATCGAGTTCGGCGTGGAACCGCGCGTGGCGATGCTCTCCTACTCCACCGGCACCTCGGGCCACGGCGAAGCCGTGGACAAGGTCCGGGCGGCCACCGAGATCGTCCGGTCCCGCAGGCCCGGCCTCCCGGTGGAGGGCCCGATCCAGTACGACGCCGCCGCCGACGCCGGCGTCGCGGGCACGAAACTGCCCGACTCCCAAGTGGCCGGGAAGGCCACGGTCTTCATCGTCCCCGACCTGAACACCGGCAACAACCTGTACAAGGCCGTGCAGCGCTCCGCCGGCGCGATCGCCGTCGGCCCGGTGCTCCAGGGCCTGCGCAAGCCCGTGAACGACCTGTCGCGGGGGGCGACGGTGCCCGACATCGTCAACACCGTCGCGCTGACCGCCATCCAGGCGAGCCAGCCCGGCTGAGCCCCCGGGGGCTCGCGAGAAAGGAACGCCATGAGCGCACCGGTCCTGGTGATCAACTCCGGGTCCTCGTCGATCAAGTACCAGCTGGTCGACGGCGAGACACTGGAGGCCTCGACCTCGGGCGTGATCGAGCGCATCGGCCAGGCGGAGTCGGTCCTCACCCACAAGCACGACGGCGAGAAGCACCGGTCCACGGCGCACCTCGCCGACCACGCGGCCGGGCTCGAGGCCGTGGTCGCCGCGTTCGAGGCGCACGGGACCCCGCTCTCGCGCGCCGGGCTCATCGCGGTCGCGCACCGCGTCGTGCACGGCGGCGAGCGGTTCGTGCAGCCGGTCGTCGTCGACGACGAGGTCGAGCAGGCCATCGAGGACCTCGCCGTGCTCGCGCCGCTGCACAATCCGGCCAACCTCGAGGGCATCCGGGTGGCGCGCAAGCTCTTCCCGAAGCTCCCGCAGGTCGCCGTGTTCGACACCGCGTTCCACGCCACCGTGCCCGAGCGGGCCCACCTGTACGCCGTGCCGGGCGCCTGGCGCGAGGAGCACGGCGTGCGCCGGTACGGCTTCCACGGCACCTCCCACGCGTACGTCTCCCGCAAGGCCGCCGAGCTGCTCGGCAAGAGCCCCAAGGAGGTCAACGTGATCGTCGCCCACCTGGGCAACGGCGCGTCGGTCACCGCCGTCGAGCGCGGCCGCTCGATCGACACCTCCATGGGGCTCACGCCGCTCGAAGGGCTCGTCATGGGCACCCGCTCGGGCGACATCGACCCGGCGATCGTCTTCCACATGCACCGCCGGACCGGGGCCTCGTTCGAGGACCTGGACGCGGCGCTCAACAAGGAGTCGGGGATGCTCGCCCTGACCGGCCAGATCGACATGCGCGCGGTCGAGGCCGCCGCCGCGTCCGGCGACCGGGCCGCGCAGATCGGCCTCGAGATCTACTGCTACCGCATCCGCAAGTACATCGGCTCGTACATCGCCGCGCTCGGCGGCGCGGACGCGATCGCGTTCACCGCCGGCGTCGGCGAGAACAGCGCCGAAGTGCGCGCCGGCGCGCTCGGGTCGCTCGTCGCCCTCGGCGTGCACCTCGACGAGGCCGCGAACGCCGCGGGCGGACCGGTCATCTCCACCCCGCAGTCGCCGATCACGGTCATGGTCGTCCCCACCAACGAGGAAGGCGAGATCGCCTCCCAGACGGCGGCGCTGCTGCGCTCCTAGCGCTCACCACCTGCGGCCGCGCCTCGGAAAACCGGGGCGCGGCTCTGCGCCTTCCGCGAACTTCGACACGCTCAGTGTGCCTATGATCACTTTCGGAAACCGGAAGTCCGAGTGAGAGAGGCCCGCACCATGAGAGTCGTCTACCGCGTCCTCGCGTACGTCATCGCCGCCGAGGTCGCGCTCCAGGCCGCGTTCATGGCCTACGCCGTCGCCGGCCTCGGCATCTGGGTCCAGGACGGCGGCGTCCTGGACGCGGCCGTCATGGAGAGCGAGGAGCCCCCGTTCGACGAGGCGGTCGGCTTCATGCTCCACGGCATCAACGGCATGATGGTCGTCCCGGCCCTCGCCCTGATCTTGCTCATCATCTCGTTCTTCGCCAAGATCCAACGCGGCGTCCTCTTCGCGCTCATCCTCCTCGGCTGGGTCGTCGTCCAGGTCTTCCTCGGTCTCTGGGGCCACGAGGCCGCGATCTTCGGCCTGCTC
This sequence comes from Glycomyces sp. NPDC049804, assembly GCF_040674615.1. Lineage (NCBI taxonomy): Bacteria > Bacillati > Actinomycetota > Actinomycetes > Glycomycetales > Glycomycetaceae > Glycomyces > Glycomyces sp. NPDC049804. The sequence goes on from NZ_JBFAMQ010000004.1 coordinate 236,776, forward strand.
CACGGCCTCGTCGCGTTCGCCGTCTACGGCACCGCCTTCATGGCCGGCTTCCGCGCGAAGAAGCCCGCACTCGGACCCGCGGCCGGGAATGAGCCTTTCTAGGAGGGCCAAGACCCTCGCCGCCCTCGCCGCCACGGCGATCGTCCTCGCGCCGGTCGCCTGGCTCTGGCAGGCCAGCCTCCTGCCGGAGTCGTACTCCATCACCGACATGGGCCGCCACGACCACGGCGGCCACACCGGCCCGGACGAAGCGCCCACCGTCCCGGTGGACGCGCTCACCGTGCCCGACGACCGCGAAGCCGACGTGCGCGCCACGCTCACCGCCGCCCGCGGCACCATCACGCTCGACTCCGGCCGCGCCGTCGACGGCTACACCCTCAACGGCGTCTCGCCCGGCCCCGAGATCCGCGCCGAGCAGGGCCAGCTCGTCGAAGTCGTCCTCGAGAACGCGAACATCGACGAGGGCGTGACCCTCCACTGGCACGGCGTCGACGTCCCCGGCGCCATGGACGGCGCCGCCGGCGTCACCCAGGACGCCGTCGCACCCGGCGACGACTTCGTCTACCGCTTCATCGCCGACCAGGCCGGCACCTTCTGGTACCACTCCCACCAGGTCTCCCACGAACAGGTCCTCGGCGGCCTCCTCGGCCCCCTCGTCGTCACTCCCGCGGAAGGGACGGCGGCGGCCGATGTGGACGTGGTGGCGCTGGCGCACCTCTACGACGGCGGGCGCACCGTCAACGGGCGCGACGGCACCGACCATGTGGACGCCCCGGCGGGCAGCACCGTCCGCGTGCGGGTGATCAACACCGACTTCGGGATCATGCCGGTGTGGGTGGACGGCGCGCCGTTCCGCGTCGCCGCCGTCGACGGCACCGAAATCCATGAGCCCCAACAGGTCGAGGACGCGGCCATCGAGGTGCCCGCCGGGGGCCGGGGCGACCTCGAGTTCACCGTGCCGCCCAGCGGCGGCGTCCGCGTCAACCTCAGCGCCTCCGCGGCCCTCCTCGTCGGCGACGCCCCCGCCGAGGCCTCCGCCCCGCCGACCGAGACCGTCGATCTGCTCCACTATGGAACACCGGCGCCCATCGGCCTCGATCCCGGCGACGCCGACCGCGAATTCGAGTTCGGCATCGACCGCCGCCCCGGATTCCTCGACGGCAAGCCGGGGTTCTGGTGGACCGTGAACGGCGAACTCGTCCCCGAGGTGCCGATGTTCACCGTCGCGCACGGCGACATCGTGACGATGCGGATCGCCAACGACAGCGGCGAGGCCCACCCGATGCACCTGCACGGCCACCACGCGGTGGTCCTCTCCCGCGACGGGGTCGCCGCGACCGGCAGCCCCTGGTGGGTCGACTCGCTCGAAGTGCGCGACGGCGAGGTCTACGAGATCGCGTTCGCCGCCGACAACCCCGGCATCTGGATGGACCACTGCCACAACCTGCCGCACGCGGCCGAGGGCCTGGTCGCGCATCTGGCGTACGAAGGGGTGAGCGAGCCGTTCCTCATCGGCGGGCCCGCGGGCAACCGTCCCGAGTAGGCGGAGGGAACGCGGAAGGGGCGGCCCGGGTCTCCCCGGGCCGCCCCTTCCGCTCGCCGGTAAGGCAGGTCGGCGCGGTCGTCAGACCCCGCCGGCCAGGAGCTTGGTGAGGGTCGAGTCCATGTCGACGTAGCCGGACTCGCGGCCGCGCGGCACCAGGCTGTAGGCCCGGCGGAGGAAGCGCTGCACGACGCCGCGGTTGATCTCGAAGAGGGCGTTCCCGTCCGGGGACGAGAGCGCCAGCGCGACCGACTCGCCGCGCGGGGTGGTCCAGGGCCACACCCTGACGTCGCCGATGCCCGTGGGCTCCTCCAGCCCCTTCGCGAGGAGCTCCCGCGAGAAGGACCAGGCCACCTGGTCGGCGTCGGTGCCGTCGGGGTGGAACATGACGCAGACGGCGTACGGGTCGTCCGGGTCGTAGCGCAGGCTCGCGCGCACACTCACCGTCGCGAAATCGGGCGCGACGAGCCGCATGGTGGTGCCGATATCGACTGTCGCCGATCGTGCCATGCTCATAGCGTTACCCCCCAGTGTGCGACCGGCTCCCCCCGAAGCCGGCCGTCATTCCAATCCGCGACCGCACCGGAGGTCCGGAACTTCGGCCGCGAACAAGTCGTGATTCAGGTCTATCATTCAAGCCGTTGCGCCGTACGACGATCCGCAAGACCGAGACCGGCGCGTTCCCCTGATAAGGGGGCAAATTCTGACAAAAGACCACGGTCGATCATCGTGCTATGTCGTAATTACAACAACGTCCTTCACCCTTTAGCGGTACTATTCCCGACCCTCAGTCCCGGTAGTCGCAAATCGGTGTTGCGACTCGGTTGCGATTCCGCGGAATTATCGGCGTGAATCGGGCGGCGCGGCGGTGATAGCGTTTGACCGACGTTCTCGGACTCCTCGGAAGGAGCGAACCATGGGCCAGGCGCAATGGACCGAAGTCGACGCGTTCCTCTCATCGCTGCTCGTCGGCGAGGACGACGCCCTCACCGAGGCCACGGCCGCGGGCCGGCGGGCCGGCCTGCCGCCGATCTCGGTGTCGCCCGCCCAGGGCAAGCTGCTGTACCTGCTCGCGAAGACGCTCGGCGCGAAGCGGGTGCTCGAGATCGGGACGCTCGGCGGTTACAGCGCGATCTGGATGGCGCGGGCGCTGCCGAAGGACGGGCATTTGGTGAGCCTCGAGTACAGCCCGCGGCACGCCGAGGTCGCGAGCGGGAACATCGCGCGCGCCGGGCTCGTGGGGGTCGTCGAGATCCGCGTCGGGGCCGCGGCCGACACCCTGCCGAAGCTGGCCGCCGAGGGCGGCGAGCCGTTCGACATGGTCTTCATCGACGCCGACAAGGGCGGCTACCCGGACTATCTCGACTGGTCGCTGCAGCTGACGCGGCCGGGCGGACTCATCGTGGCCGACAACGTGGTCCGCGGCGGCGCCGTCGCCGACGGGCTCAGCCGCGACGCGAACGTCCAAGGCGTACGGTCCTATCTGGAGAAGGTGGCGGCCGACCCGCGCCTGGAGGGCACCGTCATGCAGACCGTGGGCGTGAAGGGCTACGACGGCCTCTCGATCGCCCGCGTCGTCGCCTAGCCGGGCTAGCCGGGCCTAGCGGCGCTGGTAGTCCGCGAAGCGGCGCAGGACCAAGCCGATGAGGCGGGTCATGAGCCGGCGCGGGCGGCGCGGCAGCAGGTGCGCCTCGGGCCAGTTCTTCCAATCGGGGACCACGTACCCCCGGTCGCGGTCGAGGGCCTTGAGCGACTGCCGCACGATCGCCTCGGGGTCGGCCAGGAGCCACCCGAAGCGGCCCTCGTCGTACTTGATGCCGTTGGCGATCGGGAAGTCGGTGTCCACCGGGCCCGGGCACACCGCGAGCACCTTCACGCCCGAGCCCTTGACCTCCGCCCACAGCCCGAGGCTGTAGTTCACGACGAACGCCTTCGTCGCCGCGTACAGCGCCATGTACGGCTGCGGCTGGAACCCGGCCATCGAGGCGACGTTCACGACCGCCCCCGACCCGCGCGCGACCATGCCCGGCAGGAACCGCTGCACCAGGTCAGCGACCGCGACGACGTTCACCATCGCCACGTCGCGGTTGTAGTCCGCGCCGATCTCCGCGTCCCGGCCGAACGTGCCGATGCCGGCGTTGTTGACCAGGACCTCGACGCTGATGCCCGCGGCCGCCACGGCTTCGGCGATCCGCTCGGCCGCGCCCGGCGCCGCGAGGTCCTGCACCGCCACCCGCGCCTTGACGCCGTGCGCCGCGCGCAGCTCGGCCGCGAGCGCCTCCAGCTTCGCCTCCGAACGCGCCACGAGGACCACGTGGTGCCCGCGGGCCGCCAGCTGCCGCGCGAAGGCCGCGCCGAGCCCCGCAGAAGCGCCCGTGACCAGCGCCCACGTCCCCTCGCCCATGCCGTTCCCCTTCAGCGGTAGTCGATCAGCAGGCACCAGCCTAGCGAGGGACGCGCTGCGGGCGGTGACACCGCAGGCAGCGGGGCCGGGGCCGGATCGGGGGCGGGTACTCTTGCCGCACCATGTCGATCCCGGACAATCCCATCACGCGGCGACTGGCCCTTCCGGGCTGGTCGGTCCTGCGGTTCAGTCTCACCGTCGTCGCCGGCGTCCTGCTGGTCGCCGCGATCGTCACGGGCGCGCTCGTGGTCTTCTGGATCGGCATCCCCGTCGCCGTGTTCGTGCTCCTCGCCATCCGGGTCTGGGCCAACACGCAGCGGCGCGTGATCGGCGAGCAGCTGGGCGTCCACATCCCCGCCCCGTACCGGCCGCGCCCGAAGAGCCGCTTCGACCAGCAGGCCCTGTGGCTCGTGCGCGAGGCCGCGACCTGGCGCGACTTCGCGTGGCTCGCGATCGACGCCACCCTCGGGTTCGTCGTGAACCTGCTGTACCTCGGCGTCTTCAGCATCGCCGTGTACTACCTGGTGCAGCCGCTGCTGCTCGCGACGGTCTTCCACAGCGCGCCGAGCCCGTTCGTGAACGACTTCGGGTTCTACGACTTCGACACGCCCGCGAAGACCCTCATGCTCGTGCCGGTCGCGCTCGCGTGCGGGGTCGCGTGGTGGCGCTGGGGCGAGCTGCTGCTGCGCTGGTACGCGCACCTGGGCGTGCTGCTCCTGGGGCCGACCGCGAAGGCGCTGCTCACCGAGAAGGTCTCCGAGCTGCGGCAGTCCCGCGACCAGACCGCCGACCACGCCGCCGCCGAGCTGCGCCGGATCGAGCGGGACCTGCACGACGGCGCGCAGGCGCGCATCGCCGCGCTGAGCCTCACCCTCGGGATGGCCGAGGAACTGCTGACCCAGAACCGGCCCGAGCAGGCCGCCGCGCTCGTCGGGGAGGCCCGGCAGGCGTGCTCCGACGCGCTGGAGGAGATCCGGCAGCTGGTGCGCGGCATCCACCCGCCGGTGCTGGCCGACCGGGGCTTCACCGGCGCGCTGCAGGCGATGGCGCTCGACCACCCGCTCCCGGTGTCCGTTGTGGACCGCCTGGTGGACAAGCTGCCGGCGCCGCTCGAGGCCGCCGCGTACTTCGCCACGAACGAGGTCCTGACCAACATCACCAAGCACGCCGAGGCGACCCAGGTGCAGGTCGTCGTCAACCGCGAGCGGGACCGGGTGGTGATCGAGGTCCGCGACGACGGGATCGGCGGCGCCGCGTTCGCCACCGGCGGGGGCCTCGACGGGGTGCGGCGGCGCCTCGCCGCGTTCGACGGGACCGTCGAGGTCGACAGCCCCGAGGGCGGCCCCACGGTCGTCACCATGACCCTCCCCGCCGCCGTGGTCGAACTCGGCAGCGCCCATAATGCGGCCAAGCCCGCTCCGGACTGACGCCGGTCGGGGACGCGCCGCCGGGCGCAGTGGTATGTCACCGGTGCCATGTCACATGGCACTGACGACACGCGCAAGGGACCGCCGCCGATGCCATGTCACATGGCATTAATGCCAGCCGAACCGACAAGGGGTGCCAGATGGACGTCGTCCTCGCCGAAGACCACTCGCTGCTCCGCGACGGCCTGACCCGGATGCTCGAGGCCCACGACTTCCACGTGGTCGAAGCGGTCGACAACGGCCCCGCGCTCGCCGCGGCCCTCCTCAAGCACCGGCCCGACGTGGCCGTGGTCGACATCCGCCTCCCTCCCACCTTCACCGACGAGGGCCTGCGCGCCGCGATCGAGGCCCGCCGCCACATCCCCGCCCTGCCGATCCTCGTGCTCTCCCAGTACGTGGAGCAGCTGTACGCCCGCGAGCTCCTCGGGGACCGGCGCGGCGGCGTCGGGTACCTCCTCAAGGACCGCGTCTCGAACGTCGCCGAGTTCATCGAGGCCCTGCGCCGCGTCGCCGCCGGCGGCACCGCCATGGACCCCGAGGTGGTCGCCCGCCTCCTCGGCAAGCAGCAGAACCGGCTCGACGCGCTGACCCCGCGCGAGCTCGAGGTCCTGGGCCTCATGGCCGAGGGCCGCACCAACGCCGCGATCGCCGCGAGCCTGTTCATCACCGAGAAGGCCGTCGGCAAGCACTCCGCGAACGTCTTCCGCAAGCTCGGCCTGGGCCAGTCCGAGGACGACAACCGGCGCGTCCTCGCCGTCCTCGCCTACCTCGAAGGGAACTGACCAAGCGGCGTCATCCCTGGTCACGGGCGTGCGCGGCGACCGATCAGGATTCGAGAAGCACGTGTCGGAGCCTCCCTCTAGAGTGGCGTCCATGAGCAAAGCCGTGAAGCCCTCCGATACGCACGACGCCGACCGCCACGACATGATCCGCGTGCAGGGCGCCCGCGAGAACAACCTCAAGGACGTGAGCGTCGAACTGCCGAAGCGGCGGCTCACCGTGTTCACGGGCGTCTCCGGCTCGGGCAAGAGCTCGCTCGTGTTCGACACGATCGCCGCGGAGTCGCAGCGGCTCATCAACGAGACGTACAGCGCGTTCCTCCAGGGCTTCATGCCCACCCTGGCCCGCCCTGAGGTCGACGTCCTCGACGGTCTGACCACCGCGATCATCGTCGACCAGGAGCGCATGGGCGCCAACCCGCGCTCCACGGTCGGCACCGTGACCGACGCCAACGCGATCCTCCGCGTCCTGTTCAGCCGCCTCGGGTCCCCGCAGATCGGCCCCCCGATCGCGTTCTCCTTCAACGTGCCCGCGCGCAAGGCCAGCGGCGTGCTCACCTCCGCGACCGGCGAGAAGACCATCGTGCGCGAGGCGGTCTACCACGGCGGCATGTGCCCGCGGTGCGAAGGCCGCGGCAAGACCTCCGAGATCGACCTCACCCGGGTCTTCGACGAGACCAAGTCGATCGCCGAAGGCGCGATCACCGTCCCCGGCTACACCGCGGACGGCTGGATGGTGGCGACCTACCGCGAGTCCGGCTTCCTCGACCCCGACAAGCCGATCGCGAAGTTCACCAAGAAGGAGCTCCACGACTTCCTCTACAAGGAGCCCACGAAGATCAAGGCCAAGGGCATCAACGTCACCTACGAGGGCCTGATCCCCAAGATCCAGAAGTCCATGCTGTCCAAGGACCTCGAATCGCTCCAGCCGCACATCCGGGCCTTCGTCGAGCGCGTCGCCACGTTCGCCGACTGCCCCGACTGCGGCGGCACGCGCCTCAGCGAGTCCGCGCTCTCCTCGAAGATCAAGGGCGCCAGCATCGCCGACGTGTGCGCCATGCAGATCACCGACCTCGCCGAATGGGTCAAGGGCATCGACGAGCCGTCGCTCGCGCCGCTCCTCAAGGCCCTCAGCGACAACCTCGACTCCTTCGTGGAGCTCGGCCTGGGCTACCTCAGCCTCGAGCGCCCCTCCGGGACGCTCTCGGGCGGCGAGGCCCAGCGCATCAAGATGCTCCGGCACCTCGGCTCCTCGCTCACCGACGTCACGTACGTCTTCGACGAGCCGACCATCGGCCTCCACCCGCACGACATCCAGCGCATGAACAACCTCCTGCTCCGGCTGCGCGACAAGGGGAACACCGTGCTCGTCGTCGAGCACAAGCCCGAGACGATCGCCATCGCCGACCACATCGTCGACCTCGGCCCCGGCGCTGGCACGGGCGGCGGCGACATCTGCTACCGCGGCGACCTCGAGGGCCTGCGCGCCAGCGGCACCGTCACCGGCCGCCACCTCGATGACCGGGCGACGCTGAAGCCGGACGTGCGCAAGGCCACCGGGGCGCTCGAGATCCGCGGCGCCTCGACCAACAACCTGGACGATGTGGACGTCGACGTCCCCACGGGCGTGCTCACCGTCGTCACCGGCGTCGCCGGCTCCGGCAAGAGCTCCCTCATCCACGGCCACCTCGCCGACGAGGAGGGCGTGGTCGTCGTCGACCAGACCGGCATCAAGGGCTCGCGCCGCTCCAACCCCGCCACCTACACGGGCCTGCTCGACCCGATCCGCAAGGCCTTCGCGAAGGCCAACGGCGTCAAGCCCGCGCTGTTCTCCGCCAACTCCGAAGGCGCCTGCCCCACCTGCAACGGCAACGGCGTCATCCTCACCGAGCTCGGCTTCATGGACACCGTCTCCACGCCCTGCGAGGACTGCGGCGGGAAGCGGTTCGAGGCCACCGTCCTCGAGTACAAGCTCGGCGGACGCGACATCAGCGAGGTCCTCGGCATGTCCGTCGCCGAGGCGGAGGCGTTCTTCGGCGACGGCGAGGCCAAGACCCCCGCCGCGCACAAGATCCTCCTGCGCCTGGCCGACGTCGGCCTCGGCTACCTCACCCTCGGCCAGCCGCTCAACACCCTCTCCGGCGGCGAGCGGCAGCGCCTCAAGCTCGCCACCCACATGGGCGACAAGGGCGGCACGTACATCCTCGACGAGCCGACCACCGGCCTCCACCTCGCCGACGTCGCGAACCTGCTCGGCCTCCTCGACCGGCTCGTCGACTCCGGCAAGACCGTCGTCGTCATCGAGCACCACCAGGCCGTCATGGCCCACGCCGACTGGATCATCGACCTCGGTCCGGGCGCCGGACACGACGGCGGCAGGATCGTCTTCGAAGGCACCCCAGCCGATCTCGTCGCCGACCGCTCCACCCTGACCGCCCAGCACCTCGCCGAGTACGTCGGGACCTGACCGGTTCCCCCGATCGAGACGGCACGCCCGCGACCGCGCGTCGCGGGCGTGCCGCTTCCTCACAGGGGGCGCCGTCCCTGGCCGAGGACCGGCCGCGATGGCAAAATGGGGCGGTGACCAGCCCCACGGCCTTCGAGCAGCGCCTGCGCGACCTCGCGCTGCTGCGCCGCGTGCGCGACCGCATCGACCGCGAGTACACCGAACCGCTCAACGTCGAAGCCCTCGCCCACGGCGTCCACATGTCGGCCGGGCACCTCAGCCGCGAGTTCAAGGCCGCGTACGGCGAATCGGTGTACTCGTACCTCATGACCCGGCGCATCGAACGCGCGATGTCCCTGCTGCGCATGGGGGAGATGAGCGTGACCGAGGTGTGCTTCGCGGTCGGCTCGTCCTCGCTGGGCACGTTCAGCACGCGCTTCACGGAGCTCGTCGGCATGCCCCCGAGCGTCTACAAGGAGAAGGCGGCCGACGCGACCGAGGGCATACCCGCGTGCGTCTCCAAGCAGATCAGCAGACCGATCAGGAATCGAGAAGCACCCGGCACCGCCAAGAAATAGAGTTGGCCGCATGGACATCAACATCTACCAGGCCTATCTGCCGCAGAACGACCCTGAGGCCGCGCTCGAGTTCTACCGGGACGTGCTCGGATTCGAAGTCCGGAACGACGTCGGCTACGAGGGGATGCGCTGGATCACCGTCGGACCCGTCGGCCAGCCGGACGTCTCCATCGTCCTGCACCCGCCGGCCGCCGACCCCGGCATCACCGACGAGGAGCGGGCGACCATCGCCGAGATGATGGCCAAGGGCACGTACGCCTCCATCAACCTCTCGACCCCCGACCTCGACGAGGTCTTCGCGAAGCTCCAGGAGACCGCCGAGGTCGTCCAGGAACCGACCGACCAGCCCTACGGCATCCGCGACTGCGCCTTCCGCGATCCCGCCGGCAACATGGTCCGCATCAAGCAGCAGTAACCCGCACTGCACCGCACTGCGCCCGGCCGACCTCCTCGGCCGGGCGCAGTGGCATGTCACATGGCACACCGGCGGCGGCGAGAGCTTCGGCGTCGCGGTAGACGGTGGCCGGCGCGCAGGCCGACCAGTTCCACGAATCCGGCGGCGGCGAGCCGGTCGCGCCCGGCGACGGGCGTCAGGCCATCCCGGCGAGGATCGCGGCCGCCTGTTCGGGGCGGACGAGGAAGCCGACGTGGCTGGTGTCGATGGTGTGCACGTCGAACGTGTTCCCGGGGGTGAGGGCGTCGGCCTCTTTGATGAAGCGGTCCTGCAGCTCGACGGGGATCGAAGTGTCCTTTGCGATGCGGATGTAGCTGCGGGGGAGGCGGCCCCAGGTCGCGGCGTCGGCGCGGTCGGCGGGGCCGCCCGCGTCGAGGCTCTCGTCGGGGGTGAGGGTGCTGAGGAAGACGCGGAACTCGTCGTCGCCGCCGTCGGCGAGCAGCGCCTCCTTCAGGGCCGCGAGGAGGACCGGGTCGGCGGTGCGCCAGTTCATGCGGACCGCGCCGAGCCGGCCCGGGTTCGCGGCGGCGACGCCCGCGACCTGGTCGAGGACGCACGCGGCGGCCTCGGGCAGCTGCATGTACTCGCCCGGGGTGTGGTCGACGCAGCACCAGGCCGACACGTAGACGAGCCGGTCGATGAGCTCGGGGTGGCGGTTGGCGACGGCGGTGAGGGTGACGCCGCCGCGGCTGTGGGCGACCGCGATGACCGGGCCGTGCTCCTTGGCGCGCTTGAGGATCGACACCATGTGGTCGACGTTCGCCTGGAGTCCGACGCCCACCAGGTTCGACGCGGCCTCGGCCAGTTCCGCCGCGTCCTGGGTCTGGTACGCGGAGGGGACGCCCGCCTCGAACCCGTGCCCCGGCAGGTCGACCGCGAGCGAGCGGTGGCCGAGGAGGGCGAGCTCGCGCTGGAGCGGCGCCCACGAGAACGAGTTGGCGTTGGAGCCGTGGATGAGGACGAACGTCGGTGTCATGGAGGCATTGTCGCACCGCTCGGCAGCGCGGTCGGTGCTTCGGGCGGGAGGTCGTGTTGCACGCGGAACCCGGCGGCCGAGGCGGCCCGCGAGGGGGCCGCGCCGGGGCGCGGCTGCGCCGCGCGCGTAGGGCGTGCCCCTTCCCACCCGCATCCGCCTTCCGACCAACCGAAAAGGACCACGGTCTCATGGGGGTGTGACATGTGAGCGGCGCTCGTGGTCGGGGGAGGCGCGTCAGGGGTTGCAGGTGTGGCGGTGGTAGGCGGGTTCGCGGCCTTCGCGGTGGGTGGCGCGGTAGACGCCGGTGCGGAGTTCGACTTCCCACACGTCGGCTTCGGGCATGCCGGAGCGGTGGGCGAAGGCGATCTCGGATTCGTGGTCGTAGGCGACGCGCACGAACTGGATCGAGAACGGGGCGGGCTCGGTCGAATCCGGGACGCCCTCGACGATCACGTAGACCGGGGTGGGGTCGGCGAGGCAGTTGCCGACGCTGCCGACGTTGACCAGGGTCCGGCCGTGGCGATCGGATTCGAGGTACGGGTCGTGGATGTCGCCGTAGGCCACGACGTCAGGAGCAGGGCCGTCGCCGGTGGCCTCGGTGTTCGCGAACATGCCCAGGAACTCGTCCTCGCCGTGGTCGAAGAACACCCGTTGGTACACGCTCTGCGGCGAGGCGTGGAAGACGCGGATCCGCTTGCCGCTCATCAGGAAGTCGTGCGAGAGCGGCAGGTCCCGCAGCCACTTCGCCTGCTCCTCGGCGAGCTCGTCGCGCCACCATGCGGCGATCGGGAAGCCCGCCAACCGCTCCGGGTTCGTCAGCGACGCCTCCCAGTTCCCCTGGACGTGCACCTCGCAGCGCTCGCGGGAGAGGTCGACGCACGCGGCCCCGCGCGGTCCCTTCCCGACCGTGTCGCCCAGATTGAAGACCCGGGTGACACCGCGCGCCGCGATGTCGTCGAGCACCGCCTGGAACGCGGTGAGGTTGCCGTGGACGTCGGAGACCAGCGCGATGCGATCGAGGGAGGAGTGCACGCGCCCAAGTGTCCCACCGGAACGTCAGTCCTTGGAATGCCGTTCCAGGAACTGGTAGACCTCGGTCTCGTCCACGCCCGGGAACGAGCCCAGCGGCATCGCCGCGAGCTGGGAGCTCGCGGCCCGGGCGGTCGGCCACACCTGCCCGGCCCACGACTCGGCGAGGGCGCGCGGCGGGTTGCGGCAGCAGTCCGGGTCCGGGCACTTCGACACCGAGCGGGCTTTGGTCTCCTTGCCGCGGAACCACTTCGCCGCCTCGTACGGGACGCCGATGCTCAGCGAGAACAGGCCGTCCGCGCTGCGCTCGGTCCGCGCGGTGCACCAGTAGGTGCCCGTCGCGGTGTCCGTGTACTGGTTGAAGGCGTTGAACTTGTCGGGCACGTCGAAGACCTGCCGGCTCGTCCAGTACCGGCAGACCGGCTGGCCCTCGATCGCGCCGGTCGGGTCGGCCGGGAACGCCACGTCGTCGTTCTCGTAGGCCTTGAAGATGATCCCGGACTTGTGGACCTTCTGGAAGTGCGTGCGGATCCCCAAGTGATGCGTGGCGAGGTTGGTGAAGCGGTGCGCGGCGGCCTCATAGGACACCGCGAAGTTGTCGCGCAGGTCCTCGACCGCGATCTCCTTGCCCGTCATCTTCTGCCGCAGGAACGCCACCGCGCTCGACTCGGGGATGAGCAGCGCCGCCGCGAGGTAGTTCGTGGCGACGCGCTGGCCCAGGAACTCCAGGTACGTGCGCGGCACGTCGTGCTGCAGCACATGGCTGGCGAGCGCCTGGAGCAGCACGGTGCGCGGGTCGTGGGCGCCGGTGCCGACCTGCGTGAGGTAGATGCGGCGGTGCTTGAGGTCGGTGACCGAGCGGGTGGAGTGCGGCAGGTCGTCCACGTGGTGCAGCGTGAACCGCAGATACGCGGCGAGGTCGGCGATCTGGTGCTGGGAGAGCGGCCCGCCGGCGTAGTCGACGCCGTTGAGGAGGGTGCGGGCCTCGGCCTCGATGTCGCCGAAGTAGTTGTCCTTGTCGCGCATGCGCCGGCGCAGCTCCGTGTTGGCCCGGCGGGCCTCCTCAGGGGTCGCGGTGTGAAGGTTGACCTGGCGTTCGACCTCGCGGTGGAGGCCCACGAGCGCTTCGAGGATCTCGGTGGGGGTGCGTCCGGAGGGCTTGACGTTCGGCAGTCCGAGCGCCTGGTACTGGGCGCTGCGCTGGGCGCGTTCGAGGGCGATCTCGAGGGCCACGCGGCGGTTCGGGGGCTCGGAGCCGAGCAGTTCGTCGGAGGAGACGCCGAGGGCGCGGGCGAGGGCCCGCAGCATCGAGAGCTTCGGCTCCTTCTTGCCGTTCTCGATGAGGGAGAGCTGGGAGGCGGCGGAGCCGACGGCCGCGCCCAGGTCGTCCAGGCTCATCTCGCGCTGCTTGCGCAGATGCCGGATCTGCTTGCCGAGGCTGATGAGGTCCACGGTGTGGTCGTCGGCGGCCAGTTGGGCCGCCTCGGCCGCCCCCCACGGGCGGTGGGCGCCCCCCGGATCCGAGGAATCGCCGTTCTTCGCAATGACACGGGTGTGCTTCGCACGCGTGGCCGGGCGCGGGTTACCGCTGCCACCGCCTGTGCTCTGGGCGTCGTTCGCGCCTGGGCCGGGGCCGTTCGCGGGCAGGTTCGTCATTTCCCCAGTATTGCGAAGAACTGTCGATCTTTCCACCCGGAACCGCTACTCAGGCGTCGCGGCAAGTGAAAGATTGTCGTTACCTGCAAGTAACGGCCGCTGCTGCGGCCCCGAATGCTCGGAGCCGACGATGAACGACATGAACCGCGACCGCGAGAACCGCGACCTCGCCGCCGAACGGCTGGCCCTCGAGTGGGCCTCCGACGAGCGCTGGGCGAACACGGTGCGCGACTACAGCCCCGAGGACGTCGTCCGCCTCCGCGGCCGCGTCACCGAAGAGCACACCCTCGCCCGCCGCGGCGCCGAGCGCCTCTGGTCCCGGCTCACCGAGGACGCCGCCACCGGCGGGTACACCCACGCCCTCGGCGCCATGACCGGCGGCCAGGCCGTCCAACAGGTCAAGGCCGGCCTCCACGCCATCTACCTCTCCGGCTGGCAGGTCGCCGCCGACGCGAACCTCGCCGCCCAGACCTACCCCGACCAGTCGCTCTACCCGGCCAACTCGGTCCCGCAGGTCGTGCGCCGCATCAACAACGCGCTCATGCGCGCCGACCAGATCGAGGCCTCCGAAGGCGTCCAGTCCGTCGAGGACTGGCTCGTGCCCATCGTCGCCGACGCCGAAGCCGGCTTCGGCGGGCCGCTCAACGCCTTCGAGCTCATGAAGGCCATGATCGGCGCCGGCGCGGCCGCCGTCCACTGGGAGGACCAGCTCGCCTCCGAGAAGAAGTGCGGCCACCTCGGCGGCAAGGTGCTCATCCCCACCTCGCAGCACCTGCGCACCCTCAACGCGGCCCGGCTCGCCGCCGACGTCGAGAACGTCCCGACGCTCATCATCGCCCGCACCGACGCCGAGGCCGCCACCCTCATCACCTCCGACGTGGACGAACGGGACCACCCGTTCATCACCGGCGACCGCACCGCCGAGGGCTACTACCGCGTGCGCAACGGCATCGAGCCGTGCATCGCCCGCGCCAAGGCCTACGCGCCCTACGCCGACCTGCTGTGGATGGAGACCGGCACGCCCGACCTCGAGGCCGCCCGCGCCTTCGCCGAAGCGGTCAAGGCCGAGCACCCCGACCAGATGCTCGCCTACAACTGCTCGCCGTCGTTCAACTGGAAGCGCCACCTCGACGACGACACTATCGCCAAGTTCCAGCGCGAACTGGGCTCCATGGGGTTCACCTTCCAGTTCATCACCCTCGCGGGCTTCCACGCGCTCAACCACTCCATGTTCGACCTCGCCCACGGCTACGCCCGCGAAGGCATGACCGCCTACGTGGAGCTCCAGGAGCGCGAGTTCGCCTCGGAGGAGCGCGGGTACACCGCCACCAAGCACCAGCGCGAGGTCGGCACCGGCTACTTCGACCGCGTCACCGCCGCGCTCAACCCCCAAAGTGAGACGCTCGCGCTCGCGGGCTCCACCGAAGCGGGACAATTCCACTAGCTGCCCTGCGACCTGTCCGCTGCGACGGGGTCCGCGACACCGGACCCCGTCCTGCCACATAAGGAGAACCAACGTGGTTACGCAAGCCGAGACCCGCACGGATGCGGCGATCGCGGTCAACGGGCCCGCCGTCGACCGCCAGGACGAGATCCTGACCCCGGAGGCGCTGGCGTTCGTCGCCGCCCTCCACCGGGCGTTCGCGCCCCGCCGCCAGGAGCTGCTGCAGCTGCGCCAGCAGCGCCGCATCAAGATCGCCAACGGCGTCGACCCCGGCTTCCTGCCCGAGACCGCGGACGTGCGCGAGGACTTCTCCTGGAGCGTCGCCACCCTCGCCCCGGGCCTGGAGGACCGCCGCGTCGAGATCACCGGCCCCTGCGACCGGAAGATGACCGTCAACGCCCTCAACTCGGGCGCGAAGTGCTGGATGGCCGACCTCGAGGACTCCTCGACGCCCAACTGGCGCAACGTGATCGACTCGCAGGTCAACCTGCGCGACGCGATCGAGCGGCGCATCGACTTCACCAGCCCCCAGGGCAAGGAGTACCGGCTCACCGGGGAGTCGCTGACCGACCTGCCCACGATCATCGTGCGGCCGCGCGGCTGGCACCTCGCCGAGCTCCACATGCGCGTCGACGGCGTCCCCGTCGCCGGGTCCCTCGTGGACTTCGGGCTGTTCTTCTTCCACAACGCCCACCGCCTCATCGAGCTCGGCCGCGGCCCCTACTTCTACCTGCCGAAGCTCGAGTCGCACCTCGAGGCGCGGCTGTGGAACGACGTGTTCACCATGGCCCAGGACCTCCTCGGGCTACCGCACGGGACGATCCGCGCCACGGTGCTCATCGAGACCATCACGGCCGCGTTCGAGATGGAGGAGATCCTGTACGAGCTGCGGCACCACTCGTCGGGGCTCAACGCCGGCCGCTGGGACTACATCTTCTCGGTCATCAAGAACTTCCGCGAGCGGGGACCGCGCTTCGTGCTGCCCGACCGCGACCAGGTGACGATGACCGCGCCGTTCATGCGCGCCTACACCGAACTGCTCGTGCGCACCTGCCACCGGCGCAGCGCCTCGGCGATCGGCGGCATGGCCGCGTTCATCCCCAGCCGCAAGGACCCGGAGGCGAACGCGCTCGCGCTGGAGAAGGTGCGGGCCGACAAGACCCGCGAGGCCGACGACGGCTTCGACGGCTCCTGGGTCGCCCACCCCGACCTCGTGCCCGTCGCCATGGCGGTCTTCGACGAGACCCTGGGCGGCCTGCCCAACCAGATCGACAAGCAGCGCGAGGACGTCGTGCCGAACGCGGCGGCCTTGCTCGACGTCGCCGCCACGCCCGGCGAGATCACCGAGGCCGGCATCCGCAAGAACCTCGAGGTCGGCGTCCGGTACATCGAGTCGTGGCTGCGCGGCAACGGGGCCGCGGCGATCAACAACCTCATGGAGGACGCCGCGACCGCCGAGATCTCGCGCTCGCAGATCTGGCAGTGGATCAACGCCGAGGCCACGACCGGCGACGGCCGGACCGTCTCGCGCCGCTGGGTCGAGCGGCTGCTCAAGGAGGAGTTCGCCCGGATGGAGCGGTTCGAGGGCGACCGCTTCGACGACGCGCTCTCGGTGTTCGCCGAATGCGCGCTGGGCGAGGCGTACCCGACGTTCCTGACGATCCCGGCCTACACGAGGTTCCTCGCGAACGGCCACTGAGCGCCTCGGCACCAGCCCCTGAAGCGGCGGGCCGGCCCGTACCCGCACGGGCCGGCCCGCCGCGCCTCTTCCTGAGGCGCATCATAGAGATATATCGACATCGATGTAATTGCCCGGTGCTCAGCGGCGGCGGTCGATGCTCCGGTCCGGCGTTAAACGCCGGCCCGCTGCGGATTCGACGGGGCGGACCGGGGTCTGGGCCGCGGCGTAGGCGGCGTGGTAGAGCCGGCGCATGGAGCGGATCGCGGAGCGGACCTCTTGGAGGTAGCCGCTGGCGGTGTGCCGCTTGCGGAAGTGGGGCTCGGGGAGGGCGGCGGGGTCGACGCCGACGGTGTCGACGCTGCAGCCGTAGGGGAGTCCCATGTGGGTGATGGCGTCGCAGTGCTGGAACGCGGTGTAGGGCGCGGAGGTGACGACGAGGACGCTGTCCCCGGGCGCGAGGTCGACGACGCGGTCGGCCCAGAAGCGGCAGGTGTCGACGGTGTCGGCGCGGCGGCGGCCGGGCTGCGAGGACGGGGCGGCGACGGCGCGGACGGTGGTCCGCCCGGCCGTGTAGGTCGCGACCTTCCAGGCCCGGCCCGGGTCGCGCAGCGGGTCGCCGCCTTCGTCGACGCGGGGGTTCCCGGCGAGGTCGAAGGCGCGCTTGAGGCTCGCCTCGATGGCGTCCACTTCGAAACCGCCGCAGTCGATCCCGCTGAGGGCCGCCGATTCGAGGTCGGCCCCGCCGAGGGGCCGGAAGCCGCCGACGCCGGTGACGTGGTCGGCGCTCACCCCGTCTGAGAGGATCTCGGCGGCGAAGCGGGTGCGGAAGACGCAGGAGGCGACGAGACCGCCGAGGACGAGGACGTGCGTGTAGTGCGCCAGGCGCGGCTTCGCGGCGGCGCCGAGGCCGAGGGCGAGGGCCGCTGCGGTGGCGGCGTGCTCGTGCTCGGCGGTGAGCGGCTGGGGCGAGGTCTCGTGGCGTTCGCGCCCGGCCCGGAAGTCCCAGTGGTCGGCGGAGAACGCCTCCAGGTAGGCGAGGTCGTCGGCGGTGCCGTTGCCGGGGAGCCTGCCGCCGAAGAGGGCGAGGAGCCGGTGCATCGGCTCGGAGCCGGTCCAGGCGGCGACATCGGCGAGGAGCGAGTGCGGCCCTTGGCCGTCGTAATGCGGCAATCGCACCGGGTTGAACTCGGGCATGGCTGGTCCGATCTGCGGTGGTGTCGCGGCCAGGGGGCCGGGGTGGTGTTGTGGCACATGCTAGGCGGTTACTGACCGTGCCTCACTGGTCAGACCAGGAGAAACGCCGTGTCGCTGCCCAAATACGGTTCGGTCGGACGGGATCGAGGCGCTTTCCGGAGGTCAGTGCCGGGGTGCGTGTGCCACAGGGGACTGCTGGGGTGCGGGACGGCTGCTGCCGTGCGGGTGTCGTGGAAACCTTTCTGGGTATGTGACGCGTGATGTACTACAGCAAGTTGCAAAGCGCCGGGTGTGGCGATGCGCACGAAGGAGATCGCCGGACCGGACGACGGGGGCGCGGCGCCGGGGCGGCGGCCGCGGTGCGCGGGCGGGGACATAGGGGGACCTGCCGCCGAGCCGGTGCGGGAGGCCGGCTCGGCGCGGCAGGGTGAAGCGGCCGCGTCAGGTTCGGCTGCTTCGGGCGAACGCGGCGCCGAGGCCGATCATGCCGACCGCGAGCCCCAGGTGGAGCCAGTTGTCGGCGTCGTTGACCGGCACGAAGTTCGCGCTCGAGTCGAGGTCGATGAGCACCCCGTACAGCCAGAGCACGAGGTAGATCACGCCGCCGATGATCAGGAACGTCACCGATCCGCTCGCCGTGCGGGCCATCAGGAAGCCGACGATCCCGAACAGCAGGTGGACGATGTTGTGGAGCACCGAGACCACGAAGATCCCGAGCAGCTCGGCGTCCGAGTGGTGGCCGGCGAAGGTGAGCGAGTCGTAGTCGGTGGTGACCCCGGGGATGAACCCGAGGACGCCGACCAGGAGGAACACCACCGCGACGACCATCGTCACGACTTGTACGGGCGCCCGTCCGCGGGTCGCCTTCATGCGGATGTCTGACATCTCCGCCTCCCTCAATCGTTGGGCCGGGAGATCGGCTGGGGAGTACCCGCTTCAAACGGTTTCCACACCGTGTGATTCGGAGGATCGCGGCTCAGCCGGGGAGCATCGCGGTGCGGACCTCGACCAGGAGCGCTCTCATGGCGGTCTCGGCCTCGGCGGAGCGGCCGCCCGCGACGGCCGCGGCGACGGCATCGTGCAGGTCCATGGCCTCGGGGACGGGCTTGTGCGGCATGAGGCCGAGCTGGGTGCGGCCGCGCAGGACCGCCGCGATGACGTCGGCGAGCGCGGCGAACATCTCGTTGCCGCTGGCCTGGAGCAGGAGGCCGTGGAATTCGACGTCGCGTTCCATGAACTCGGTGAGCTCGCCGGCTTCGCCGAGGCGGCGGAGGACGGCGGCGAGTTCGACGGCGCGGGAGCGCTGGGCGGGGGTGGCGGCGCGCGCGGCGGCGCCGGCGGCGAGGGGTTCGACGGCGATGCGCAGTTCGGTGAGGGTGCGCAGCTGGGCGCCGCGGGCGGGGCCGGAGAGGCGCCACCAGATGACCTTGGGATCGAAGACGTTCCAGTCGGCGGTGGGGCGGACGGTGATGCCGACGCGGCGGCGGGACTGGACGAGGCCCATGGATTCGAGGACGCGCATGGCCTCGCGGGCGACGGTGCGGGAGACGCCGAACCGCTCCTGGATGCCGTCGAGGGTGAGGACGTGCCCGGGCGGGAGCGCGCCGGCGGCGATCTCCATGCCGAGCTTCTCGAGGACGGGGTCGTGGAGGCCGGTGCCGGTCTGGCGGCGTTCGATCATGCCGTCGCCGCCCCGCACCGGTGGTACCGGTGTTCTGTCTCCTTGCGCCTGTCGCCCATGCCCGAATCCTATACGGCCGGTGTTTGCGGCACGGTGCAATTGGTGCTACCTTTCCGTGGAATAAGTACTACCTTTCGATGAGGAGGGGTCCATGGCGACGACCTGCCTGGTGGTCATGGGGGTCGCAGGCTCGGGCAAGAGCACCGTGGCGCGACTGCTGGCCGATCGGCTCGGCCTGCCCATGGCCGAGGCCGACGAGTTCCATCCGGCGGCGAACATCGCCAAGATGAGCGCGGGCGTCCCGCTGACCGACGCCGACCGGGAGCCGTGGCTCCGGGCGCTGCGGGACTGGATCAGCGAGCACGACGCGGCGGGCCGCGGCTCGGTCGTCACCTGCTCCGCGCTCAAGCGCTCCTACCGGGACCTCCTCCGCGGAGCGAGCGCCCGCGTCCGCTTCGTCCACCTCAGCGGCACCCGCGAGGTCATCGCCGCCCGAATGGCCTCCCGCAGCGGGCACTTCATGCCCCCCAGCCTCCTCGACTCCCAGTTCGCCGCCCTCGAACCGCTCGGCGCCGACGAGGACGGCCTCACCGTCGACGTCGCCGCCGCCCCCGACCGCCTCGTCCAGACCGTCTGCGACGGCCTCGGCCTCTGACGCCCCGTCCCCGGCACCCCCCGACCCTTCTCCGGTACCCCCCGACCCTCCGCCAGCGCCCCCCGGCGCTCCGTGAAGCAAAGGAGCTCTCACCCATGGAAATGGACTGGACACAGACCTTCGGAGCGGCACCGCTCCTGGGGATCGCCGCGGGGGCCGTCGCGCTCCTGCTGGTGCTCATCATCTGGCTGCGCGTCCACGCGTTCCTCGCCCTGGTCACCGTCTCGGCGCTGACCGCGTTCGCGACGGGCATCCCGGCCGAATACCTCATCCCGACGCTCACCACCGGCTTCGGCGCCACCCTCGCGAGTGTGGCCCTGCTGGTGGGCCTGGGCGCGATGCTCGGCCGGCTCGTCGAGGTCTCCGGCGGCGCGAAGGCGCTGACGGACATGCTCATCGCGAAGTTCGGCGAGCGGCGGGCCCCGCTCGCGCTGGGCGTGGCCTCGCTGATCTTCGGGTTCCCGATCTTCTTCGATGCCGGACTCGTCGTCATGCTGCCGATCATCTTCGCGGTGGCGCGGCGCCTGGGCGGCGGTGTTCTGCGCTATGCGCTGCCCGCGGCCGGCGCGTTCTCGGTCATGCACATCTACGTGCCGCCGCACCCCGGCCCGGTCGCGGCGGGCACGCTGCTCGGCGCGGACGTCGGCCTCGTGGTGGCGCTCGGCCTGCTCATCGCGATCCCCACCTGGTACGTGACCAGCTACCTGTTCGGCCTGTGGGTCGGCAAGCGCATCGAGCTGCCCGTCCCGGACGTGCTCTCCGGCGGACCGCAGGCCGACGACGTCGAGAACCCGCCCCGGGCGCGCACGGTGATCCTGCTGCTGCTCCTGCCGCTGGTGATGATCTTCTTCGACACCGGCCTCAACACCGCCGGCTCGGCCGGCTGGGTCGACTCTGACGCCTCCTGGTTCAGCGTGGCGCGGGCGCTCGGCTCGACGCCGATCGCGCTCCTGGTGACGGTGTTCGTGGCGAGCTTCGTGCTCGGCACACGGCGCGGGCGCACCCGCGCCTGGGTCGAGGACCTGCTCGACAAGGCGCTCGGCCCGGTCTGCGCGATCATCCTCATCACCGGCGCGGGCGGCATGTTCGGCGGGGTGCTGCGCGCCAGCGGCATCGGCGACGCGCTCTCGGGCGCGCTCGCCGACATCGGCCTGCCGGTGATCGTGGCGGCGTTCCTCATCGCGACCGCGCTGCGCGTCGCCCAGGGCTCCGCGACCGTGGCGCTGACGACGGCGGCGGGCCTGGTGCAGCCGATCGTGGCCGGGAACGGCTACAACGCGGTCGAGCTGGCCGCGATCGTGCTCGCGATGTCCGCCGGCTCGGTGATGGTCAGCCACGTCAACGACTCGGGGTTCTGGCTCGTGGGCCGCTTCCTGAACATGGACGTGAAGACGACCCTGAAGACCTGGACGGTCATGGAGACCACGATCGGCCTCATGGGATTCGCCGGGGCCTCGCTGGTCTTCGCCTTGGCGGCCGCCGCCTAACGCTCGCCTACCTCAAGGCCGACCACCATCCCCAGCCCCCACCCGCCCCGAGGGGAACGCGAGGCCCATCGCGATCGTGGCAGGGGGTGCGACAAGAAATCGGCCCGATACGGCGCCGGGGACCCCGATTCACTCGATCGGGGTCCCCGGCGCTCGTCCACGGGCGGCGCGGCGGGGGCCGAGCGCGGACCGCCGCAGCGGTGCGGCTCAGCCGCGGGCCATGCGCCGCACGGCGAGTTCCGCCAGCAGCGCCGCGCCGTCGGCGAGGACCGAGTCGTCGAAGGCCGCGCGCGGGGAGTGGTTGGACGCGCCCTGGTCCGGGTCGTCCTGGATCGTCGCGCCGTAGAACATGTAGCTGCCCGGCACGTTCTCGAGCACCCGCGAGAAGTCCTCCGAACCCATGACCGGGAACGGCATCTCGAGGTACCGCTCCGCGCCGAACAGGTCCTTCACCGTCGACTCGACGAACGCCGCCTCGTCGGCGTGGTTCACCGTCGCCGGGTACTCGCGGTCGAACCGCACCTCGGCCGTCAGCCCGTGCGCGGCCGCGATGTCCTCCGCCAGCTGCACCGACTCCTTCTCGACCTGCGCCAGCGCCTCCTCCGAGAACGTGCGCACCGTCGCCTCGAACCGCGCGTTGTCGGGGATGATGTTGTACCTCGTGCCGGCGTGGAAGGTGCCCACCGTGATCACGATCGGCTCGAACGTCGAGAACCGGCGCGTCACGAGCGTCTGCAGCGCGGTCACGATCTCGGCCGCCACCGGGATCGGGTCGAGCGCCGAGTGCGGGCGGGAGCCGTGCCCGCCCTTGCCGACCACGTTCACGAACAGGCCCGAGGACGCGGCCATCATCGGCCCGGCCTTGGTCGTGAACACGCCGCGCGGGACCATGTCCGAGATGACGTGCAGCCCGTAGGCGGCGTCGGCCTTGCGGCCGGCCGCTTCGAGGACGCCCTCGGCGATCATGTGGCCCGCGCCGTCCTGGCCCTCTTCGCCGGGCTGGAACATGAACACGACGTCGCCGGCCAGCTCGGCCTGGTGCGCGGCGAGCAGCCGGGCCGCGCCCACGAGTCCGGCGGTGTGCATGTCGTGGCCGCACGCGTGCATGGTGCCCACGTGCTGCGAGGTGTACTCGAGGCCGGTCTCCTCGGTCACGGGCAGGGCGTCCATGTCGCCGCGCAGCAGCACGACCGGGCCGGGCTTGCCGCCGCGGAGGACGGCGGTGACCGACGTCGAGGTCTGTCCGAGGGTGATCTCCAATGGCAGGCCCTCCAGCGCCGCGAGCACGGCCGCCTGCGTCTGGGGGAGGTCGAGCCCGATCTCGGGGATCCGGTGCAGTTCGCGGCGCAGCGCGATCAGCTCGGGTGCGATCGCTGCGGCCTCTTCACGGAAGTCCATGTGCGCTCCTGGCTTCGGGGACGGTCGTTACTAGCCGGGCGGCAAGCCCGTCCGCTGACGCAATATTGCCACGCGCGCATATGAGGCCGGAAGGGTATTTCCCGGATCGCGCCGCGACGCCCGCGCGCGTCCGCTACACCTGCATGGAGAGCTCAGGAACCGCTGCAGAAGGGAGCGGCCGATGGCGGCCGAGATCAGGCCCATGCGATACCTGGTCATGTCCGGTTCGGGCAGGCAGGGGTCGTACAACGGCCGCCTCGCGGCGCTGGCCGCCGCGGCGGTCGAGACGAACGGCGGCATCGCCGAGCGGACCCGCATCACCGACTTCCCCGTCCCCGTCTACGACGGCGACCTCGAAGCGGCCGAAGGCATCCCGGCGGGTGCCGAGGCGTTCCGGGAGCGGCTGGAGGCGACCGACGCGTTCATCCTCGCCTGCCCCGAGTACAACGCCTCGGTGCCCGGCTCGGTCAAGAACCTCATCGACTGGGTCTCGCGCATGCGCCCCCACCCGCTCCACCAGCGGCAGGTGCTCGTCATGTCCGCCTCGCCGTCGATGGCCGGCGGCAACCGGGGCCTGTGGGCGCTGCGCGTCCCGTTGGAGCACTTGGGCGCCCGCGTCTACCCGGACATGTTCTCCCTCGCCGCGGCGCACGCCGCGTTCGGCGACGACGGCGGCCTCGCCGACGATCCGCTCGCCAAGCGCTTGGACGACAACGTCGCCGGGTTCATGGAGCTGGTCGAGGCGGCCGTGGTGTTCCCCTGCGTCAAGCACGCGTGGGTGGAGTTCCTCGGCGAGCGGCCCGACCCGGTCATCGACCGCGTCCAGATGGAGTGAGCGCGCGGAAACGGCGCCTCGCGGCCCGAGGCGCCGTTTCCTCTGCGTCCCTTAGAAGACCGGCGTGCCCTCGCGGGTCAGGAGCCAGTCCACCGAGGCGAACTCGGCCGGGTCGAGCGCGCCCTTGGCGGTCACCCACTCGATGATGCGGGTGCGGATCTCGATCGACTCGCTCCACAGCTCCTCGGCGGCCGCCACGTGCGGGAAGTTCCCGCCGCCGTTGGCCCGGTAGTTGTTGACCGCGAGCACGAACCGCTGCGCGGGGTCCACTTCGGCGCCCGCGAACTTCAGGTTCGCGATCCGCGAGCCCGCCGCCTTGGCGATGTCGATCTCGTACGTGAATCCCGAGACGTAGTCGTAGTTGTAGTCCGGGCGGCCCTCGGCGTTCGTGATCGCGTTCGGGTCCACCGCGGCGCCCGCCGCGGTCTGCACGAAGTACTGCGCCGAGTACTCGAGGTAGTCGCGGATCTGCGCGCCCGTCATGAGCTTCGCGACCAGCGTGTTGTCGTAGATGTACAGGCTCGAGAGGTCCTTGATCCGCACGTCCCCCGCCGGAATCACCGAGGTGCGCGAGAACGGCGAGGCCTGTGCGACCACCGGCAGGTCCGCGTGCGCGGTGC
This sequence comes from Glycomyces sp. NPDC049804, assembly GCF_040674615.1. Classification (NCBI taxonomy): domain Bacteria; kingdom Bacillati; phylum Actinomycetota; class Actinomycetes; order Glycomycetales; family Glycomycetaceae; genus Glycomyces; species Glycomyces sp. NPDC049804. The sequence goes on from NZ_JBFAMQ010000004.1 coordinate 261,063, forward strand.
CCGCGAGCGCGGCCTTCACCGTGTCCTCCTGGACCTTGGTGATGAGGTCGATGATCGGCTCGTCCTTGTACCGCGCCTCGGCGGTGTCGAGGTCGATGGCGGCCTGGCCGACGACCTGGTTGACGTAGGTGACGACCTCGTTGTGCTCGTCGGAGAGGATCGCGGCGATCCGCTCGTCCTCTTCGACCTCGTTGGAGTTGAGGATCGAGGCCTTGACGGACTCGACCTTCCACTCGCCCTTCTCGAGGACGAGGTCGAAGTCGAAGAGGGTGAGGCGCTGGCCGTAGCAGAGCGGGTTGGAGAGGACGACTTCGTGGCCGTCGGGGTCGGCGACGCGCAGCTCCTCGATCTCGACGTGGGCGTGGCCGACGAGGATGGCGTCGATGCCGCTGACCTGCTGGGCGACGAGCGCGGAGGCGTTCTCGACGCCGAGGCCGCCGGAGGTGTCGTACGCGGACTTGCCGGAGGTGCCGGAGTGGGCGGAGATGACGACGACGTCGGCGCCCATGGCCTTGAGCCTGGGTACCCAGTGGGCGGCCTCGGACTCGAGGCTGGGGAACTCGAGGACGCCGTCGACGTAGGCCTTGTCCCAGATGGTGACGCCGGGCGTGCAGAGGCCGAGGATGGCGACCTTGACGTCCTTGCCGCAGCCGGTGCGCAGGCGGGCCATGTGGTAGGGCGGGAAGGCGGGTTCGCCGGTGGCGACGTCGATGGTGTTGGCGCCCAGGAGGGGGAACTCGAGCTGGGACTCGAACTTGCGGAGGGTGTCGAGGCCGTAGTTGAACTCGTGGTTGCCCAGGGCGGCGGCGTCGTAGCCGATCTCGTTCATGGACTGGGCCATGGGGTGGACGGGTCCGGCTTCGGCGACGATGGGGTCGACGCGCGCGTAGTAGTACGCGAGGGGGGTGCCCTGGATGGTGTCGCCGGAGTCGATGAGGAGGGTGTTCTTGCGGCCCTTCTCGGCGCGGACGCGTTCGACGAGGGTGGCGATGCGGGCGATGCCGCGGGTGTTGCCGGCGGCGTCGGCGTACTCCTTGTCGGCGAAGTAGTCCCAGTTGAAGACGTTGCCGTGGAGGTCGGTCGTGCCCATCACGGTGAAGGAGTAGCGTTTGGCGGGCTTCGCCTCGGCGGGCGCGGCCGCTGCGACGGCAGCGGCCGCCCCCGCGGCGGCCGATGCCCCGAGCAGGGTCCTGCGGTTGACGGTCATATGGGTCGCTCCTTAACGGGGTGTCCGGGGAATATGTGAGGAGTATTGCACTCGAACCCGGGTGTCATCCCATGACCCCATCTTGAACTGGGGATGTCCATCGCGAAACGATTCGGCTCGGCGCGATGCGGCTCAGCCGGGCGGCCGAAGGTTCGGCATAGGCGGGGTGAGCAGCGCGGTGACGCGGGACGACCAGGAGCGCGGCCGCGACGCCGACGCCCACGCGGCGCCCCAGCGCGCATGCGCGCGAGGTGGATCCCGAGGACTCGCGGCGACGCCGAGCGGCGGGCCGAGCCGGGGGCGGACCGCCGCCCACCGGATCCCGCTACGCTCTGCCCTCGACGTGAATGATGAACGCACACAGGAGGTTCGGGCGATCATGACAGGAGCGGGCGTACCGCGGGTACCGGAGAGGGCGTGGCTCGAAGCCCGGTTCGGGGCAGATTCGCTCTGGCGGCCCGCGGCCGCCGACCTGCCGCCGGAGCTGACGGACGAGGCCTCGCGGGAGTTCCTGACCACCATCGGATTCCCGGCGGCGACGATCGACCTCATCGCCTTCCGCTCCACGTCGCTGGCGGACGGCGAGGCGATGCACGCGTTCGACGCCGACGAGCTGTTCGGGCGCCGCCAACCCGACGACGACGCGCCGCCGAGCACCTTCTGCTTCTGGGTCGGGACCTGGTGGGACCAGGAGTTGATGCTCGACGCCGCTACGGGCGGGGTCGACCACTACGACCCCAGCGGCTGGGACCACGGCGAGGGCTACCAGGGCCCGGCGGCCGCCTCGCTCGCGGCGCTGGCGGGACAGCTCGGGCTCCTCTCCGAGCGGCGCGAGGCGCTGGCCTCCGACGACACGGAGGTCCGCGACGCCGCCGTCGCCGACCTGCGCGACCGCTTGCGCGAGTTCGACGCCGCCGCGGACGAGTCGTCGTTCTGGAACGCGGTGTTCGAGCATCTGTCGGAGTGAGGCGGCCGCCCAGTAGCATCCGGTCATGATCTGCGTGTACGGCGCCGGGAGCGTCGGCTGCTATGTGGGCGGGCGGCTCGCGGCGGGCGGGGCCGAGGTCGTGTTCGTCGGGCGGGAGCGGATCGCCGCCGAGGTGGCGGCGCACGGGCTCACCCTGACCGATCTGCACGGCGCCGAGCTGCGGGTCGGGTCGCCCCGGTACGCGACCGCGCCGGTCGCCGGGGCGGATCTGGTGCTCCTGACCGTCAAGTCCGCCGCTACCGCCGAGGCGGCGGAAGCCCTCGCGCCCCACCTCGAGCCGGGGACGGTCGTCGTCAGCTTCCAGAACGGGCTGCGGAACGCGGCGGTGCTGCGCGAGCGGCTGCCGCAGGCGCGCGTGCTCGCCGGGACGGTCGGGTGCAACGTCGTCCACGCCGGTCCCGGCCGCTTCCACCAGGGCACGGCGGGCGACCTCGGCGTGGAGGACCACGTCGCGCTCGACGCGTTCGCCCCGGACTTCGCTCGGGCGGGGCTACCGCTGGTCCGCGAGCGCGACCTGGCGGGCGTGCAGGCCGCGAAGCTCCTGCTCAACCTCAACAACGCGGTCAACGCGCTCTCGGGCCTGCCGCTCAAGACCGAGCTCTCGCAGCGCGACTACCGCCGCTGCCTCGTCCTCGCCCAGCGCGAGGCCCTCGCCGCCTACCGGGCCGCCGGCGTGCGCCCGGCCAAGTCGGCCGGGCTCGACCCGCGCCTCCTCCCGGTCCTGCTCGGCCTGCCCGACGCGCTGTTCACCCGCGCCGCCGCCAAGATGCTCGCCATGGACCCGCGCGCCCGCTCCTCCACCTGGGAGGACCTGGAGGCCGGTCGGCCGACCGAAGTGGACTACTTGAACGGCGAGATCGCCGCCCTCGCCGCCGAACACGGCACCGCCGCCCCCGTCAACCGCCGCCTCACCGACCTCGTCCACGCCGCCGAGCGCGGCGGCCGCCGCGACTGGACCGGCGCGGCGCTCCTCGCCGAACTGCGCCGCGCCGCCTGACGCGCAAGGCGCCGCACCGTGTTCAGGAACGCGCCACCGCCGGTTCACTCCCGTTGGCTAGCTTGACAACCGCCCCACCAAGCACAGCCAATCAGCGGCGCCGCGACGGCACCGCCGGCGACGAAGGACGACGATGCGCACCCCCGAAGAGATCATGCAGGACCTGGAGCGGCGCGTCGCCGTGATCCAGGAGCAGGCCGGCCGGGCCGAGGAGGCGCTGGCGGCGTCGGAGACGGTCCTCGCCAGCGACGAAGGCGCCGTCACCGTCACGGTGAACGCGGGCGGCGCGCTCACCGGGCTCCGCTTCTCCAACGAGGCCAAGCACATGTCCGGGACCGGCCTCGCCGACCTCGTGCTCGACACCTACCGGCGGGCCGTGGAGGAGTCGGGGCGCAAGACCGCCGCGATCATGTCCGACCTGCTCGGCGGCGACCAGGAGGCCATGGGCCTCCTGCAGTCGTTCACCGCCCCGAAGGCGGAGGACTGATGGTCAAGGTCGACCCGCAGGCGCTGCGCGAGCACGCCGCGCGACTCGCGAACGGCCCCATGGCGAGGGTCAAGACCGCCGCCGACGCCGCGAACACGGTGCGCCTCGGCGACGTCGACGCGTACGGCATCGTCTTCGCCCAGGTCGTCCCGCCCGTCCTCGACCTGTTCCTGGACGACGCGGGCGCGGCCCTCACCTCGGCCGACGACCTCGGCCTCGGCTTCGCGGCGGCCGTGAACGACACCGCGACCCAGCACCTCGCCGCCGACCAGGAGGTCGCGGCGCTCTTCGACGCACTCGGCAGGGAACTGGACGGGCACACCCCATGACGAACCCCCTCATCGAAGGCCCCACCGCGACCTCGGCCCTCCAGGGCACCAAGGTCATCGGCGGCCTCGCCAAGACCGCCACCGCGTACTCGGCGGTGTTCACCGCCGAGAAGTTCAGCTACCTCGACGCCGGGGTCGCGACCGTGACCACCGGCCTCGACATGCTGTCGTTCGTGGCCAACCCCTTCAAGCACCTCCTGCAGGCCGGGGTCGGCTGGCTCTTCGAGCACATCTCGTTCCTGCGCGAACCCCTCGACTGGGTCGCCGGGAACCCGCAGGCCATCGAAGGCCTGGCGCTGACGTGGAACAACATCGCGATGGAGATGAGCACCGCCGCCGACGAATGGGCGGCCGAGCTCAAGAGCGTCGAGGACTGGGACGGCGCGGACGCCACCGCCTACCGGTCCGCCGCGGCCGGGTTCGAGCAGGTCCTGCGCTCCAGCGCCGAAGCGGCCGCGACGACCGCGAACGGCGTCAACGTCGCCGGTGTGGCCGTGGGCATCCTGCGCACGATCTTCCTGGAGATCATCACCAACTTCATCGCCGAGGCGATCATGTGGGCGCTCAGCGCCCTCGCCACCGCCGGGTTCACGTTCGGCGCCACCCTCGCCGCCGCGATCGCCCGCATCGTCTCCAAGGCCGTGAGCGTCTTCGCGAACCTGGTCGGCAGGCTCGGGCAGCTCATGTCGAGGTTCGGCCGCTACGTCTCGTCCTTCCGCACGTTCGGCGCCCAGTCGCAGGGGCTCAAGAAGGCCATGGACGCCGCCTCCGACCAGCTCCTCAAGGGCTCCTCGAAGGCGCTCATGAACGGCGGGCGGCTGAGCATGAACGGCGCCCAGAACATGCGCAACGCCTCCATGGACACGCTCCGGAGGTCCTTCGACCCGCTCCAGAACAACTGGGGCAACCCGATCAACGCCCAGAAGGTCCTCAAGTACTCGGCGACCGAGATCAACCGCGGCCGCAACCTCGACGACCGGATGGAGCAGGAGCGCAAGGACAACGGCGGCCCGTGACCTCACTCCGCTCGGACCGGGAGCGTCAGCCGGAACCTGGCGCCCCGGTCCGAGCCGAGGAGCACGACGTCGCCACCGTGGGCCTGCGCGATCTGCCGCGCGATCGGCAGCCCCAGGCCGGTGCCGGGAGCCCGGTCGCCGCGCCAGAACCGCTCGAAGACCCGGTCCCGTTCGGCCGCAGGCACACCCGGGCCCTCGTCGGCGACGACCACGTCGATGCCCGCCCCGGTCCGCGCGACACGGACGGTGACGGTCGTGCCCTCCGGGGCGTGCTTGACCGCGTTGTGGACCAGGTTCGCGACGGCGCGGTGGACGCTCGGGGCGTCCACCGGCGCCTCGGCGGCCTCTCCTCGCAGGTCGAGACCGACCTCGCGTGACGCGGCGAAGGCCGCGACCTCCGCGAAGACCTCGCGCACCAGGGCCGTGACGTCGGCGGGGCGGCGCTCGACCGCGCGGGCGCGTCCTCGCGCGTCCACCAGCAGCTCGCCCACCGCGTCCCGCAGCCGCTCGGCCGCGTTCCGGCTGCGCTCCAAGCCCTCCCGGTACAGCGCGAGGTCCGGTTCGGGGTGGCGCAGCAGCACGTCGGCCCCGGTGATCAAGACGGCCAGGGGCGTCCGCAGCTCATGGCTGGTCTCCTCGATGAGCCGCCGCTGCACCCGCGCCGACCGCTCGAGCCGGTCGAGCATCGCGTCGAACGCCGCCGCCAGCCCCCGCGCCTCCGCGGTGCCCTCCCCGCCGCCCACCCGCAGGCTCAGGTCCGAGGCCTCGATCCGTTCGGCCGCTTCGCGGATCCGCTCGAACGGGCGCACCGCCCGGCCAGCCCACCACCACGCGAGCGCCACCGTGACCGGCAGCAGCGCGGCCACGGTGAACCACGCCCACCCCGTCGGGTCCACACTGGATTCCGAGACGAGGCGGGTGGTGCCGTCGGGGGCGGTCTCGGTGACCTCCTGCGCGTCGATCGAGGTCACCGCGAAGACCAGGACCACCGGCAGGTAGATCGCCAGCGCCCCGGTCAGCGCGAGGCGGCCGCGCAGCGAGCGCGTCACGGCGCGCCCCGCAGCACGTACCCGACGCCGTTCACCGTCGCGATCGGACCGGGCTCGCCCAGCTTGCGCCGCAGGCGGCTCAGGATCACCCGCACCGAGTTGGTGAACGGGTCGGCGTGCGCGTCCCACACGTGCTCGAGCAGCTCCTCCGCGCTCACGGTCCGGCCCGGGTGGTGCATGAGGTAGCGCAGCATCGAGAACTCCCGCGGGGTGAGGTCGAGTTCGCCGCTCCCGCGCCAGGCCCGGTGCGCGGCGGCGTCGAGGCGCAGGTCGCCGACGGTGAGGACCGCGTCGCGCACGTCGGCGCGGCGGGCGAGCGCCCGCAGCCGCGCGGCCAGCTCCTCGAAGCTGAAGGGCTTCACGAGGTAGTCGTCCGCGCCCGCGTCGAGCCCGGCCACGCGGTCCTCCACGGCGTCGCGGGCGGTGAGCACGAGGACGCGGCGGGGGCGGCGCAGCGCCGGGTCGGCGCCGAGGCGGCGCAGCAGCGCCAGGCCGTCCCCGTCCGGCAGCCCCAGGTCGAGGCAGGCCGCGTCGAAGTCGTTGCAGCACAAGAGCGCCTCGGCGTCGGCGACGGTGGCCGCGAGGTCCACGGCGTAGGCCTCGTTGCGCAGGCCCAGCGCCAGGACCGGGCCGAGGTCGCGGTCGTCCTCGACCAGCAGGATGCGCACATGAACCCCTCTACGCGTCGCGGCGGGCCTCGAGCCCGCCGCCCGGTCCGGCCACGGTCATGAGGTCGTCCTCGAACGCGACCCGCACGTCCGCTCCGGCGGGATCGGCGGGCCGGTATTCGCCGTCGCCGGTGGGCACCAGCGTAAACGCGGGCGGCTCGGTCGGGACGGCGACGGCGCCGACATCGCCGTGCTCGCCCAGGGCGTACCAGGCGAGCACGTCCCCGCCCGCGGTGCCGAGCCGCACGTAGGTCCGCAGCTCCCCGTTCCCGGCCGCGGTCCCGGCGAGCGCCACGTCCGCGATCGCGCCCAGTTCGGCTTCGAGCGCGTCGCGCTCCTCCCGGCCGGCCGCGGTCTCGCCGTTGAGGAGGGCGAGCACGGCCGCTTCGTGCGCGGCGACGTCCTCGGTCGTGAAGTCGTCCGAAGCGAACAGTGCCGCGACGGCGTCGGCGCCATCGGCCGCGACGAGGAGGCCGTCGTCCTCGGCCGTGACCGTGTAGCTCGAGCCGGAGTCGGCGGTGTAGACCCCTTCGCTCGCGCGCAGTGCCGCCGGGTCGGTTTCGGCGTGCGGTTCGGGGGCCGGGATCGGCTCGCCCGCGATGAGCGCGGGCGCGATCGCGTCGACCAGCTCCCCGGCGATGACGTCCTCGCCGTTCGAGGCGACCGCGAGGGTCGTGCCGGTCTCGGGGAGCCAGGCCGCTACGGCGTTGTGGCCGGTGTCGCCGCCGCCTCCCGAGGCGGTGACGACCGGCGCGCCGAACAGGTCCGGGCCCACGGACACCCAGCCGGGGATCTCCGCGGTGCCGTCGCCGTTGTCGAACCGGGTGCCGAGCAGCAGGTCGACCGCGTCTTCGCCGACGACGCCGCCGGTGAACAGCGCGCCCGTCCAGTCCCGCAGCTCGGCGGCGGTCATGGCCAGGTCGCCGTTCCCGGCGAGCGCCCAGTGCGGCCCGGCGAAGCCGCCGTTCTCGACGGCGGGCGCCCCGTCGACGGTGCCGACCGCGCGCGGCCCCGGCGCGGCCGGCTCGCCGTCCCAGAACCCGCCGATCCGCTCGCCGCCGACCACCAGGATCTCCTCGGCCAGGTAGCCGCGGTAGTCACCGGTCGCCTCGTCCACGATGAGCGCCAGCAGCGCGTACCCGGCGTTGGAGTAGAGGAACTCCGTGCCGGGCTCGAACGCGGACCGCATGCCGCTCAGCATCGCGATGGCCGCGTCGCGTTCGAGCGGCCGGTGGTCCTCGCCGTACTCGCCCTCGATGCCGCTGGTGTGCAGCAAGAGCTGCTCCACGGTGGCGTCCGCGGCCGGGCCGCCCAGGCCGGGCAGGAGACCGCCCGCGCGGTCGTCCAGCGCCAACGTCCGGGCGTCGACGAGGTCGAGCACGGCGGCCGCCGTGAACGCCTTGCTGATCGAGCCGATCGCGAACACGGTGTCGTCGGCGTTCGGCGTCGCGCCGTGCGCCATGCCGGACGCGGCGCGGCAGTCGAAGCCGGCGCCGTCGCCCCATGCGAGCGCGCCGCTGAACCCGGCGGCGGCCCAGTCGCGGATCGCGCCGGTGAACGCGGGGTCGCAGCCGGAGGCGTCGGTCTCGACCTCAGGGTCGGCGGTGCAGCCGGCCGCCAGCAGGACGGCCGCGAGTAGAACGGGAATGCGTCTCATGCGCCGAACCGTAAGGGCGGCGCTGTGAACCGGGCGTAAACGAGCCGTCAGGGGCGCGGCATGTCGAGCAGCACCACTTCGCAGCGGTAGTGCTGCGAGGCGGTCATCGGGCCGCGGAACCACAGCAGCGGTGCGCGGGACGGGTCGCCGGGGGCCACGATCGGCCGCAGGTTGTCCACATCGGAGCTCTCGGTCACCGGCGTCCAGGCCCAGAACCGGCCCGCCGCCGCGGCGCGGCCGTGGAAGATCTCGCGGTGGGGGAGGACCGCGCCGTCGCGCGGGTCCACCGACGTGGAGATGTAGACCGAGCCGGGGTCGTACGGGTCGATCGCGGCGAGCCCGGTGTAGTCCTCCTCGTGCGGCATGAGCCCGGGCCCGGCCTTCGCCAGCTCGTGCACCGTCCATTCGCCCGCGGGGGCCATGCGGGCGTAGAAGAACCGGAGGTCGGGGGCGGCCTGCCGGCGGCCGAGGTCGAGCTCCTCCTCGCCCGCGCGGGCGGTGAGGACCGCGGCGACGCCGCCGTTCGCGGTGGTGCGGATGTCGGTGGTCCAGCAGTGCGAGATGCGCACCCCGTTCCAGCGCGAGCCCGCGGCGAGGACCGTGGTCAGCCCCTCCTGCGACGGGGCCTCCCCGGTGAGCGCCCGGGGGTCCAGGACGGTGCCGTCGCTCTTGTGGAGCGCGCCGCGCTCGAGGTAGCCGTGGTAGATCGAGTTGTCGAAGTCGCGCGGGTGGTGGTCGGTGGTCACCAGGTGGAGGCGGTCCCCGGCGGCGGCGTAGCGGGTGTAGCCGTTGACGTAGCCGACCTTCGGCCGGGTGAACAGCTTGCCCGCGTACGACCAGGTCTCCCCCTCGTCGTCGGAGACGAGCGCGCACTGGTCGTCGTTCACCGCGCGCGCGAAGCAGTACAGCCGCCCGTCCATCGCCCGCAGGTTCGAGTAGGTGACGCCGCGGCCCTCCGTGTGGGGGCTCCAGTCGAAGACCCGCTCCGGGCCCCAGGCGGTGGGGTCGTTCGGTTCGCTGATGCGCCAACGGGTCAGGTCGTCGGTCTTGTGCTTGGTGTAGACGGCGAGCCAGCGGCCGTCGGAGCGGCGCCAGAGGGCGGGCACGTCGTGGTCGTCGGTCTCGAACAGCTCGTGGAGGACCACGACCCGCGAGGTGCCGGTCGCCAGGTCGACCACCGCGAGTTCGACGTTGCCCGAGCGGGCCTCGCCGCCGGGGCCCTCGGCGGCCGCGATCGACCCGACCACGAGGGTCTGCGACGCCGGATCCACGAGCGCGCGCTCGTCCTGGAACCAGCACCATGCGCCGTTGTCATTGACGACGACCGGCTCGGCGATCCGGGGCATGACGGCCTCCTTGGGGATGTCCGCGCGGTGCGAACGCATCGACCGAGCACACTATCGGAAAGCGGTATCAAGCGGTCGGGCGGCCCCGACCGCACCCAACGGCGTGCCACCAAAGATGCAGGCCCCCACCGAAACATCGATCCCGCGACCGACGCGCCCGCCCCCGCCGCATCCCTACGCTCGGCACATGGACCTCGCACTCGCCGCCTCCCTGGCGGCCCTCGCGCTCATCGACTCGACCAGCTTCGGGACCCTGCTCATCCCCATCTGGCTGCTCCTCGCCCCCGGCCGCGTCCGCGCCGGGCGCATGCTCGCCTACCTCGCCACCATCGCCGTCTTCTACTTCGCCGTCGGCCTCCTCATCGCCGTCGGCGCCACCACTTTCATCGACGACATCGGCGCCGTCCTCGACACGAGGCCCGCGCTGTGGGTCCAGCTCGTCCTCGGCGTCGGCCTGCTCGTGCTCTCCTTCCGCTTCGACTCCAAGAAGCAGCAGGGCGAAGGCGGGCGCACCGCGCGCTGGCGCGAGAAGGCCCTCGGCATCGAAGGGGCCGAAGGCGAAGGCGCCACCCGCACGCGCGCCTCGGTGCTGCCCCTCATGGGCCTCGCGCTCGGCGCGGCCACCATCGAGGTCGCCACGATGCTCCCGTACCTCGCCGCGATCGGCATGGTCACCTCCGCCGGGATCGGGGCCGCCGGGATCACAGCGACGATGGCCGGGTACTGCCTCGTCATGGTCCTGCCCGCGCTCGTGCTGCTCGCTGCCCGGCTGGTCGCCCGCGACGCGGTCGAACCGGTGCTGCAGCGCATCAACGACTGGATGGTCAAGAACGCCGCGTCGACGACCGGCTGGGTGCTCGGCATCGTCGGGTTCCTCGTCGCCCGCGACGCGGCCTGGCGGCTCGACCTCTTCGAGATCCTGCTCAACCGCTGAACCGCGGCCGGCCCTCCGGCGCGCCGCGAGGTGATCAGGAATCGAGAAGCACGGTGGCCCCTCCCGGAAATATCGTTGTGGACATGAGCAAGACCAGCGCATATGTCAAGGAGAACACCGTGAACGCCATCCAGACCGTCACCCTCGAAGTCGACGACACCGCCGCCGCCGAGGCCTTCTACGCCGCCGCCTTCGACCTCGGCGAGGACTCATGGCTGCGGGTCCGGCCCGCCAAGGACCCCAGCAGCGGCTTCCGCGGCTTCGCCATCTCCCTCGTGGTGGTCCAGCCCGGCACCGTCGACAGCTTCGCCGAGACCGCCGTCGCCGCCGGCGCCACCGCGATCAAGGCCCCCGAGAAGAGCCTGTGGGGCTACGGCTGCGTCCTCAAAGACCCCTCGGGCAACATCTGGAAGATCGCCACCTCCCAGAAGAAGAACACCGGGCCCGTCACCCGCGAGGTCGAGTCCGTGAACGTCGGCATCGGCGTCGCCGACGTCGCCGCCACCAAGCAGTTCTACATCGACCGCGGCCTCACCGTCGCCAAGAGCTTCGGCCGCAAGTACGTCGAGTTCGAGGCCCCCGGCGACACCGTCTCGCTCTCGCTGTACAGCCGCAAGTTCGCCGCGAAGACCTCGTTCGTCTCGCCCGAGGGCGACGGCTCGCACCGCATCGTCTTCGGCGGCGCCGAGACCTTCACCGACGCCGACGGCTTCGCGTGGGAAGCCGCGTAGATGGCCAGTGCCGCAAGCGGATCGGCACGGGCCCCGGGCCCGTGCCGCGGCGGCGGTGACGTATGCGGCAAGCGCGAGCGGTTCGGACAATTCGCCGCCCCCGGGCTGTTAGCGTGGCCGGACATCACGCGATCGGAGCAACCAATGACGGCACGACGAACCCTCGCCGCCCTCGCCATCGGCGCCCTCCTGGCCCTCGGCGCCTGCAGTGAGGACGGCGGGCTCGAGATCCCCGCGGACTCGCCCACCCTCCCCGGCGAATGGCAGTCCTCGCTGGACGAGCTCGCCTCCGAGATGCCCACCGACCTCGCCACCGACCTGTGGGAGGTCGTCCCCGACGCCTCGCCCGAGGAGATCCTGGCCGGCGCCCGGGAGATCTGCGGCGACGTGGCCGCCAACGCCGACGAGGAGCAGCTGGCCCGCGACGCCGCCGAGCTCTTCGGCGTCGAAGAGGCCGAAGGCCCCACGATCGTCGAGACCGTGAAGCCCTACTGCGACGCGATCGGCTGACCCTCCGGGTGGACATATGCGGCCCAACAGGGCCTAATGTCCGTTTTAGGGGTCCGCGGTGAGGAAGCACCCACCCGGATCGCCGAAACGAGCGGTCCGGGCTTTGCGGGAACGCCGACCGGGGCGGCTACCGTTGAAGGATGACCTACAGCTATCTCTCGAGCGATGAGGCCACGGCCGTCCTCGAGTCCAAGTACCCCAAGGCGCAGCGCCTCGCCGCGCTCTCGGACATGCTCGACGCCGAACTGCTGTGGGACCACGACGCCCGGACCTTCGTCTACGCGGTCGACTGCTGGATCGAGGGCACCGGTTACGGCACGCGCCTCCACACCTGCGCGGTCTGGAACGTCACCGCCGACAAGGACCTGGCCTTCGGGTTCTCCAAGGCCTCCCGCAAGGCCGACCCCGAGCTCGTCTCCGCCGCGGCGGACGAGATCCTCGACATGGTCGCCGCCGGGGTCGCCGCCGCCGACGACGCCGCCGCCTCGGTCGCGATCACCGCGGTCCTCCACAGCGGCCTGGCCGAGTCGCCGTCCCGCAAGCCCATGTTCGCCGCGCTCCGTGCCCAGCAGGCCGCCCGCACGACGGCCGTCTAGAGAACGTCTCCGAACGGGCCGCCCCCACCGGGGCGGCCCGTTCTTTCGTGCGCTTCCATGCCCGGCAGTGAGGCTCGCCATGCCCCAGGCGTATCAGGCCAGGTCGGCGTCCCGGAGCGTGGAACGGCGCCATCCCCCCAGTTGCATGAAAATTCAGCATCATGCATACTCATAACCATGTCTAAAGTTCTCTCCTCGCTCCCGGTCGGCGAACGCGTCGGCATCGCCTTCTCCGGCGGCCTCGACACCTCGGTGGCGGTCGCCTGGATGCGCGAGAAGGGCGCGGTGCCCTGCACGTACACCGCCGACATCGGCCAGTACGACGAACCCGACATCGCCTCCGTGCCCGGCCGGGCCGAGGCCTACGGCGCCGAGATCGCGCGCCTCGTGGACTGCAAGGCCGCGCTCGTCGAGGAGGGCCTGGCCGCCCTCGCCTGCGGCGCGTTCCACATCAAGTCGGGCGGGCGCACCTACTTCAACACCACCCCGCTCGGGCGGGCCGTGACCGGCACGCTGCTGGTGCGGGCGATGCTCGAGGACGACGTGCAGATCTGGGGCGACGGCTCCACCTACAAGGGCAACGACATCGAGCGGTTCTACCGCTACGGCCTGCTCGCCAACCCCTCGCTGCGGATCTACAAGCCGTGGCTCGACGCGGGCTTCGTGAGCGAGCTCGGCGGCCGGACCGAGATGTCCGAGTGGCTGACCGACCGCCGCCTGCCCTACCGGGACAGCAAGGAGAAGGCGTACTCGACCGACGCGAACATCTGGGGCGCCACGCACGAGGCCAAGACCCTCGAGCACCTGGACACCGGCATGGAGACCGTCGAGCCGATCATGGGCGTGCGGCACTGGGACCGGTTCGTCGAGATCGAGCCCGAGGACGTGACCGTCGGCTTCGAGCAGGGCCGGCCGGTCACCATCAACGGCAAGGAGTTCGGCACCGCCGTCGACCTGGTCCTGGAGGCCAACGCGATCGGCGGGCGGCACGGCCTGGGCATGTCCGACCAGATCGAGAACCGCATCATCGAGGCCAAGAGCCGGGGCATCTACGAGGCCCCCGGCATGGCGCTCCTGCACGCCGCCTACGAGCGGCTCGTCAACGCCATCCACAACGAGGACACCCTCGCGATCTACCACGCCGAGGGTCGGCGGCTCGGGCGGCTGCTGTACGAGGGCCGCTGGCTCGACCCGCAGGCGCTCATGATCCGCGAGTCGCTCCAGCGCTGGGTCGGCACCGCCGTTACCGGCGAGGTGACCCTGCGGCTGCGGCGCGGCGAGGACTACTCGATCCTCGACACCGCCGGGCCCGCGTTCAGCTACCACCCGGACAAGCTCTCGATGGAGCGGACCGAGGACTCGGCGTTCGGCCCGAACGACCGGATCGGCCAGCTCACCATGCGGAACCTCGACATCGCCGACTCGCGGTCGAAGCTCGAGCAGTACGCCGGGATCGGCATGGTCGGCAGCGCCCACCCGACCCCGATCGGCGCGGCCCAGGCCGCCTCGACCGGCCTCATCGGCGCGATGCCCTCCGGCGGCGCGGTCGCGATCGCCTCGCGCGGCGAGGCTCCGGACGACGAGGCGCTGCTGGACCACGCCGCGATCGAGTTCGGCACCGACTAGCGCGCAGACGCGGCGGCGCCCCGGAGTCCACGACTCCGGGGCGCCGCTTCGCGCTATCCCTCCAGGACTTCGCGGAGGGCGGCCGCGAACTCGTCGGGCTTGCCGGTCTGGCCGTACTCGCCGCCGAGGAAGCCGCCGTGGTCGCCGGGGAACAGCACGGGCGCGGTGCCGAGCGCCTCGGCCAGGACCTGCGCGGCGCGGGCCGGCAGGATCTCGCCGGAGTCGGCGCCCACCGCGAGCACGATGCGCGTCGGCGCCGCGCCGAGCGCCGCGATGTCGTGCCGGTAGGCGTTGCAGGTGACCATGTTCAGGCCCAGGAGCGGGTCGTCGCGGTCGCCGTCGTCCTCGGTCGGCAGCCCGAACGCCGCCGGGTCGGGCGCGGGCTGGTCGCGGTACGCCTCGGTGAACGGCCCCTGGTGGGAGACCAGGCCGATGAACTTGGCCATGGCCGGGCCGAACCCGGTGGCGAGGTAGGTGTCGCGGATGTCCTCGCAGACCTTGAGGATCACCTCGGCGTCGGGCAGCTCGGCCGACGCGGGCGGCTCGTGGGCGACGAGGGTGCGGACGTCGCCGGGGTGGCGGGCCACGAGCGCGAGGGCGTTCACGGCCCCGCCGCTGCTGGCGAACACGTCGACCGGTCCGCCGCCGACGGCCTCGATGACGCGGTGCAGGTCCTCCGCGTGCTCCTCGACGGTGTTCTCGGCGGCGCCGTCGGTGCGGCGGCTGCGCTCGGACCCGCGCGGGTCGTAGGTGACGACGCGGCGGTCGGCGAAGTGGCCCGCGAGCGTGGCGAAGCCGGGCGCGGCCATCGGCGATCCGATGAGCAGCAGGGTCGGTCCGTCGCCGTCGCGCACGTCGTAGTGCAGGACGGCGCCGGGTGCTTGGACGGTGCCGCTCTGGGGCTCGGTCATGACATCTCCTTCAGTGGTGGTCACCGGTACTGACGACCAGCGTTCCCCGAATTCATCGGCAGGATTGACCCTCGCTCATTTTTATGCTTAAAATCTGTTGCGGACCGGGACACTGCAGAGAGGAGCCGGCGCATGGGCGGCACCCGCAAGGCGAGCATGGCCGACGTGGCCGACCTCGCCGGCGTCTCCGCCATGACCGTCTCCAACGTCATCAACCGCCCCGAGATCGTCTCCGAGGCCACCCGCGCGAAGGTCCACGACGCCATGCGCGAGCTGCGCTACCGCAACAACCTCGTCGCCCGCAGCCTGCGCCTCGCGCAGCCGCGCCAGATCGCGTACGCGCTGCCCGCCCAGGACGCCGTCGGCAACCAGTACATGGACGCGTTCGTCCACGACCTCGCCGAGAGCTGCCAGGCCGTCGACCGCAACCTCACCCTCGTCGCCGAGCGCGACACCGAGGCGCTCCTTACCGCCTGCGAAGACCTGTACTTCGGCCAGTCCGCGGCCGGGTTCGTCATCTCCAACCTCGGCCCCGACGACCCCCGCCCGGCCGGGCTCCGCAAGCGCGGCATCCCCTTCGCCGCCTACGGCCGCACCGGCGACGCCTTCGCCAGCCCCTGGAGCTGGGTCGAAGCCGACGCCGCCCAAGGCATCGCGATGGCCGTCGACCACGTCGCCGACCGGGGCCACCGCGAACTCGCGTTCATCGGCGCCGACACCGGCGTGGTCACCATGGCCCAGCGCGAGATCGGCTACCGCGACGCGTGCGGGCGCCGCGGCCTCACCGCCTCCCTCGGACGGATCGTGCACTGCGGCCGCGACCTCGAGACCGGCGTCCGCGTCGCCGCGGCCCTCCTCGACGCGCCCGAACCGCCGACCGCGATCATCTGCGTCTCCGACCCCCTCGCGGCCGGCGCCGTCATCACCCTCCAGAGCCGCGGCCTCGCACCGGGCCGGGACGTGGCCGTCACCGGCTACGACGACACCACCCTCACCTCGTTCGGCGCCGTCGGCATCAGCTCCGTCCGGCAGCCGTCCGCCGCCATCGCCGCCGCCCTCGTGCGCCTCGTCATCGAGCAGCCCGAGACCCCCGAGCACCTGCTGCTGCCGCCCACGCTCGTCGAACGGTCGAGCACCGACCCGAGACTCTAGGCGAGCGCCTTGGCGCCCAACGGTTTTTAAGCTCACAACACCGGAAACCCATCAAAGGAGACACATGTCAACCGCACCGATCCGAGTCGTCGTCTGGGGCGAGAACCGCCACGAGCAGGTCGAGCCCTCCGTGGCCGAGCGCTACCCCGACGGCATGCACGGCGCGATCGCCAAGGGCGTCAGCGCCTGGCTCGGCGACAAGGCCACGATCACCACCCACACCCTCGACGAGCCCGAGCACGGGCTCACCTCCGACGTCCTCGACGAGACCGACGTCCTCGTCTGGTGGGGCCACGCCGCCCACGGCGAGGTCGCCGACGAGGTCGTCGAGCGCGTCCACCGCCACGTGCTCGCCGGCATGGGCCTCGTCGTGCTCCACTCCGGACACTGGTCCAAGATCTTCACCAAGCTCATGGGCACCACCTGCACGCTGCGCTGGCGCAGCGAGCACGACCGCGAACTGGTGTGGACGGTGAACCCGCAGCACCCGATCGCCCGCGGCATCCCCAACCCGATCGTCATCCCCGAGCAGGAGATGTACGGCGAGTACTTCGACGTGCCCACCCCGGACGAGCTCATCTTCATCTCCGGCTTCACCGGCGGCGAGGTCTTCCGCTCCGGCATGACCTACCGCCGCGGCTTCGGCCGGATCTTCTACTTCAGCCCCGGCGACCAGGACTTCCCGGTCTACCACCACCCCGACGTCAACCACGTGATCGCCAACGGCATCGAATGGGCCCGCCCCGACCGCGAGCGCGAGACGCCGACCCTGCTGCGCTACGACACCGACGACTTCTTCAACGGCCAGGGCTACCGAGGAGCGTTCGAGCGATGAGCTTCAAGACACTCGATACCGAAGGGCCGCTGCGACTCGTCGTCGTCGGCGCCGGCGGCATGGGCCGGGCCTGGACCCGCAACATCCAGTCCAGCCCCGACGCCGAGCTCGTCGGCATCGCCGACCTCTTCCCCGCATCCGCCGAGTCGGCCGCCGCCGACACCGGCATCCCCGGCCTCGCCACGGGCACCGACGCGATCGAACTCGCGCGGCGCACCGGCGCCCACGGACTCGTCAACGCCACCATCCCCGAAGCGCACCACCCGGTCACGGTCGCGGCCTTGAACGCGGGCCTGCCCGTGCTGGGAGAGAAGCCGGTGGCCGCCACCGTCGCCGAAGGCCTCGCCCTCGCGGCGGCGGCCGAGCACACCGGGCAGCTGTTCATGGTCAGCCAGAACCGCCGCTACCACCCGGCGCTCCACCAGGCCAAGCAGCGGCTCGCCGGGCTCGGCGCGGTCGGCATCGTCTCGGTCGACTTCTTCCAGTCGCCGCACTTCGGCGGCTTCCGCGACGAGATGGCCAGCCCGCTCCTGCTCGACATGGCCATCCACCAGTTCGACATGGCCCGCTACCTCCTCGACGCCGACCCCGTCTCGGTCTCCTGCGAGGAGTACAACCCGACCTGGAGCTGGTACGCCGGCGACGCGGCCGCGAACGCGGTCTTCGCGATGGACGGCGGCGCCCGCTTCACCTTCAACGGCTCCTGGTGCAGCCCCGGCCACGAGACCTCCTGGAACGGCTCCTGGCGCGTCTCGGCCGAGCGCGGCACAGTCCTCTGGGACGGCGAGAACGACCCGACCGCCGCCCCCGACGAGCCCTTCGACCCCGGCCAGGACCACGGCCGGGACATCGCGGGCTCCTTGCGGCAGTTCATCGCCGCGCTGCGCCACAGCACCGAGCCGATGGGGCGTGTGCACGCGAACATCATGAGCCTCGCTATGGTCGAGGCCGCGACGCAGAGTGCGGCGCAGGGGCGGCGGGTCGCGATCGACGACGTGCTCGACCGCTCCTACACCGCCGCGATCGCGAACGAGCGCGACCCGGAGGTGCTCGCCGTCCTGAAATCGTGGCCTTCCGTACGGGAGGCCCTGAGCGCTAAGAGGAGCGACAGTGAGTGAATCCCTCAACGTCGGCATGATCGGGTACGCCTTCATGGGCGCCGCCCACTCCCACGCGTGGCGAACCGCGCCGCGCTTCTTCGACCTGCCGCTCGCGCCGCGCATGACCGCGCTGGCCGGGCGCGACCCCGAGCGGGTCGCGGCGGCCGCGTCGAAGCTCGGCTGGGAGTCGAGCGAGACCGACTGGCGCCGCCTGATCGAGCGCGACGACATCGACCTCATCGACATCTGCGTCCCCGGGAACCTCCACGCCGAGATCGCCATCGCGGCGCTCGAGGCGGGCAAGCACGTCCTGTGCGAGAAGCCCCTCGCGAACTCGGTCGAGGAGGCCGAGCAGATGACCGCCGTGGCCGAGGCCGCCAAGTCCGCGGGCGCGCTGGCGATGTGCGGGTTCTCCTACCGCCGCACGCCCGCCCTCTCGCTGGCGAAGCGCCTGGTCGAATCGGGCGCGCTCGGGCCGATCCGGCACGTGCGCGCGCAGTACCTGCAGGACTGGCTCACCGACGAGAACGCGCCCCTCACCTGGCGCCTCGACAAGTCGAAGTCGGGTTCGGGCTCCCTGGGCGACATCGGCGCGCACATCATCGACGCCGCGCAGTGGGTCGCGGGCTCCCCGATCACGGGCGTCTCGGCGATCCTGGAGACGTTCGTGAAGGAGCGCCCGGTCGGCGGCGACTTCGTCGGTCTGGGCGGCGTCGGCGGCGCCGACGGCCCCAAGGGCCCGGTCACCGTTGACGACGCCGCTCTGTTCACCGCGCGATTCGCCGGTACCCCTGAAAACCCCGGCGGCGCCGTGGGCGTGTTCGAGGCGACCCGGTTCGCGCTGGGCCGCAAGAACGCGATGCGCTTGGAGCTCAACGGCACCAAGGGCTCCCTCGCGTTCGACTTCGAGGACATGAACTCGCTGTGGTTCTACGACGCCGAGGACGGGCCGAACGCGGGCTTCCGCCGCATCCAGGCCACCGAGCCCGAGCACCCGTACACGGGCAACTGGTGGCCGGTCGGGCACGGGCTCGGCTACGAGCACGCCTTCACCCACCAGGTCGTGGACCTCGTGGGCGCCATCGCGAAGGGCGAGCAGCCGACCCCGTCGTTCGCCGACGCCCTGCGGGTCCAGAAGGTCCTCGCGGCGGTCGAGACGAGCGCCGCCGACGACAGCCGCTGGACGGCGATCTGACGCACGCGACGTGAGGGCCCGGCCGTGATCGGCCGGGCCCTCACCGTCTCCACCTGCGGATTCGACCCGCTCGAAAAAACTTCTGGAAACCTCCCGCCGGGATGTCGAGAACCGCCGACCGGCTCCGTCCTAGGGTTGTCAGCGGCGAACGAGCCGCCCGAACCGAAGGAGGCCGTCATGGCCAAGTACCTGCTCCTCAAGCACTACCGCGGCGGACCGAAGCCGCACGCCAACGCCGCCACGCCCATGGACGACTGGACTCCCGCGGAGATCACCGCCCACATCGGGTTCATGGACGACATGATCGAGGACCTCAAGCGGCGCGGCGAATTCGTCGACGCCCAGGCCCTCGCCCCGCAAGGCGAGTTCGTCCGCTACGGCGGCGTGGGGAGGCCGCCGGTCACCGACGGCCCGTTCGCCGAGACCAAGGACCTCATCGCCGGATGGATGGTCATCGACGTCGACTCCAAGGAGCGCGCCTACGAGGCCGCCGCCCACCTCTCGTCCGCGCCCGGCAAGGACGGCAAGCCGCTCCACGAATGGCTCGAGGTGCGCCCCTTCTACGGCGAAGCGCCGGCGGTCGAGGAGTGATCGACCCGAACCTCCTGCGGGACCTGACCCCGCAGGTGCTGGGCGCCCTCGTCCGCCGCGGAGCCGACTTCGCGGCGGCCGAGGACGCCGTCCAGGAAGCGCTCGCCGAAGCGGTGCGCCGCTGGGACGGCGGCGCGCCCGACGAGCCCAAGGCCTGGCTCGTGACGGTCGCCTGGCGCAAGTTCCTGGACGCGCGCCGCTCCGCGTCCGCCCGGGTCCTGCGCGAGGTCGCGGCCCACCGCGAACCGGCCCCCGGCCCCGCCGGGCAGGTCGACGACACGCTCCTGCTGCTCAGCCGCTGCTGCCACCCCGCCCTCTCGCCCGCGTCCGCCATCGCGCTGACGCTCCGCGCCGTCGGCGGCCTCACCACCGCCCAGATCGCCCGTGCCTTCCTCGTCCCCGAAACCACCATGGCGCAGCGCATCTCGCGCGCCAAGCGCACCCTCGCGGGGGAGCGGTTCGAGGAGCCCGGCGACGTGCGGGCCGTCCTGCGCGTCCTCTACCTCATGTTCGACCAGGGATTCGCCGGCGACGAGACCGAAAAGGACCTGTCGGCCGAGGCGATCCGCCTCGCCCGCCAGCTCGTCGCCTCCGTGCCGCACGACCCCGAGGCCGCGGGCCTGCTCGCCCTCCTCCTGCTCCACCACGCGCGCCGCCCCGCCCGCCGCACCGCCGCGGGCGAACTCGTGCCCCTCGCCGAACAGGACCGGTCCCTCTGGGACACCGACATGATCGCCGAAGGCGTCGACCTGCTGCAGCACGCGCTGGCGATGGACCGGGTCGGCGAGTACCAGGCGCAGGCCGCGATCGCGGCCCTCCACGACGACGCGGCCTCGGCCGAGGAGACCGACTGGCCGCAGATCCTCGAGTGGTACGACGAACTCGAGCGGCTCACCCCGGGCAGCCCGGTCGTGGCGCTCAACCGCGCGGTCGCGGTGGGCCACGTCGACGGCCCGCTCGCGGGGCTGCGCCTGGTCGAGGCGCTCGATCCGGGCCTGCCGCGCCGCGACGCCGTCGCCGCGTACCTCCATGAGCGCGCGGGGAACCGGGCCGAGGCGGCCCGCCTCTACCAGGCGGCGGCGCAGGCCACCGTGGTCATGGCCGAGCACACGCACCTGCTCAAGCAGGCCGCCCGGCTCAACCGGGCATAGGGCCTGTCCTGTGAATCAGAGACCGGTCGGTATCCGGCCGAGTGGCCCGCCGTGCCGGCGCGTCGCCGGCCTTCCCGGTACCACCCCGGTATCGGGAAGGTCTTCCGCGGCCTCGGCGACGCTCGCGAGCCGTGAATCGGGTACTGCGAGCGAACAAGCGGACTCGGATACCGCCCTCCCTGACGCAGGGGACAGGCCCTAGCCGAGTTTGACGCCGGTGTGGGCTTCGAGCCGTTCGATCAGCGCGTGCTGGAAGTCCGGGTCCGAGGCCGCGGGGTGCGAGCGGGCGACCTTGCGGTGGTACCAGTAGCCGCCGGTGCGCGGCTCGATCGCGCCGTCAGGGGCCGTCGCCAGCCACTCCTGCGTCCGGTGGCCCTCCTCGAGGTCCCCGGGCGCGCCCGGGCCGCCCATCCGCGTCGGGACCCAGCCCGGGTCCACCACGTGCGCGACGGTGTCGGCCCAGCGGCGCGCGACCGCGAACGCGAGGGTGGTCACGTACAGCTTCGAGTCCTCGTACGCGCCGGGCCGCGCCCGCGTCTCGGCGAAGTCGATCGCGTCGAGGTCGGTCGAGCCGTCCCGGTGGTAGCCCGAGCTGAGGTAGACCAGCCGGCGCGGCTTCGCCATCGCCGCCGTCAACAGGTACGGCGCGACCGTATTCACCTGCAGCGCAAAGGGGTCGCGGTACACGCCGGCATTGTGGACCACCGCGTCGAACCGGCCGAACGCGTCGGCCTGCTCGGCGACCGACAGGGTCTCGTCCATGCGCGAGAGGTCGCCGTGGACGGCCCCGTGCAGCGACCCGATGGCCGGCAGCCGGTCCTTCCCGCGGGTGTGGACGACGACGTCGTGCCCCTCGCCGGCCAGCGTCCGGGCGGCGGCCTCGCCGAGGCCCGTCGAGGCCCCGGTGATCAGGATGAGCGCCATGGGCGTCCTTTCGTCGAGCCTGCGAGGCCGAAGATACCGCGCCCGATAACCGGTTGCGGCCGACCGGCGCGGCAGTGTGTCATCTGCGTATGGGGATCGAACTGAACACGCCGGGAACCGCCGACCTGGGCCGAGCGCTCGCGGCGCTGCGCGAATGGCAGTCCGACGACGCGCCGATGCAGCTGCACCCGGGCGACCTCGGCTGGTTCTGGCGCTTCGGGGCCGCCGAGACGGCCGCGGCCGTCCGGACCTGGAGCCGGGACGGCCGGGTGCTCGCGTTCGGGTTCCTCGACGGCGCCGACGTGCTGCGGGTGACGACCGCGCCCGAACGCTTCCGCGACGCCGCCCTCGCCGAGCAGATGGCCGCCGACATCGCCGACCCCGACCGCGGCGTCCTTCCTGCGGGCAAGGCCAACGTCGAACTGCCGACCGGCGCGGTCCTCGACGACCACCTCGCCGCCGTCGGCTGGGGCACCGACGAGGCCTGGACGCCGCTGCGCCGCGACCTGACCGCACCCGTGGAGGACCCGGGCCTGCGGATCGAGACCGCCGGACCCGCACAGGCCGAGCTGCGCGCCGAGCTGCACCGCTCCGCGTTCGAAGGCTCCACGTTCGCCGCCGACCACTGGCGCGCGATGGCCGCAGGGCCCGAATACGCCGACGCCCGCTGCCTCATCGGCTACGACGGTTCCGATGCCGTCGCGGCCGTGACCGTCTGGTCCGCCGGGCCCGGCCGGCCCGGCATCATCGAACCGATGGGCGTCCACGCGGACCACCGCGGACGCGGCCACGGCAGGGCCGTCTGCGTCGCCGCGGCCGCCGCGCTCCGCGACCTGGGCGCATCGAGCGCGCTCGTGTGCACCCCGAGCACCCTCACCGGCGCGGTCGCCACGTACCGCTCCGCCGGATTCGAACCGCTCCCCGAACGCCTCGACCGCCACCGCGAGGGATAACTGGCCCTGCCGCGCGGCCGCGCGATGTGAGAGCATGTCGTCTGTCGCCGCGCGGTCGCACCCGGAGGAACACATGCTCAAGACTTCCCTTGGCGAAGGCGCCGAACTGCGCCCCTTGACGCCTGACCTGGCCGAAGAGTTCGCGGCCCACATCGACCGCGGCCGCGAGTTCATCGGGCGGCACGTCGGCATGGCCGACGCCATCCCCGACGCGGACGCGGCCCGCCGGGTCCTCGAGACCTTCGCCGAGAAAGCCGCCGCCGACACCGGCCGGATGTGGGGGATCTGGCTCGACGGCACCCTCGTCGGCGGCGTCCTCTTCCGCAGCATGGACTTCCGCATGGAGACCGCCGAAGCCGGATGCTGGCTCGAACCCGCCGCCGTCGGCAGGGGCCTCGTGACCCGCGCGGTCGGCGTCATCATCGACTGGGCGATCGAGGTGCGCGGCATCCACCGCGTCGACTGGTGGGCCTCGACCGAGAACACCCCCAGCATCAACGTCGCCAAGCGGCTCGGCATGACCAGGGAAGGCGTCGCGCGCGAGGCCTACCTCCACCGCGGCGAACGCTACGACATGGAGATCTGGTCGGTCCTCGCCCCGGAGTGGCGGGCCGCGCGCGACGCCTGAGGCCTACTCCAGGCGCAGCAGCCTCGCGCCGTGCGCCGGGACCCGCAGCCGCACCGCACCGTCCTTCACGGGGACCTCGGCGCCCGCCCACAGGTCGCGGGCGCCGGTGCGGCCCGCGCCGCCGACGTCGGCCAGGTGCACCTCGAGGTCCGCCGGCTCGTCGCCGAGCCAGAACACCGCGCACGCGTCCGCGTCGCCGAGGTCGGCCTGCCAGACCACGAGCGAGTGGTCGCGCACGACCTCGCGGCTGCCCTGGTTGCCCAGCAGCGCGAGCACTTCGGCGTTCTGGAGCAGTTCGAGCGTGTCGGCCGGAGTGTCCGGCAGGTGCCCGCCGAACATCAGCGGCGAGCGCATCACGCACCACAGCGTGAGCATCGTGCGCTGCTCTTCGATCGTCAACCGCGACAAGCGGTCTTCGCCCACGTGCGCGCGGATGCCGACGTGCCCCAACGGCAGCATGTCGGCGTCGCCCCATGAACCGGGCTCCTGGTGCGGCGCCCAGCGCGCGGCGCGCTGGAACATCTCCTTGAGCCCGTACCAGTCGTCCCACAGGTCGTCCGAGATCCGCCACATCTCCGAGTGGCGCCGCAGCTCGTCCAGGTGCGCGAGCGACAGCGCCTTGCCCGGCGAGAGGCTGAGCACGATCGGCCGCCCGCACCGGTCGATCGCCGCCGAATAGGCGGCGATCTCGACGTCCTGCGTCGGCGGGTGGAGCACGTCGTCGAGCTTGACGAAGTCCACGCCCCACTCGGCGAACTGCGCCACCTGGGAGTCGTAGTACGCCTGGGCGCCGGGCGCGGCGTGATCGATGCCGAAGTTGTCGGGGTTCCAGGTGCACGCGTTGCCGCGGTCGGCGATCCGGGACGCGGTGGTGTCGCCGCCGAGGACCGGGAGGTCGAGCTCGACGGCCTTCTTCGGGATGCCGCGCATCATGTGCACGCCGAATTTGAGGCCCAGCGCGTGGACGCGGTCGGCGAGCGGCTTGAAGGACCCGTCCTTCGCCGACGGGAACCGGTTCGGCGCGGGCAGCTGGCGGCCCCACGCGTCCAGGACCGGATCGGCGACGTCGTTGTACCGGTGCTCGCCGGGGTTCGGTTCGTACCACTGGATGTCGACCACGATCGTGTCCCAGCCGTACGCCTTGAGGTGGGCGGCCATGAACTCGGCGTTGGCGAGGACCTCGTCCTCGGTCACCGACCCTCCGAAGCAGTCCCAGCTGTTCCAGCCCATGGGCGGCAGTTGCGCGGCGCGCTTGCGCGCGGAGTTCGTCGTCATGGCATCACGGTAGCCGTGACGAAGCGAACTCGAATCCGGCGCGCTTAGGCGTTCCTCCGGGATCCTTTGCTCGGCTAGCATCGCCCCTCGTGGGCGGCGATCGGATGAAGCGCGGGACGGCGGTGGACTCCGCCGACACCGGGCTCTGGGTCGCGCACGGGACCGCCCCCGCGATGGGCCGCGCCCACAGCCACGACGACATCGAACTCAACGTCGTCACCAGCGGCGCCATCGAGTACCTCATGGGCGAGCGCCGCGTCCGCGTCGAGGCGGGCCAGTCGGCCGTCTTCTGGGCGGCCCTGCCGCACCGCCTGCTCTCCCTGCCCGGCGAGCCCGCCGGTATCTGCTGGGTCCACGTGCCGCTCGCGACCTTCCTGACCTGGGACCTCCCCGCGCCGGACCTCCGCTCCCTCCTCGAAGGCCGCCCCGCGCTCGCCGCGATGCCGCCGGACGTGGACGCCGCCGGCGTGTGGCGCCGCTGGGAGTCCGAGCTCGCGCTCGGCGACGGCGTCGCCGCCCTCCTCGAAGTCCACGCGCTCATGCGGCGCACGCTCCGCTCCGCCCGCGCCCGGCCCGCCGCGACCGGCCCCAGCTCGCGCCCGCTCGAGATGGCGGCGTTCATCATGGACCGCTTCCGCGACCCGATCACGGCGGCCGACGTGGCGGCCGCCGTCCACCTCAACACCGAGTACGCGATGACGCTGTTCCGCAAGACCTGGAGCATGACCTTGGGCGACTTCCTCCTGCGCCGCCGCGTCGCCGAGGCGCAGCGCCTCCTCGCCACCACCGACCTCGACTGCACCGCGGTCGGCTACGCCGCAGGGTTCGGCTCCGGCAGCACGTTCTACGCCCAGTTCGCCAAGCTCGCGGGCACGACTCCCGGCCAGTACCGGGCCGCCCTCCGCTGACCGCTCACAGCCGCACGACGATCAGCGAGATGTCGTCGTTGCCGCCTTCCGCCACGCCGAGGTCCTCGAGCACCGCGTCGGCCATGTCCGGCGGACTCTGCCCGCAGTGGCGCGTGAGGACCTCGCACAGCCGGTCCAGGCCGATGTCGATGCCCTCGCCCCGGCGCTCGATGAGCCCGTCCGTGTAGAGCACGAGCGTGTCCCCCGGGGTGTACGGGTGTCCCGCCTGCGAGCACGGCACGTGCCGCGGCCGGGCGCCCAGGGGCGGGTCGACGTGCTGGTCCAGCAGCTCGCAGCCGCGGTCGGGGCGCACCAGCGCCGGCGGCGGGTGCCCGGAGTTGCTGTAGATGATGAGCCCGCTGCCGGGGTCGACCAGCGCCTCGACGGCCGTGGTGTTCAGCGCGCCCTCCATCGAGCGGGCGTACAGCGTCAGCACCTCGAGCGCGTGCGCGGGCCGCTCCAGAGCGCGGATCGCGGCGTTCAGCACGCTGCGGAGCATGCCCATGACCGCGGCGGCCTCCAGCCCGTGGCCGACCACGTCGCCGACCCCGAGCGCGAAGCGGTCCCCGGCCAGGTCCACCAGGTCGTACCAGTCGCCGCAGACGTTGAACGACTCGATGGCGGGCCGGTACCGCACCGCCGCGTCCGGGTGCTTCTCGAGGTCCGGCGTGAGCAGCATGGCCTCCTGCAGTGTGACCGCGACCTGCCGGTCGCGCAGGTTCGCCTGCCGCAGTTCCTCATTGAGGTCGTGCAGTTCCCGCGCCCGGTCGTACAGCTCCGCTTCCAGAGCGATCCGTTCGGAGAGCTCGACGCTCGGCATCTGGTGGCTCAGGGCGCTCGACCGCACGAACTCGGTGACGTCGTCGGAGCGGATGAAGACGTACTCCACCTTCCCGTCCGCCCCGAAGATCGGAGTGAACACCGGCGACCACCAGCGGTCGTCGAACTCGCCGGGCTTGTCCGCCACCGGGATGGCGTAGTGCAGGATCAGCGAGTCCTGCCTTCCGGTCTCGATGACCCGCTGGATCGACCCCTTGGCCTTCCGCAGGCTCCCGACGTTGCCCTTGCTCTCCGGGAACGCGTCGAAGAGCTGGTGCCCGACCAGTTGCTCCCGCGTGCGCCCCGTGGCCTCCAGGTACGCCTGGTTGGCCGCGACGATCGTCAGGTCCGGCCCGACCACGACATACGGGGACGGCATCGCCGCGAACCATGCGGCGTAGTCCAGATCCGGCATCTTCCGACCGCCTTAGCGCCCAGGAACCCCATCAGCCCCTCTCCTACCGTTGATACCAGGCCCCGGCCCCGAGAACCTCGAAACCGCCAGGTCCCTCCGCTATGGTCGACCCGCTAAAGGAAATCCTGCGCGAACCTCTTGCCGCGGGCGCGACCGGCTTGTTAAGTTCGGTCTCCCAACTAAGAGGCCGGTCGCACCCCAGCCCCGGCCGCCCCTCGCCCTTTTGGAGCGCGCGTGCAACGACCAGTCCAAGTGGTGGAGCTCCGGGAGGGCCCGGGCGACCGCAGGTTCGACGGGATTGGGGCGGTGAACGGCGGCGGGGCGACCTCGGTGCTGCTCAAGGACTATCCGGAACCGCAGCGCGGTCAGATCCTCGATCTCGTGTTCGCGCCGAAGTTCGGGGCGTCGGTGAGCGCGATGCTCGTCGAGGTCCCCGGCGACGGCAACTCGACCCAGGGCTCCATGCCCAGCCACATGCACACCCGCGGCGACCTGGACGCGCACCGCGGCTACACGTGGTGGGTGATGAAGGAGGCGAAGCGCCGCAACCCGGCGCTGAGCCTCGACGCCGTGGCCTGGAGCGCCCCGGGCTGGATCGGCGAGGGGGAGTTCTGGTCGCAGGACATGGCCGACTACTACGTCTCCTGGGCGCGGCTGCTGCAGGACGTGCACGGGCTCGACCTCGACGCGATCGGGTGCCGCAACGAGAAGGGCGTGAGCCTCGACTTCGCCAAACGCCTCCGGGCGGCGCTGGACGAGGCCGGGTTCGCATCGGTGCTGCTGCACGCCTTCGACAACTGGCCCGACGACAAGTTCGACTTCGTCGACCAGCTGCGGCGCGACCCTGACGCCGCGAAGGCGATCGACGTGATCGGCGCGCATGTCATGTACGGCAACGACATGCACGCCCCTGCGGCGGTGCAGGAGTGGGCCGAGGCGGCGGGCAAGCCGATCTGGAACACCGAGGACCACGTCTACCGGCCGGGGTTCGACTGCCTCATCGGCATCGTGGCGTGCTTCAACGAGAACTACCTGCGCAGCAAGGCGACGAAGACCGTGCTCTGGTACGACGTCGCCGGGGTGTACCCGATCGAGCCGTACGCCGTGGAGCCGGCGATGATCCTGGCGCACGAGCCGTGGAGCGGCCACTACCGGGTGCGGGAGGCGCTGTGGGGCTATGCGCACTACGGCCAGTTCACCGAGCTCGGATGGACCTATGTCGACGAAGCCTGCGCGTTCCTCGACGGCGGCGGCAGCGTCGTGGCACTCCGTTCGCCCGCAGGCGATTTCAGCGTCATCGCCGAGACCAAGGGCGCCGCCGCTCCGCAGCGGCTGCGCGTGCGCGTCCCCGGCGGCCTGGCGCAGGGCCCGGTGACGGTGTGGCGCAGCGACGCCGCCGAGCAGTTCCGCCACATGGGCTTCCTGGCGATCGAGGACGGCGCGATCGAGATCGACCTCGACCCGGACTCGGTGTACTCGCTGTCGACGACCACCGGCCAGCGCAAGGGCGGCTTCGCCGAGGTGCCGGACAGCGCCCCGTTCCCCCTGCCCTACCGCGACACCTTCGCCGGCTACGGCGACCCGGCCGCGCGCGGGCATCTGCCGCGCTTCACCGCCGACATCGCGGGGGCCTTCGAGCTCGTGCCCGCGCCCGAGGGCGCCGGCATCTGCCTGCGGCAGGTCGTGCCGGCGCCGACGCTCTCATGGGCGCCGGACTGGCGGCCGTACACGATCATCGGCGACGCGGACTGGAGCGACTACGAGGTGAGCGTCGACGTCCGGCTCGAGGCCGGGCAGAGCGCGGCCCTCATGGGCCGCGTCAACGAGGTCGGCACGGGGTACGGCTTCATCCCCAAGTGCTACCTGTTCGAACTCGCCGCCGACGGCGCCTGCCGCCTGGTCGCCGTCAACGGCAAGGACGACCCGAACGAGCTCATCGGCGACGCCGAGCAGCAGGCCCTCATCGCCGCCGGAGGCCGCAGCCCCGGCGGCGAGCACACCCTCGCCGAGGCGACGGCCGTCCCGGGCCCGGAGCGATGGCGGCGTCTGACGCTCAGGTTCGACGGCACCCGCATCACCGCGCTCCTCGACGGCGAACCCGTCCTCGAGGCAGTGGACGAGACCCACGGCGCCGGCATGGCGGGCCTGCTGGCGGGAACCGAACCGGCCTTCAGCACACCCCATTACGCGGATCTGGTCGTCAAGGAACTCGGCGCCGGCGATCCACCGCCGCACACCGACGCGGGGGAGCGCCTGTACTAGCCGAGGGGTTCGGTGGCACCGTCGGCACACGCCGCGCCGAGCCGAAGTCAGGACCGGGCGTCACATGCGAGCGTGGAACGAAACGGGCTCGCGCCGCACAGCGGCGCGAGCCCATGCCCCTCATTCAGGTCAGGCGTCGGCCTCCAATTCGAAGTCGGCGCCCACGACGGCGTCGGCCTCGACTTCGGCTTCGGCGGTGCCGGTGGTCCAGCCGTCAAGGGCCGCTTCCAGGTTCGCCGATCCGGCCGCGGTGAAGAGGACGTAGGCGCCGTCCGCTCCGGTCACGGCGGCGTTGCCGGTGGCGGGGTCGGTGACGACCGCGCCCTCGATCGGGTCGCCGGTCGCGGCGTCGGTGACGCTGCCGCGCACGAGGCCGCCTTCGAGCTCGCCGCAGCCGATGCGGACGTTGTCGACCATCCACCAGTAGGCCCACGTGTCGTGGTCGTCGAAATGGAACTTCAGCTGCACGGCGGTCTGGTCGGCCCAGGCGGCGAGGTCGACCGCTTCGACCGTGGCCTCCAAGTCCTCATTGGTGTACCAGACCTGCTCCCAGGTCTCCCCGCCGTCGACGGAGACGAGCACCTCCGCTTCGGCGCCGATGCCGTCGTCCACGAAGAAGCTCGCGAACGACAGGGTCGGGTCCTCGGCGGCGCTCAGGTCGAACACCGGCGTGACGAGGTCGGTGTCGACATGGTGGTCCGGGTCGGCCGCGTCGGAGTTCGCCTCCGCGAAGCCGCCCGAGCCCGGCGTCATGTTGCCGTACCCGAACCGGTCGTCGAAGACCCAGCCGGCGGTCTCGCCGCGGTCCACGACCTCCCAGCCCGCCGGGAGCCCCGGCGAGTCGAAGGCCTCGTCGAGCACGTCGGACCCGTAGCCGGGCGCCAGGCAACCGGGCAGGAGCGGCACTTCGACCAGGCCCGCGTCGGCCGGATCGACCTGGACCACTTCGTATCCGGGGTAGGCGGTCTCGACGGTGAGCGGCCAGTCGCCCTCGGCCGGGATCTCCATGCTGAACGCGCCGGTGAACGGGTCGGTGCGGGCCACGGCCTCGTCGCCCGCGGTCGACACGGTCGCGTCGAGCGCCCATCCGTGCCCGCCGCCGTCGACAACCGCGCCCTCGACGACCTGCGTCGCCTCCTTCTCGAGCTCGGCGTCGAAGACGGCCGCGCCGTTGTTCTTGATGCGCACGGAGCCGGTGACGGTGCCGTACAGGAACTTCGAGACGGTCACGTGGTAGCGCCCGGCCGGGATGCGCGCGAACTCGTAGGCGCCGTCGGCGCCGGTGGTCGCCTCGCGGACGACCGCGCCCTCGAACACGAGCCGGGCGCCCGCGACCGGCTCGCCGTCCTGGTCCGCGACCGCGCCGGAGAGCGCCCCGAACTTGCCCGCGGGGGCTTCGTCGACGGCGTCCTCGGCGTTGACGCGGCCGTGCCCGTAGACGTTGTTGGCCTCCTTGTCGCCGGTGCACTGGTCGTCCGCCGTGTCGACGGCGGTGCCGGTCAGCGTCTCGTAGACCGCCTCGTAATCGCCTTCGAGCGTCGGCGAGGCCGACATGAGCAGGGCGATCGTGCCCACCACGTGCGGTGCGGCCATCGAGGTCCCGTCGCCGAGGCCGTACTCGTCGCCCGGGAGCGCCGAGCGCACGTCCACGCCCGGGGCCGAGAGGTCGGGCTTCAGGACGCCGTTGAGGCCGTGGCCGCGCGAGGAGAACTCGGCGATCTCGTGGTTCTCGTC
This sequence comes from Glycomyces sp. NPDC049804, assembly GCF_040674615.1. Lineage (NCBI taxonomy): Bacteria > Bacillati > Actinomycetota > Actinomycetes > Glycomycetales > Glycomycetaceae > Glycomyces > Glycomyces sp. NPDC049804. The sequence continues at coordinate 292,057 of NZ_JBFAMQ010000004.1, forward strand.
GTAGGCGCCCACGGCGATCACGTTCTCGTACACCCCGGGGGTGCTCATGGTCAGGCACGCCGGACCGTTGTTGCCCGCGGCGAAGACCGGGATGATGCCCGAGGCGTGCCACAGTTCGACGACCTCGGCGTAGATCGGGTCGTAGCCCGGGATCGTCGTGCCCCACGAGTTGTTGACCACGTGCGGGGCCTTCAGCGGGTCGGGGTTGCGGCCCTCGGAGTCGGTGGGCGCGGCGAGCCACTGCCCGGCCAGGATCAGCGTCTCGATGTCGGGGCAGCAGCCGTTGACGGCGATCCACTCCGCGCCGGGAGCGACGCCGATCCCCTCGGAGCCGACCATGGTGCCCATCGTGTGGGTGCCGTGGCCGTCGTCGTCGCACGGGGCGTCGCCCGGGCAGACGTCCTGGATGTCGTAGAAGTTGTAGTCGTGCGTGAAGGTCCCGTCACCGTTGTTGCCGCGGTACTGCCCCGCGAGCGCCGGGTGGTCGTACTGGACGCCGGTGTCGATGCTGGCCACGACGATGCCCTCGCCGGTGAAGCCCTGCTCCCACACCTCGGGCGCGCCCACGTCCTCGACGCCCCATTCGACGGCGGCCTGCTGGACCGCGTCCCAGGTCTGGAAGTCGTTCTCGGGCTTGTCGTCCGGGGCGATCGGCTCGATCATCGAGTAGTCGGGGGCGGCCACGACCGCCTCGACCTCGTCGAACGCGACCAGCTCGGCGAGCAGGTCGGCGTCGCCGACCACCTTGACGGTGGAAGCGCCCCAGTAGGACTCGTAGTCGACGCCGTGCTCCTCGAGGGCCGCGATCACGTCGGCCTGCGATTGCTCCGCGTACTCCTTGGCAGCCTCGACCGCCGCGGTTCCCTTGGCCTCCTTGGTGTCCGCGGCGAGCGCGGTGCTGTAGTCGGGCGACCCGGCGAAGAGGAGCCACAGCTCCGCGTCGCCCTTGTCGTCGATCTGCTCGAGCAGTTCGGGGGCGACCTTCTCCTCGATGAGGATCTCGGTCTCGGATGGCTGGGCCGCGGCGCCGGTGGCGACCGCGGCCGGGACGAGCGCGCCGGCGAAGGCGGCGGCGAGGATGCGGCGTGAACGCCGCTGTGCAACTGTCACGAACTCTCCTTGTTGGGGGTGGCCCCGCGGCGCCGCCGCGAGACCGGGGGTGGTCTCCGAGAGGAATGAAATTGGTGACTATGGACAGATTCGCTGGGGTAGCTCCACATTGGCGACCCTGAAATCGGTACGCCCCGAAGGACCGGGACGGTTGCATGCGTCACGATTTAGGCACACGAAGATTCCGCGGCGGCTGTTCGGGGGCGTGCGGGTCGGTGAGATGACCCTGGGAGCCGAACCCGGCGATGGACCCGGATTCGGCGACGAAGAAGGCCCGGCGGACATCCGCCGGGCCTTCATGCTGCTGGTGGTCGATACTGGGATCGAACCAGTGACCCCTCGCGTGTGAAGCGAGTGCTCTCCCGCTGAGCTAATCGACCGGGACGAGGTAGAACTGTACCGGAGTGCGCTGCGGGGGACGAATGTGGGGGGGCGGGCGTACCGGCGGTCACAGGGGGCGGGTTTGGAGAGCGCTTGACAGCGGCAGGCGGATGTCGATAGTCTTCGATGCGTTAAATCGTTTCAATTGAGGCCTCCGCGCGTCCCCTCCTTGCATTCGATGCGTTCTCGCAGGCCTCGTGCGTTTTCCGAGGAGCCCCCTTCCATGAGTCCTCCCACTATGTTTCGCAAGGTCGTCGCGGTGTCGTTGGTCGGTGTGCTGGCCGGGGCCGGGGCCACCGCCTCGGCGCAGGCGCACGGCGGCGGCCGGCACGACGACCTCCAGCTCGAGCGGCTGGACCGCGGCCTCATCGCGGCCGTGACCGGCGACGGCGTCTTCCTGAGCTGGCGGCTGCTCGCCGACGAGGTGTCCGGTTATAACGATTCAGGTCTGACCGGGGCCACGTTCAGGGTCTACCGAGACGGCCGGAAGATCGCGACCGTCACCGACTCCACCAACTTCCTCGACGCCAAGGGCGGCGCCGACGCCGAGTACAAGGTCGTCGCCGTCGAGCGGGGCCGGCCCACGGACGTCTCGGACACGGTCACGCCCTGGTCCGAGGGGTACCTCGACATCCCGCTGCAGAAGCCCGCCGACGGGGTCACGCCCGCGGGCGAGGCGTACCGCTACAAGGCCAACGACATCAGCCCCGGCGACCTCGACGGGGACGGGGACTACGAGTACGTCGTCAAGTGGGACCCCTCGAACTCCAAGGACGTCTCGCAGGTCGGCTACACCGGCCCCGTCTACCTCGACGCCTACACCCAGGAGGGCGAGCTCCTCTGGCGCATCGAGCCCGGCGTGAACATCCGGGCCGGCGCGCACTACACCCAGTTCGACGTCTACGACTTCGACGGCGACGGCATCGCCGAGGTCATGCTCAAGACCGCGCCGGGGACCAAATCGACCTCCTATGTGGAGGACGAGGAGCGGTACATCACGCTGCCTGAGGACGACGTCGCCGCCGGTGTCACCCACCAGGACGACTACCGGCTCTCCGCCGCGGGCTACTACGACCACCTCGTGCGGATGTTCATGGGCTGGCACGAGCACCCCGAGGTCGTCAAGGGCGACTGGCCCGCGACCATCGAGGCCGCCCTCGGGGCCGACGCGCTGTTCGACTTCGCGTACCCGCTCGCCAAGGAGGACGCCGAGACGCTCGCCGATCACTTCATCGACGTCTACGCGCCCGCCCGCTCCGCCCGGAACCAGCTGCGGAACTTCGCCGGGTTCGTCCTCTCCGGACCGGAGTACCTCACGGTCTTCAACGGCCGCACCGGGCTCGAGATGGACACCATCGACTTCCCGGTGGCCCGCGGCGACGACGGCCTCGAGTGGGGCGACTACGCCATGGCCCGCATCGAGCCGGGCAACCGCGTCGACCGGTTCCTCTCCGGCGTCGCCTACCTCGACGGCGAGCACCCGAGCGCGATCTTCGCCCGCGGCTACTACACCCGCACGACGATCACCGCGATCGACTGGGACGGCCGGAACCTGCGGCAGCGCTGGCAGGCCGACTCCGGCCACGCGCCGATGTCGAACCCGTTCAACGGCTCGCCGCACGGCGTCGAGGGCCCGGACCCCGAGTGGGGCACGCTGACCACGCAGGGCGACCACTCGCTGAGCGCGGCCGATGTGGACGGCGACGGCAGGCAGGAGATCGTCTACGGCGCCGCGACCATCGACGACGACGGCTCGCTGCTGTACTCCTCGTACGCGGTGATGCCGCCGAACGCCAACAACCCGGGCACGCTCGCGAAGCTCGGCCACGGCGACGCCCTGCACGTGGGCGACTTCGACCCGGCCCGCGAGGGCCTGGAGATCTTCTCGGTCTTCGAGGGCGGCGCGTGGGCGCCGTACGGGTACGCGATGCGCGACGCCGAGACCGGCGAGGTCCTGTGGGGCGGCTACTCCGGCCGCGACACCGGGCGGGGCATGGTCGGCGACATCGACCCGTCGGTCCCTGGCATGGAGGCGTGGGCGTCGCTCCCGCCCGACCAGGCCGGGAACCCGGAGGGACTGTTCACCGTGACCGGCGAGCCGATCGCGGCCCCGACGCCGGGCACGAACATGAGCATCCGCTGGGACGCCGACCTGACGACCCAGCTCGTGCACGGCGCGGACGCCGCCACCGTCGAGGAGACGACGATCCGCGACTACCAGGACGGGGTGGTCCTCGACGCCGCCGGGACGCTCACCAACAACTACACCAAGGGCAACCCGGGCCTGGTCGCCGACGTGCTCGGCGACTGGCGCGAGGAGCTGCTGGTGCGCACCGCGGACTCGAGCGCGATCCGGGTCTTCACCGCCACCGAGGTGACCGGCCACAAGCTGTTCACCCTCATGCACGACCCGCAGTACCGGGTCGGCGTGGCGAACCAGCAGACCACCTACAACCAGCCGCAGTACCCGAGCTTCTACATGGGGTCCGACATGGACTTCGCTGACGTGGAAGTGCCGGACTACTACACGCCCCGCTACCGGGGCTGACCCTCACGGGGTCTTCAGGGGCGGGCCGCTTCGCGCGGCCCGCCCCGCTGCGTTCCCCCTGCGGAAATAGACATGGGATGATACGAGGAATTCACTCGGAAGCCTTGCTTTCGACCCGCTGTTGCGGTTGAGTGAAGACCGCCCCCGTCATCCCGCCTCGGGCGCGCCCTCGCGCCGAGGTCCCGTACGACAGCATTGGAGCTCTCCTGTGCGTTCCCTCAGACGGCGAGCCCGGCTCGCGGCGGCGGCCGCGGGCGCGGTCATCGTCGGCGCCTCCGGCTTCCTCTTCGCCTCGTCCGCCCACGCGGACGTCGACATCGTGCACATCGGCGCGGTCCAGGGCTCGATCGCCGACGGCGACACCGACTTCACCTCGCCCCTGGCCGGACAGACCGTGTACGTGCAGGGCGTGGTCACCCAGCTGACCATGGAGGCCAACGGCAACAAGGGCTTCTTCCTGCAGGAGAAGGCCGACGCGACCGACGGCGACCCGCTCTCCTCCGACGGCATCTTCGTCTTCAACAACAAGTTCTCGACCGTCCGCACCCTGAACGGCTCGCCCGCCCAGGCCGAGCTGGGCGCGAACTGGACCGTGAAGGTGGGCGACGAGATCGTCGTGCGCGCCGTCGTCGGCTCCTACTTCGGGAACATCCAGTTCAGCGGCGGCTCCACCTTCGTCTACGACGTGGTCGCCTCCGGCCTGGACCCGCTCGCCGAGATCGCCGCGGTCGAAGTCGACCCGCCAGACAACGCGAAGGCCTCCACCGAGTACTTCCGCCGCCACCTCGGCATGCAGCTCACCGTCCCGGCCGACTCGGTCGTGACCGCCGGGCGCGACGTGTACTCCAGCGGCGGCGAGGTCTGGGCGATGCGCGGCGACAGCGAAGCGGCGCAGCAGGACGGCTACGCCGCCCGCGCCTTCCGCGACGCGCACCCGCTCGACACGGTCGAAGGGAACTTCGACGACGGCAACGGCTACCTGTTCGTCATGGGCGACATGGGCATCCGCGCCACCGAGGGCACGAACGAGACGGTCATCGCCCCGGCCAAGACCTACGACGTCATCACCGAGGCCAACACCGGCGGCGTGTACCTCTCGTTCGCCAAGTACGGCATCCAGGTCGCGAACGACCTGGCGCTCGAAGGCGGCCTCGAGCCGGCCGAGAACGAGCCGGTCGAGCCCGCGGGCCGCAATGAGGCCGGCATCGCCTCGTACAACATCGAGAACCTGTACGACTTCCGCGACAACCCGAACTCGGGCTGCGACTTCGCCGGGAACACCGGCTGCACCGACGCCGAGGACCCCGAAGGCAACGTCAAGCCCCCCTTCAACTATGTGCCGGCCTCCTATGAGGAGTACGAGGCGCAGCTGCTGCGACAGGCCGGCCAGATCGTCGAGGACCTGCACAGCCCCGCGATCCTCATGACCCAGGAGGGCGAGGCCCAGGACGTCTGCTCGGTCAACCCCGAGTGGACCGAGGACGCCGACCTCGGCCCCGACCGCCTCGTGTGCGACCTGGCGAACACCGGTGAGGCCAACACCGGCGGCGACGGCGCCCCCGACTCCATCCAGGAGCTCGCGCTCGTCATCGCCGAGTACGGCGGCCCGGACTACACCGCGACCGGCGACCTCGACTCGGCCGACACGCGCGGCATCATGACCGGCTTCCTGTACCAGCCCAAGCTGGCCGGCCTGTCGAAGGTGAAGAGCTGGGACCCGGTCTTCGGCGCCGCGCCGAAGGTCGAGTACCCGACCGAGGCCGACGCGATCAACGCCGACGTGCAGAACCCGAAGGCCCTCAACGCGGCCCTGCCGCAAGAGGTCATCGACCAGTGCAAGAGCTCGGGCGTCTTCGCCTGCAACGGCTTCGACGTCTTCAGCCGCCCCGCGCAGGTCGCGAAGTTCTTCCTCAAGGACAAGCACGGCTTCAAGGCCTCGGAGATCTACCTGATCAACAACCACTTCTCCTCGGGCCCGAACACCCGCGTGCTGCACCGCACCGAGCAGGCGAACTACGTGGCCGCGATCAGCGCCGCGATCCTCGACCACGACCGTCGGGCGAAGGTCCTGGCGGGCGGCGACCTCAACGTCTTCCCGCGCCCCGACGACCCGTTCGCCGAGGGCCAGGTCATCTCGGGCGACTGGGTCGGCCCGTCCGACCAGCTCGCGGGTCTTTACGAGCACTCGGGGCTGTCGAGCCTGCACGACCTCATGGTGGAGGAGCACCCGGAGGCGGCGTACTCCTACACCTTCATGGGCCAGACGCAGACCCTCGACCAGATGTTCGTCTCGCCCGCGCTGTTGCGCGAGGTCGAGGCCGCGGTGTCCGCGCACATCAACGCGGACTACCCGGCCGACGCGTACGACTTCGGCGAGGAGCCCGCTTACGGCCGCTACGGCGTCTCCGACCACGACCCGTCGATCGTCACGATCGACATCCGTTAAGGCGCAAGGCATGACGAAGGGGCGGACCGAACGGTCCGCCCCTTCTCGCTTCGCAGTCGAGCCTTTAGACGAGCTTCTTCGCGTTCTGGATCGCGGTCGCCAGGGCCTCGATGGAGGCGGCGGCGAGGCCGTACGCGTACATCGGCTCGGCCTCCCAGCCGACGATCTGGCCTTCCTGGACGGCAGGGAGGGCGTTCCAGGTCGGGAACTCGGTGAGCGCGTCGGGCTGGAGGGCCTGGACGCGGTTGTCGAGCAGGAGGACGTCGGCCGCGTACTTGTCGGCGTTCTCCCACGACAGGAGCTCGTAGTAGTTGCCGGTGGCCTCGTCGAGCGCGTCGGGCACGATGATGTCGACGCCGAGCTCCACGAAGAAGCGGAGGTCGTTGCCGGTGGCCGGGTTCGAGGCGTAGAAGGTCTCGGCGGCGGCCGAGCACGCGAGCACCTTGACCGGGTTCGCGGCGGCGGCGGCCTTGAGGGCCTCCACGGCGGCGTCGTACCGCTCCTTGTTGGCGGCGTTCGACTCCGAGTCGAGGTCCGCGCCGAGGGATTCGGCGAGCTCGGCGTGGCGGGCGATGATCTGGTCCTGGGTGTTCGCGCCGTCGTCCACGTTGAGGGCGGTGACCTCGGCGAGGCCGGTGATCTCGTCGTGGCTCTCCTCGGGCACGTACCAGAGGGTCGCGGGGTCGTAGTAGAAGTGCGTCATGAGCACTTCGGGGCCGTAGGCGGCGTAGGCCTCGACGTCGAACTCGCCGTAGACGTTGCCGAAGACCTCGAGGTCGGCGACGGGGAGATTCCCGGCCTGGGTGGTGGGGGAGCCGTCCTCGTTCGTGGTGGGGCCGAAGACGGCCGGGACCTCGATGCCGAAGTCGTACAGCGCGGCGGCCATGCCGGTGAACGCGACGATCTTGGCAGGGGTCTGGTCGAGCTTCACCGTCGCGGGCTGGTCGTCGGTGAACTCCCACGGCTGCGCCCCGGCGGCGTCGCCGGAGCCGGGCGCGTCGTCGCCCTGGCCGCAGGCGGCGAGCACGCCGGTGAGTCCGAGGGCGCCGCCGCCCGCGAGCAGGCCGCGGCGGCCGAGCTTGGCATCGAAAGCCATGTGTCTCTCCTTCTTGAAGGGCATTGAGGGGCCGGACTGGGAACGGCTCGCGGACACCGCCCGGCCGATCGGAGGTTAGGCTAACCTAATCGAATTCCGGCTCTCTGAGCTGGGGTGCTCACGTGGCGTCAGCCACTGGCCCCGCGGCTAGCCGAGTGGCCTCCCGGCTCCGATCCCCTCGGCGATCCGTTCCAGCTCAACGGCTCCGCCGACGTGCGAATAGATGGGCTCGCCGTTCCACCGATAGACCTGCCCCGCCTGTACGGCCGGGAGCGCCGCCCAAGTCGGGTAGTCGGCGACCAGGGTCTCAGGGTCGATGTTCCCGGTGCGGATATCGAGGAAGATCGCGTCGGCCTCGTACTTGTCGACGTTCTCCCAGGACAGCAGCTCCCAGTACCCGTTCTGGTCGGGGTCGTCCGGCACGACGAAGTCGACGCCGAGTTCGACGCACTTGCCGAGCAGGTTGAACATGGGCGGGTTGGCGACATAGAGCCCGTCGGGCCACGCGCCGACCGCCATCACCCTGTACTCCCTGCCGGTGGCCTGCTGGATCTCGAAATACGCGTCCGGGATCGACGCCATGGCGGCGCCGAACCGTTCGATTCCCGCGGCGTTCGCTTCGGACTCCAGGTCCGCGCCGAGCGCCTTCGCCAGGGCCGCATGGCGGTCGATGATCTGGTCCAGGGTCGGCTTCGAGACCTCGATGCCGATGCCCGGCGCCAGCGCCTCGACCTCTTCGAGCCGCTCTTCGGGCACGAACCACAGGTCGAAGCCCTCGTAGTAGTGGGACACGATGAGCTGCGGGTTGAGCTGCGCGTACTTCTCCACGTCGAACTCGCCCCAGGCGTTGCCGAGGACGGTCAGCTTCTCGACGGGCATGCGCCCGGCCTGGATGTCGGGGGAGCCGTCCGCGAGCGTGGTCGGGCCGAACACGGCCGCGACCTCGACGCCGTAGTCGTACAGGGCGGCCGCGAGGCCGGTGAACGCCACGACCGCGGTGGGCGCGCGCTCCAGTTCGACCTCGGTCTGGTCGCGTTCGTCAAGGAAGGAGAACGGCCCCGCCGCGGCGTTCCCGCCGTCGCCGGCCGGCTCCTCGTCCGAACCGCAGGCCGCGAGCAAGGAGGCGGCGCCGAGGCCGCCGCCCGCGGCGAAGAAGGTGCGGCGGCTGCAGCCAGAAGGGGCGGGCACGGGCCGGAGTGGCAAGGGGAACTCCTTCGAAGGGGGAGCGTTCATGGCGGGGGTGACGCGGTTAGGTTAGCCTAAACAAAACCGCAGACACTATCCCTCCGGAGTTCGCACTTGTCAACCGCCCACAGCGCCAGGGAGCAGGCCCCGGCGCTCGATTCGCCAAGGGCTGCAACCGGGGCCGCGCCGCGCCCCCGCACGGCCCGCCGGGTCCTGGGGCTCCTCGCGCTCCTCGCGGTCCTGGCCGCCCTCGCCGTGCTCAGCGTCGCCGTCGGCTCCCGCGCGATGGACCTCGGCCAGGTCTGGGCCGGGCTCACCGACGCGGACTCGAAGGCCTACCCCGTGGTCACCGAGCTGCGCCTGCCCCGTACCGTGCTCGGCCTCGCCGCCGGCGCCGCCCTCGGCCTCGCCGGGGCGCTCATGCAGGCCATGACCCGCAACCCCCTCGCCGACCCGGGCCTCCTGGGCGTCAACACCGGCGCGGCCGCCGCGGTCGTGACCGCCTCCTTCTTCATCGGCTCCTTCGGGTTCACCTCGACCATCGTGTTCGCGTTCCTCGGCGCGGCCGCCGCCTCCGTCGCGGTCTACCTCATCGCCGGGGCCGCGAGCGCGACCCCGGCGCGGCTCGCGCTGGCGGGCGCGGCCGTGACCGCGGCCGGGTACGCGTACGTCTCGGCCGTCCAGTTGATGGACGCGGCCACGCTCGACCAGATGCGGTTCTGGTCGGTCGGGTCGCTGGTGAACGCCCATGTGGCGCCGATGCTCCCGGTCGTGCTCCTCATCGGCGCCGCCGCGGCGGTCGGCGTGCTGCTCGCTCGCCCGCTCAACGCCCTGGCCCTCGGGGACGCGACCGCGACCGGCCTCGGCGTCGACCCGCGCGTGCTCCGCGTCGCGGGGATCGCCGCGATCACGGTGCTCGCCGGGACCGCGACGGCCGTGTGCGGCCCGATCGTCTTCGTCGGCCTCGTGGTGCCGCATGTGGTGCGGGCCTTCACCGGGCCCGACCAGAACTGGGTCCTGCCGTACTCGATGCTCACGGGCGCGGCGTTCCTCGTCGCCGCCGACGTGCTCGGCCGCGTCGTCGCCCGCCCCGCCGAAGTGCAGGTGGGCATCGTCTGCGCCGTCGCGGGCGGCCCGTTCTTCCTCTACCTGGTCAGCCGCAGGAAGGTGGCCCGGCTGTGAGCGCCCCAGGTTCGACCGTCCTCCGCCTGGGCGGCACCTCGATCCGCGTGCGGCACCGCACGGTCGCCGCCGTCCTCGGCTCCCTCGCCGTACTCTTCGCGGTCGCCATGTGGTCGGCCGCGACCGGCTCGACCGCGCTCGGCCTCGACCGCACCTGGGCGGCCCTGCTCGACCAGGGCACCAAGGGCGACGAGTTCATCCTCTGGGACCTGCGCCTGCCGCGCCTCGCGACCGGCCTCGCCGTGGGCGCGTGCATGGGCCTCTCGGGCGCGCTGTTCCAGAACCTCACCCGCAACCCCTTGGGCAGCCCCGACATCCTCGGCCTCACCCAGGGCTCGACCTCGGGCGCGCTCGTCGCGATCATCCTCACCAGCGGCGGCCTCCAGCTCACGGCCCTGTTCGCGGCGTTCGGCGCGCTCGCCACGGGCCTGGTGATCTGGGCCCTCACGCGCGGCGGCGACCCGTCCGGGTACCGCCTCGTCCTGGTCGGCATCGGCGTCGCCGCGATCCTCGCGGGCGTCAACGGCTACCTCCTCACCCGCACCACGATCGTGGACGCGTTCCGGGCGGTCTACTGGCTCACCGGCGACCTCTCGGGCCGCAGCTGGGACCAGGCCGCGGTCGTCGCGGTCGTGCTCGCCGCCGGGGCGGCCGCGGTGACGGTCCTGTCGCGCGGGCTCGACGCGCTGCGCCTCGGCGAAGCGAGCGCCACCGGCCTCGGCGTGCGCGTCACCGGCACCCGCGTCGCCGCGCTCGTCACCGCCTCGGTCCTCACCGCCGGGGCCGTCGCGGTCGCCGGGCCGCTCGCGTTCGTCGCGCTCGCCGCTCCGCACATCGCCGCCCGCCTCACCGGCTCCACCAGGAGCTTCATGCTCTCCGCGATCATCGGCGCCCTCATCGTCACCGGCGCCGACATGATCGCGGTCGCCGGGATCGCCGACCGCCAACTGCCCACAGGGGTCGTCACCGGCGTGGTCGGCGGCCTCTACCTCGTCTGGCTGCTCACCGCTCAACGCAAGAAGGGGGTCATGTCGTGACCGCTGGTCCACTCGTCGTGCAAGACGCCACCATCGGCTACGGCCGCGTCGCCATCAGCGCCGGTCTGAACGTCGACATCCCCGAAGGGGAGTTCACGGTCATCCTGGGGCCCAACGCGTGCGGCAAGTCCACGCTCCTGAAGGCGTTGGCGCGCATGCTCAAGCCCTCCGCCGGGCAGGTCCTGCTCGACGGCAAGGACATCCACTCCCAGCCGACGCGCGCCGTGGCCCGCCGCCTCGGCCTGCTCCCGCAGTCGCCGATCGCGCCCGACGGCATCACGGTCGCCGACCTCGTCGCCCGCGGCCGCTACCCCCACCAGGGCATCCTCAAGCAGTGGTCCGCCGAGGACGAGCGCGTCGTCGCCGAGGCCATGGCCGCCACCGACATCAGCGAACTCGCCTCGCGCGGCGTCGACGAGCTCTCCGGCGGCCAGCGCCAGCGCGTGTGGATCGCGATGGTCCTCGCCCAGCAGACGCCGCTGCTGCTGCTCGACGAGCCGACCACGTTCCTCGACATCACGCACCAGATCGAGGTCCTCGACCTGTGCGCGAAGCTCCACCGCGAGGGCCGCACCCTCGTCGCGGTGCTCCACGACCTCAACCAGGCCGCCCGCTACGCCACGCACCTCATCGCGATGCGCGGCGGCGAGGTCGTCGCCGAGGGCGCCCCGGCCGACATCGTGACCGCCGAGACCGTGCACCAGGTCTTCGACCTGCCGTGCCGGATCATCGACGACCCCGAGACCGGGACGCCGCTGGTGATCCCGAGCGCTCGTGCGAGGGACCTGGTGTAGAGCCCGAAGGCGCCGGCTACGGCACCCGCGCAGCGAGCTTCCGCTCGACTGCGAGGCCCGCGACCAGGACGATCACGATGGCGCCCAACTGGAGCGCGGTGTTGACCAGGCCGAGCGGCGCGAGCGCGAGCACCGCGGCCGCGAGCGCCACCCGCTCCCAGGCGCGCGGCAGCGGCATCGAGGCCCGCAGTCCGGCCGTGCCCAGCAGGAACAGCGCCACACCGCCCGAGAGCAGCAGCGTGGAGGCGAGGTCGAGCGGCTCCATGGCGTGGCCGACGGCGTGCTTGAGGCCCGCGGCGGTGACGAGGATGCCGACGAGGACCGGGATGAACGCGTACGACAGGCCCACGAGGACCTTCCGCACCCGCTTCACGGCGTCCTTGGTGGCGGTGAGCGCGTGCTCGGTCTTCGGCAGGTCGTGGACGAACAGCGACCACCACAGGCACGCGCCGATCGCGAGCCCGAGGACGGCGGCCACGAGCAGGTCCGCGTCGATCGGCAGCCCGGCGGCGCCGATCCCGATGGCCACCACCGATTCGCCGAGGGCGACGATCACGACGAGGCCGTGCCGCTCGGTGATGTGCGCGGGGTGGAGGTTGAGGCCGCGCTGGCCGTGCCAGATCGGGACCGTCCACACGATGACCGCGGAGGCCGCCCAGAGCGCGTAGCGCCACACGCCGTCGGGGCCGAGCTCGGCGGCGAAGACGGCGGCGACGGCGACGAGGTTCGCGATGAACACCGGGCCGAAGGCGCGGGCGGCCTGGAGGTACATCAGGCCGTGGACGAGCACGACCACGAGCAGGCCGACGGCGATCCAGACGCCGCCTTCCTCTTTGAACGCGGCCGGGATGGTGAGGGCGATGACGAGCCAGCCGGCCATGGCGCACAGCAGGAGGATGCGGCGGGCGGGCCGCTCGGGCGGGATCACGTTGGTCAGCCAGGCGTAGCCGGCGTAGATCCACCACACGAACCCGAACATGAGCACGGTCTGGATGAGGCCCATGAGCGGGTCGTAGGCGATGAGCGCGGTGAACTGGGCGACGGTGAAGACGAAGATGAGGTCGAAGAACAGCTCCAGCGTGGAGACCGGGAGGTCGTCCTCGTCGGGCACGGGGTTGATGCGTTCGACGAACCAGTCGGGGAGGAGGCGTGTCACGAGCACCGAGCGTAGCAGTAGCGCCCAGGCGTCGCTCAGGCCTGAAGGGACCCCTTGCGGCCCTTCCCTTTCGGGCTACTCGAGACGGGCGATCGGGAGCCTGACCTCGATCGCGGTGCCCTCGCCGGGCTCGCTGTCGAGGCGGATCTCGCCGCTGTGCGCGGCCACGATGGACGACACGATGGACAGGCCCAGCCCGGAGCCGCCGGTGGCGCGCGAGCGCGACGGGTCGGCCCGGTAGAACCGGTCGAAGACCTTCTGGCGGTGCTCGGCGGGGATGCCGGGTCCGTGGTCGGCCACGCGCAGGACCGCCCACCCGGCGTTCTCGGCGACCGAGACGTCGATGGCGGTGCCCTGCGGGGTGTGGACGCGGGCGTTGGTCAGGAGGTTCACGAGCACCTGCCGCAGCTGGCCCTCGTTGGCGACCACGGTGAGCGGCCGGGGCGCGGAGAGCGAGATCGGGTGCGTCGCGTCGGCCACTCCGGCGTCGTCCACGGCGTCCTGCGCGAGCTGGGTGAGTTCGACGAGCTCGCGGTCGCCGCCGACCTCCTCGTCGAGGCGGGAGAGGACCATGAGGTCGTCCACGAGCTTCGCGAGGCGCGCGTTCTCGCTGCCGATGCGGTTCATGGCCCGGTCGAGCTTCTCGCCGGGCGGGGTGGCGCCCGATTCGTAGAGCTGGACGTAGCCGCCGATGGCGGTGAGCGGGGTGCGCAGCTCGTGCCCGGCGTCGGCCACGAACTGGCGCAGCCGCTCGTGCTGGCGGTCGCGCTGGGTGATCGCGTCGGTGAGGCGCGAGACCATCCGGTTGAGCGCCAGTGACAACCGGCCCATCTCGGTGCGCGGGTCGGCGGCGGTGATGCGGTGGTCGAGGTTCCCGGAGGCGACGGTCTCGGCGTCGGCGACCATGTGGTCGACCACGCGCAGACCGCGCCTCGTGACGATCCAGGCGATGACGATGCCGAGCGCGCCGACGGTGAACCCGGTGATGAGGACGGTCCTCGTGAGGGTCGAGCTCGTGGCCTCGACGCCTTCGAGCGAGGTGGCGAAGACGATCGTGTACGTGCCCTCGGCCCCGGTGATCTGGACCCTGCCGGTGGACACGGCCCGGTAGGTCATCTCGCCGTCGACGCTGGAGACCGTGAAGTAGTCCGTGTCCGCGGGCGGGGCGGTGATGTCCGGCAGCGGGTACGGGTCGTTCTTGTACCCGGCGGGCACCGCCGAGACGCGCTCGCCGGAGGCGTCGAAGAACAGGACGGCGAACTCCTTGTAGGGGATCTCGCCGTTGTCGTCCGAGGCGTCCATCGGGATGGTGCCCTGCTTGATCAGGCCGTGCAGCTTCTGGTCGACCTGGTCGACCAGGTGCGAGGACACCGTCTGCACGGTCACGAACCCGATGATGCTCACCGCGACGATGAGCAGGACCGCCATGGCCGCGGCGATCTTCGTCCTGATGGCCATGGTCGCCTAGGCCTGCGGCGGGCGCAGCATGTAGCCGACGCCGCGGACGGTGTGGATGAGCCGGGGGCCGAGCTTGTCGAGCTTGCGGCGCAGGTAGAACACGTACGTCTCCGCGAGGCTCGACTCGGTCTCGAAGTCGTACCCCCACACCTGCCGCAGCAGCTCCGATTTGGACACGACCCGGCCGGTGTTCGCCGCGAGGTACCGCAGCAGCCGGAACTCGGTGGGGGACAGGTCGATCGTCTTGCCGTCGCGGGTCACCTGGTGGGCCGCGAGGTCGAGGATGAGGTCGGCGACCGTGACGGTCTCGCCGCCGCGGTTCGAGGCCGAGTCCTTGCCGAGGGTGCGCCGCAGGACGGCCGAGACGCGCAGGCTCAGCTCCTCGAGCCGGAACGGCTTCATCAGGTAGTCGTCGCCGCCGGAGCCGAAGCCGTCGCGCAGGTCGTCGGGGGCGGTGCGGGCGGTGAGGAAGATGATCGGGGTCTCGTCGCCGGAGGCGCGCATGCGGTCGGCGACGCCGAAGCCGTCGAGGCCGGGCATGTTCACGTCCAGGATCACGAGGTCGGGCCGCACCTTCTCGAGCGAGGCCAGCGCCTCGGTGCCCGAGCGGGCGGCCGTGACCTCGTAGCCCTGGAAGGACAGTGCTTCGACCAGCAGGTCGGCCAGGCTCTCCTCGTCATCCACTACGAGAAGCCGTGCCGGGGACCCGTCGCCCCGGAGCGGCACCGCTGGCGGTGTTGCCCCGGCTGGCCCGCTGGTCGAAGTCATCCACCGCTCCTCAGTACTTGTGCCGGGCCCTGGTCGGTTGCCCGTCCGGCGTCTCGTTCGGCCAGCTTATTGCACCGTTTTGGCAACGGAAAGGGTTCGGAAGCGTTTCCAGGCGAGTTCTGGACGCGCTCTCAGCCGGCGTTCAGCAACGGATCGGAGCGTGTCGGCGAGCGGGCTTCCCCCGGAAGTTACTGACTAGTAGTATTCGGGTGACACCGAACACTTGGAGGCAGAGCAATGGAGCCAGCCATCACAGCGCCAGCTGAGACCATGTCGATCCTGAACGGCAGGGCCGCGTTCGTCACCGGCGCCAGCCGCGGCATCGGCGCGGCCATCGCGGTCGCCCTCGGCGCGGCCGGGGCCAAGGTGGCGTTGTTCGCCAAGACCGGCGAGCCCCACCCGAAGCTCCCCGGGACCCTCTACGAGACCGCGAAGCGCATCGAGGACGCGGGCGGCCAGGCCCTCCCGATCGTGGGCGACCTGCGCGACGCCGAAGCCGTGGGCGAGGCCGTCGACACCGCCGCCGCCGCGTTCGGCGGGCTCGACATCTGCGTCAACAACGCCTCCGCGCTCGACCTCACCGGCATCGGCGAGCTCAGCCTCAAGAAGTTCGACCTCATCACGGGCGTCAACCTCCGCGGCACCTTCGCGACCATCAGCGCCGCCCTCCCGTACCTGCGCGGCTCCGACCACGCCCACGTGCTCACGCTCAGCCCGCCGCTCAACACCGACCCGAAGTGGTTCGCCGGCGGGCCCTACACGGCCACCAAGTACGGCATGACGATCATGACCCTCGGCACCGCCGAGACCGAACCGGGCGTGGCCGCGAACTGCCTGTGGCCCAAGACCACCATCGCCACCGCCGCCGTCGAGTTCGCCCTCGGGGGGCAGCCGATGATCGCCCGCAGCCGCACGCCCGAGATCGTCTCGGACGCGGCGCTGGCGATCCTCTCGAAGGACCCGAAGGCCTACAGCGGCAACGCGGTGATGGTCGAGGACGTGCTCGCCGCGGAGGGCGTCACGGACCTGTCGGGGTACTCGGTCGTGCCGGGCCAGGAGGACTTCCAGCCCGACATCTACGTGGACTAGCCCTTGAAGTCCTCGTCGGTGAGGCGTTCCATGCGGGCGGTCTCCTCTTGGCGGCGCTCCCGCAACTGCTTCGGCACACCGGCGAGGACCACGATCGCGCCCGCGGCCAGCAGCGCGGCAATCACGACCCGGACGACGCTCCACCCCGTCGACCTGGTCTCGGCCTCGGCGACCTCGACGCACGCGGTCATGACGACCTCGCCGTCCGGTCCGGTCGTCTCGCAGATGGCCGACGGGCCGACCTCCCGGCCTTCGTAGTACAGCACCTGCTCCTCGCCCGGCAGCGCCGTGAGGAACACGATCACCGCCAACGCGAGCGTCAGTACCGCCGTCACCACGGCCACCCCCGGCGAATCGGGAATCGCGAACCGGTTCCTCCGCCGCGACCCGTCCCCGAAGGGCCTCCTGCGCTGCTCGAACGGATTGCTCACGCCACAAATGCTACTGCGGCCGCCGCCCCCGCCCGCACGAACGACGGCCGCCCCGCACAGCGGGACGGCCGTCGTTCGAAGTTCGATCAGCTGAACAACCGCTCAGCCGTGTCGACCTGGAACGCCCGGGTCGCCCAATACTGCAGTTGCTCGAGATCGGTGCATGATTCGATCCGCTCCCGGTCGGACTCGTCGATCTCGATGCCGCGCTGGTCGAGGATCAGCAGCAGCATCCCAGCATGGCCCTTGGCTTCGATCCGGTCTATGAAGCTCGCTTTTCGCTCTTCGTTGGTGTCGGACTTCACCAGTGCCTCCAGTCGTTCCAGCGCCTTCTCTGAGAGGACGCGGTTGGCCATTCGAGTGTACTTCTGTCGAAGGTGCTCGGGCAGGATCCACAGCGCGTCGTAGAGGGCCGCCATCACCGCCTCGCCGTGCTCGCCGTCGCCATGCGTCATGCCCGACAGCAGCGCCATCTGCTCGACGCCCCGCACCTGTTCGGCTGAGGTGACGATCGGGATGAGATCGGGGCCGATGACGAACGGCACCAGCGTGAACGCGAGATGGCCGGTCTCGATCGGCTGGGCCGCCCAGCGGGCGGTGCGATCGTTCGGGCAGATGACGACGAGCGCCACCGGGCAGCGCAGCCTGCTGCGAATCGATATGAGGTAGTCCGGCCAGACGAAGTACTTGTCGTCGTCCGGCTGGCGCTGCATCTCGTAGACGAGCGCGAAGACGGGTTCCTCGCCGAGGTAGTAGACCTCGACGCCGTCGCAGTCCTCCTTCTCTGGGCGGTCGAGGCGCGTGACCGCCTCCGATCCGGGGCGGACCTCGGTGTAATCGGGGAGCCGCTGGCCGAGCAGGTCGCAGTACAGCTCGGTGGCGAGCTTCGGGTTGTCCTGCAACAGCCTCAGCGGTGTCTCGTGTTCATAAGTGACCACGAGTACACGCTAGGTTTGGCCGGACTTCTTGGGATGCAACGACACTCGCCGGGCCGCTGTGAGATAGGCCGCTTGGGAGCGCCTGCCTGCGAGGAGCCACCAGGTCGCGCCGGCTGCGGTTGCCAGGAGTCCGGCGGCGATGCCCAATGAGGTGAGGCTGAACCAGCCGAGAGCGGTCCCTAGTGCCGCCAGGGAGAGGCGGGCGGTGGCGTTGTAGGTGGTCACGTGGATGGAGGTGACTCGTCCGCGGAACTCGGCCGGGACGGTCTCCAGGAGGATCGTCGTGTCCAAGGCGATGACGACGCCGCTCGCGAGCCGCATCACCACGAGGCAGGCGAGGGCGGCTGCGAGGCCGGGGGCGGCGAAGAAGCCCGCCCACGCGAGCCCTTGCGCCGCATAGGACACCGCCCAGACCGGGAGGTGCGCCTCGCGGCGCAGGCGGGCGGCGAGGAAGGTGCCCGCCAGGACCGCGAGGCCGTCGCAGGCGAACACCGCCGCCACGGTGACGGCGTCGCCGCCGAGGCCGTCGACCACGTGGCCGCTGAGCATCACCGTGTAGCCGCCGCCGATGCAGCCCCAGGCGATCCCGATCCCGATCACGGAGCGGGCCAGAGGGTAGCGGCGGGTCGCGCCGAAGCCTTCGCGGAGTCCGAGGCCGAAGGACCGCAGTCGGGAGCCGACGCGCTCGTTCGTCGCCGCCGCTTCGACCCGGGCGGTCTCGCGGACCCGGGCCAGCAGGATCGCGCCGCAGGCGAGGAGCGCTGCCGCGCCGCCGATCGCGGCGACGGGGGAGCGGGCCGAGACGAGTCCGGCGGCGATCGCGCCGACGATCGTCATGATGCCGCCGAGTGATCCGAAGGCCGCGTTCGCCTGTTGGCGCCGCTCGGGTTCGATGAGCCCGTACAGCCACTGCTGGCGGGCGGCGGGCCAGAAGGCCATCGCGAAGCTCTGCGCCGCGTAGCAGGCGGCGAGCGCGATGAGGCCGCCCGCCGAGGCGGCGGCCGCCATGCCGGTGACCGCGGCCGCTTGGGCGGTGACGGTCCACAGCAGCAACGGGCGCAGGCGCATCCGGTCGGCGGCCAGGCCCGCCACCGGCGTGAGCAGCAGGGCCGGGAGCACTCCGGCCAGTTGGACCGCGGCGAGCGCGGCGGTCCCGGCGACGGCGAGGACATGCAGCGCGACGCTGATCTGGAGCATCCAGAACGCCGCCGAGAGGCAGGCCGCGGCCGCCCACAGCGCCCGCACGTCGCGGTCGCCGAGGAGGCCGCGGCTCATGCGATCAGGTGGACGTCACCGAACTCGTGCCACAGGTAGCGGGCGTCGATGGCCGCGGCGTAGGAGTCGCGCAGGAGGTCGGTGTCGCCGATGGCCTCGAGCATCGCGAGGTGGGTCGAGCGGGGCTCGTGGAAGCCGGTGAGCAGGCCGTCGACCACCTGGACCGGATGCTCGCGGGAGACGATCCGCTCGGTGTGGCCCGATGCGGCGGTGACCTTGCCGCCCACGACCGTGCTCTCCAGCGCGCGCACCACCGTGGTGCCGACCGCGATCACGCGCCCGCCGGCGTCCTTGGTGGCGTTGACCGCCCGCGCCGTGTACTCGCCGACCTCCATCCACTCCGGGTACGGGTCCTCGCCGCTCTCGAGCGACGCGACTCCCGTGTGGAGGGTGACGGGGGCGACGCCGACTCCGGCGGAGACCAGCCGAGTCACCATTTCGGGAGTGAACGGCCTTGCGGCGCTGGGCATCTCGGCCGAGCCCGGGACGGTCGCGAACGCGGTCTGGTACGCGGCGAGGGGCCAGTCCCGATCGATGTAGGAGTACCGGATCGGCCTGCCGTGGCGGGCCAGGTAGTCCGGGACCGAGTCGATCGGGGGCCGGGCCACCCACAGCCGCTTGCCGAAGCGCCGCTCCAGACGCAGCTCGACCTTGCCGGGCAGGTCCACGACCCGCACCTCGCCGGCGTACGGCTTGCCGCGGTCGCGCAGCTCCACCAGCCACGAGCCGTCCGGCCGCGTGGACGAGAAGTGCACCTTCAGGCCCTGCCGCGTCGGCACGGCCGCCGGGAGCGTCGCCGAGTTGTTGACCACGAGGAGGTCGCCGGGGCGCACGAGCGCCGGGAGGTCGTCGAAGTGGTGGTGCCGGATCTCGCCGGTCGCCTTGTCCGACACCAGGAGCCGCACGTCCGAGCGGGCCGTGCCCCGCACTTCGGCGGGCTGGACCGCCTCCAGAGCCGAGTCCAGCGCGAAATCGAACTGGGACGTCAACGTCGAGCTCACGCGCTCGCCTCCTCATGGGTGTGGTTGTGCAGCTTGTCGAAATCGCGGGCCGCGTACCGCCCGCTCTCCGGCGCCGACCACTCGCAGGTGCACCAGCGCGCCCCCGCGATCGAGTAGATCGCCGCCGCGGCCAGTGCGGGCGGGTCCGCCTCGGCGGCGTCGGCCGCGCCCACCGCGTCGGCGAGCATCGCCGTCGACATCTCGCCCGGGTCGAGCGCCCAGACCGCGACGGCCGGCTCCTCGGCGGCGAGCACGTTCGACAACTGGTCGAGCGCGGCCTTCGTCGCCCCGTACGGCCCCCACGTCGCGTACGGGCCCGTCGCGGCGTCCGAGGAGATGTTGACGATCGCGCCGCCCCGCTCCCGCAGGACCGGCAGCGCCAACTGGGCCAGGGCCATCGGCGCCCACACGTTCATCTCGAACAGGCGCGGCCAGTAGGTCAGGTCCGCCTCCGCGAGGCGCGGCAGCGGCACCTCGCCCAAGGTCGAGGCGTTGTTCACCAGCAGGTCGAGCCCGTCCCCGGCCATGGCGACCAGCTCCCGCCGGTGCGCCGCGTCGGTCACGTCCCCGGCCAGGTGGCGGGCCCCGAGGCGCGCGGCGACGCGCGCCAGGCGCTCCTCGCCGCGCGCGGTCAGGATCAGGTCCCAGCCGGCGGCGGCCAGGCGCTCGGCCAGCGCCTCGCCGAGGCCCGCCGAGGCCCCGGTCACGACGGCGGTGCGGTCGTCCACTCGCGGCAGCAGTGCATCACTCATGGCCTCACGCTATTTCCGGCCCCGGCCGGCCGCATCGGGCCGAGGTCGCGGTCGGGACTGCGGCGCAGGTCCTAGGACCAGCGACCGAGGCCCGGACGGCCCCGCGTCGACTAGATTGGCAGCGTGACCGCCTCCGACTCCGACCCGACGAGACTGCTGCACGAGGTGTCGGCTGCCGTCGGCGCCATCACCAGGCACCTCTCCGTGCACCAGGTGCTCGAGGTGATCGTCTCCTCGGCCCGCCGCCTCGTCGGCGCCGACTACGCCGCCATCGGGATCCCCGACGACGAAGGCGGCTTCGCCGAGTTCATCACCGACGGCATCGGCGAGGAGCAGCGCCTCAAGATCGGCCCGCTGCCGCGCCAGCACGGCATGCTCGCCGCGATCCTCGCCGAGAGCGAGCCGATCCGCCTCGACGACCTCCGCCGCGACCCCCGCTTCCAGTGGTGGCCCAAGGCCCATCCGAGCATGGCCGCGCTGCTCGGCGTCCCGATCCAGGAGTGCGGGCGCACCCTCGGCATCGTCGTCCTCACCAACGACCTCGGCCGACCCGGGTTCAGCGAGTCCGACACCGAACTCATCGAGCTGCTCGCCTCCCACGCGGCCATCGCCATCACCAACGCCCGCCTGTACGAGCGCAGCCGCGAGCTCACCGTCGTCGAGGAGCGCAACCGGCTCGCCCGCGAACTCCACGACGCGGTCATGCAGCGCCTGTTCTCCCTGCGCCTCTCCGCCCGCGCCGCCCGCAAACTCGCCCCCACCGACCCCGAGGCCGCCGCGTGCCGCCTCGGCGAGGTCGAGGACCTCGCCGCCGAGGCCATCGCCGAACTGCGCGCCGTCATTGTCGAACTCCGCCCCGCCGACCTCGACGCGCACGGCCTCGTCGAGACCCTCCGCCGCCACGTCACCCTCCTGGACCGCCTGCACGACACCGAGGTCGCCTTCGAGGTCCGCTCCCCGGTCGACCTCTCGCGCGACGGCGAGGTCGAAGTGCTCCGGCTCGTCCAGGAGGCCCTCAGCAACGCCTTCCGGCACGCCCGCGCCCGCCACGTCGCCGTCACCGTCGAATCCGAGCGCATCACCATCAGCGACGACGGCGACGGCTTCGACGCCGACGAGGCCGCCACCCGCGGGCTCGGCCTCCTCTCGATGCGCGAACGCGCCAAAGCCCTCGGCGGCGACCTCGACCTCCGGACCGCACCCGGCGCGGGCACCATCGTGGCGCTCACCCTCGACACCACCGAACCCGAAGAGGCCGAACGTGACTGAGATCCGCCTCCTCCTCGTCGACGACCACCCCGTGGTCCGCCGCGGCCTCCGCGGCTACCTCGAGCTCGAACCCGACTTCACCGTCGTCGGCGAGGCCGGGGACGGCGAGGAGGCCCTGCTCGCCATCGCCGAGACCCGACCCGACGTCGTCCTCCTCGACCTCAAGATGCCCGGCCTCGACGGCCAAGGCGTCCTCGAACGCCTCGGGCCCGGCGAGGGACCCCGCGTCCTCGTCCTCACCTCCGCCACCGACGCCGAACGGGTCCCGAACGCCATCACCGCCGGGGCGGCCGGGTTCGTGTACAAGGACATCGACCCGGACGCGCTGGCGAGCGCCATCCGTACCATCCACTCCGGACAACTGCTGCTCTCGCCGGTCGCCATGCGCGGCTTGATGAACGGCAACAGCACCACCACCTCGGCCCCGTCGCTGACCCCGCGCGAGAGCCAGGTGCTCGGCCTCATCGCCAAGGGCCAGACCAACCGCCAGATCGCGCGCGCCCTCGGCGTCTCGGAGAAGACCGTGAAGACCCACGTCACGAACCTGCTCCGCCGCATCGGCGCGGCCGACCGCACTCAGGCCGCCCTGTGGGCGGTTCGCCACGGTATCGGCTGAATCGCAGAACGTGACCGTCTACTAGGTCATCACGAGCCGTGATCCATTAAGGTCCCCGGTGCCCCCATCCCTCATGTAGCCCCGACCCCCACAATCCGGCGGCGCCCGCCCCGCGTCACCGGGACATACCATCCCAAAGGAACTCTCCCCGTGCCCCGCCACAACCGCATCCTTCCCCTCGCCGCGCTGCTGCCCGCGCTCGCCCTGACCACCGCCTGCGGCTACCTGCCGATCGGCGAAGCCACCGCTCCCTACGAGATGTACCACGGCAGCACCCCCGAACCGTGGTGCGCCGAAGGCGAGGACGGCTACGTCCTCAGCATGGACTCGATCCTCCAGGGCCCGCACTTCTCCACGGGAATCCAGTGCCGCTACAGCGGTGAGCAGTTCCCGCGCGAGGTCGCCGAGCAGCTGCCGTCGCTCGCCGACCTGCCGCGGGCCGAGGACGGCAGCGAATTCCTCGCCAACAACCTCACGAGCAGCCCCGACGCGGATATCTTCGACGCCGTCGGGTGGCCGGTCCGCTCCTGGGTGCAGATCGGCGACCAGGAGTTCGACCTCGACGCTCCTCCGCAGCGAGGCGACTGGATCGTGGTCACTGCCCCGACCGATGCCGACGCCGTGCTCTGGGTCGAAGACGACGGCCGCGCCCAAGGACTCGACCTGCGCACCGGCGAACGGGTCGAGCCGGTCGCCGCCTACTACACCGGTCTCGCTGATACGAGCGACATCCTCGGCGGCTTCAAGTACGAGATGTACTTCGCCGACGACCCCGAGGACGGCCTCTCCTGCGAGTACAACGGCGGCGACGCCTGGCGCACCCCCTGGTTCGAAGGCCTCGGCTGGGCGCCCGAAGGCACGGTCTACCTCAGTGTGTTCACCTTGTGGTGCGACCAGATCGGCGAATACTCCTGGAACCTCGATCCGGCCTCGATCACCCTCGCGAGCGGCGAGGCGGCCGAGCCGGTGGACTGGATCGAGACGCCGACCGACGTCGGTCTCGAGATCCGGGCGCTGTTCGTGATCCCGGACTTCGACTCAGAGGTCACCATCGCCTTCAAGCCGGTCACGGAAGCCGTCGGTACCGACGGGCGGGTCATGGCGTTCCGCGACGAGTTCGCGGTCACCGAGTGGATCGCGGAGTTCTGATGCTCCGAACGATCCGCATCGCGGCGCTGTCCGTCGCGATGCTCGCGGCCGCGCTGCTCGGCACTGCCGGCGGTGCCGACCCGGGCTCCTTCCTGCGAACGGCCCCATACGAACTGATCGTCGGGAAGGGCGGCGGCGAATGGTGCGTGGAAGGCGATGCCGCGAGTACGCTCGCCGAGCCCGCGGATCTTCGCGGCCCGCACTTCTCGTTCTCGCTCGCGTGCCTCTTCAAGGCGCCCGCGATTCCCGACTCGCTCGCCGCCTCGCTTCCCGCGCTGGCGCGCGTGCCGCCCGCGGAGGACGGGGTCGAGTTCCTGTTCACCCAGGTCGCGCTCCCCGCCGAGTACGACTCGGAGCACAAGAAGGACCCGGCGGCGCTCACCTCTTGGATCCAGGTCGGCGAGCGGCGGGTCGACCTGCTGACCGCACCCGGCATCGAGAACCACTACGTCCTGAGCGTGCCGGTCGACGAGCCGGCGGTCCTGTGGGTCGAGGACTCAGGGCGGGCCCAAGGCGTCGACCTGCGCTCCGGCGCGCAGGTCGAGCCGGTGACCGCCTACTACAACGGGCTCGCTCTGCGCTGGTTCGAGCTCGATGGCTACGACACCGGAGAAGTCGACTTCCGCAACTCGCGCCGAGCCGGTTGGATCAGGTGCCGTACGGGATACGCCGAGGCGAACCGCGCCGTCTGGACGGAGGAGCGGGGCTGGGCCGAGAGCGGCACGGTCTTCCTGGAGGTGAGCACGAACTGGTGCTCCGAGACCGAGCTCTTCACCTGGGAGCTGGACATGTCGCAGGCGTTCACGGTCGACGGGGAGGCCCCGGTGTCATGGACGGCGACGGACACTGACGACGAGTACTGGGACCGCTTGACGATGGTCTTCGCGATCCCCGAGGACGCGGCCGAAGCCACTGTCCACTTCAGCCCGGTGGGAACCGTCGGACATAAGGCGAGCGGCGACGAGCTGACCGGCACCCGGCTCCCGAACTTCGCGTGGAAGATGGACTTCTAGCACGGCGGCCGGTTCCAAGCCGGCCGAGTGCGAACGAGGGCGGCGGCACCGGATCGGTGCCGCCGCCCTCGTTCGCTGGGGCTAGTTGACCTCGAGAGGGTCGCCGCCTTGGCGTTTGCCGGTGTCGAGGGCGTCGATCGCGGCGAGGTCCTGGTCGGTGAGGGCGAAGTCGAGGACCTCCCAGTTCTCGCGGATGCGTTCGGGCGTCTCGGACTTGGGGATGACGACGTTGCCGCGCTGGAGGTTCCAGCGGAGGACGACCTGGGCGGGGGTGCGGCCGCGGGCTTCGGCGACGGCCTTCACGGCGGGCTCGTCGAAGAGGTCGCCGGCGCGGAGGCCGAGGGGGCCCCAGGACTCGGTGATGACGCCGTGGTCGGCATGCCAGGCGCGGAGTTCGGGCTGGCTGAAGTACGGGTGGAGCTCGACCTGGTTGATCTCGGGGGCCGAGCCGGTCTCGGTCTCGCAGCGCGACAGGTGCTCGATCGTGAAGTTCGAGACGCCGGCCGAGCGGAGGAGGCCCTCGGAGCGGGCGTCGAGGAGCGCCTGCCAGGACTCCACATACTTGTCGACCTGCGGCCGCGGCCAGTGGAGCAGGTAGAGGTCGAGGTAGTCGGTGCCGAGCCGCTCGAGGGACTCGTTCAGGTTGCGGCGGACCTCGTCGTAGCCGTGGTCCCAGGTCTTGCTGGTGAGGAAGACGTCGCCGCGGGCGACGCCTGACTCCTTGACGGCCTGGCCGACGCCGGCCTCGTTCCCGTATCCCACCGCGGTGTCGATGAGGCGGTAGCCGGTCTCGAGCGCGGTCGCGACGGCGGCGCGCACGTCGGTGCCCTCCTCGATCCTGAAGGTGCCGTAGCCGTAGCGGGGAATCGACGCACCGCCGGACATGGTGATCGCTGTGCTCAGTTCGCTCATGCGCGCGAGCCTACCCATTTGGCAGGCGATT
The DNA here is from genome assembly GCF_040674615.1 of Glycomyces sp. NPDC049804. Taxonomy (NCBI): domain Bacteria; kingdom Bacillati; phylum Actinomycetota; class Actinomycetes; order Glycomycetales; family Glycomycetaceae; genus Glycomyces; species Glycomyces sp. NPDC049804. The sequence continues at coordinate 317,694 of NZ_JBFAMQ010000004.1, forward strand.
GCAAACGCGTTCTGCGACAAACTTGCCGCCATGGAAAGTCCCGACTTGACGCGATGGAAAGTCGCCCGCTAGACTTTCCGACATGGAAAGTCGACTCTCCCCCGAAGAAGCCCGGGCCGCCCTCGCCGCCGTGGACCAGTCCCGCTCCGACATCGCCGACCGCCTCATCACCCCCTGGTGGTACCACCCCGTGCTCGGCGTCCTCGTCGGCGGTCTCATCACCGTCGCCACGATCGGCGTCGAATTCCCGACCCTGATCGGCGTCCTCGCCGTCTACGCCGTGGGCATCTACCTCCTGATGAGCGCCTACCGCCGCAAGACCGGCGTCTGGATGAACGGGTTCAGCGGCGGCCCCAGGGCCCGCCGCAGCGCCTTCCGCCTGTTCGCCGCCACCCTCGCGATCACGATCGCGGGCTCGGTGTTCAGCATCGGCCTGGAGATCCGCTGGACCGCGCTCCTCACCGGCCTCGCCGTCGCCGCGACCATGACGATCTGGGGCCGCCACTACGACGACCTCCTCCGCGCCGAGCTTCGCGAGACCGCATGACCGAGCCGCGGTTCGACGAGATCATCCACGCGCCCAACCGGTTGCGCATCTGCTCGATGCTCTCGGCCACGGACGAGGTCGAGTTCGCCGCCCTGCGCGAGTCCCTCGGCGTCAGCGACTCCGTCCTCAGCAAGCAGCTCAAAGCGTTGGAGGACGTCGGCTACGTCACCGTCAAGAAGTCCCCTCTCGAGGGGCGCACCCGCACCTGGGCCGCCCTCACCCCCGGCGGCAGGGCCGCCTTCGACGGCCATGTGGCCGAACTGCGGCGTCTCGCCGCCGGCATCGCGATCGACTAGCGGGCAAGCGAAAGGGGCGGGTGGCCCGGCCACCCGCCCCTTCGGCGTGCTCAGCGCTCGTTCGAGCCCGGGTCGATGCCCTGGCGCTCGCCGGTCTCGAGCGCGTCGATCGCGGCAATCTCGTCGCCCGAGAGCGCGAAGTCGAACACGTCGAAGTTCTCGGCGATGCGGCTCGCCTTGGAGGACTTGGGGATCACCACGCACCCGTGCTGCAGGTGCCAGCGGATCACGACCTGCCCCGGGGTCTTCCCGTGCGCCTCGGCGGCGGCCGTGACGGCCGGTTCGGCCAGGACCGAGCCGGTCCGCTGGCCGAGCGGCCCCCACGACTCGGTGGCGATGCCGCGCTCGGCCTGCCAGGCGCGGAGTTCGGGCTGGTTGAAGTACGGGTGCAGCTCGACCTGGTTCACCGACGGGTACACCCCGGTCGCCTCGCGGACGGCCTCGAGGTGCTCGGGCAGGAAGTTCGAGACGCCCGCCGAGCGGATCAACCCTTCGTCCCTGGCCTTGAGCAGGGCCTGGAACGTCTCGGCGTACAGGCCCTGCTTGGGGGAGGGCCAGTGGATCAGGTACAGGTCGAGGTAGTCGGTGCCCAGCCGCTCCAGCGAGGCCTCGAGCGCGGCGCGGGCGGGCCCGGCGCCGTGGTGGTCGTTCCAGACCTTCGTGGTGAGGAACACCTCCTCGCGGGGGACGCCGGAGGCGGCGACCGCGCGGCCGACGCCGACCTCGTTGCCGTACATCTCGGCCGTGTCGATCAGCCGGTAGCCCGTGGCGAGCGCGGCCTCGACGGCCTGCTGGGCCTCGTCGTCGCCCACCTTGTAGGTGCCGTAGCCGATGCGGGGCATCGCGATGCCGTCGTTGAGCTCGATCGGTGCGCTGAGATCAGTCATGTCCCGAGGGTAACCACTTCACAGGGCCTTCCGGTCCGCGTCGACCATGATCCGGGCCAGCTCGTCCCAGTGGACCCGCGCCCGCCAGCCGATCTCGCGCGCGATCTTGGCGGGGTTGCCGATGAGCTCGGGGACCTCGGCGGGCCGCTCGTAGCGTTCGTCGTGCTCGATGTGGTCGCGCCAGTCGAGCCCGGCGTGGCCGAAGGCGGCCTCGGCGAAGTCGCGCACGGTGGCGGGCCGGCCGGTGGCGATGACGTAGTCGACCGGTTCGTCGTGCTGGAGCATGAGCCACATGGCCTCGACGTACTCGGGCGCGTAGCCCCAGTCGCGCACGGCGTCCATGTTGCCGAGGAAGACCTTCTTCTCGAGGCCGGCCTCGATCCGGGCCACGGCCCGGGTGATCTTGCGGGTCACGAACGTCTCGCCGCGCCGGGGGCTCTCGTGGTTGAAGGAGATCCCGGAGACGGCGAACATGCCGTAGGACTCGCGGTAGTTCACGGTGGCCCAGTGCGCGTAGACCTTCGCCACCCCGTAGGGGCTGCGCGGGTGGAACGGCGTCGTCTCGTCCTGCGGCGGCAGGGCCGTGCCGAACATCTCCGAAGTGGACGCCTGGTAGATCCGGGTGTCGATGCCGCTGGCGCGCACGGCCTCCAGGAGCCGGATCGCGCCGAGCGCGGTCACGTTCGCGGTGTACTCGGGCAGGTCGAAGCTGACGCGCACGTGGCTCTGCGCGGCGAGGTTGTAGATCTCGTCGGGGCGCACGTCGCGGATGAGGTTCACCAGCATGCCCGCGTCGGTCACGTCGCCCTTGTGGAGGAAGAGCCGCCGCTCGCTCTCGTGCGGGTCCTGGTAGACCGCGTCGAGGCGGGAGGTGTTGGCGATGAGCGAGGACGCGTGCCGGACGATCCCGTGGACCGTGTACCCCTTCGCGAGCAGCAGCTCGGTCAGGTACGACCCGTCCTGCCCGGTGATGCCGGTGATCAGGGCGGTCTTGCCGGGCGTCGCTGCGGTCATCGTCCGCCTTCCTGTCCAGGTGCTCCCTCGAGTCTAGTCAAGGACGCGGCCCCGGACCGCGCTGAGAACCGTTCACGTCCCGGTCATCGAGACATCACCGTCCCGACGCGCCGAGTTGCCTCGCCGAGCGTCCGGCATTCCCTACGGTGTGTGTGCCAAGCGATCTCCGTCTCATTCGCCCGCAAAGGAACCGCTCATGCACCGACGCAATGTACTGCGAGCCGCCGTGGTCGGCACCGGCTCCGTCGCCTTCGGGTTCACCATGACCCGCCCCTCGTTCGCCGCCTACCCCGTCCAGACCGGCCCGAGCCCGTACGGGTCCCTCCAGCCCGCCGACGCCAACGGCGTCATGCTCCCGCAGGGCTTCACCTCCCGCATCGTCGCCCGCTCCTCCCAGACCGTGCCCGGAACCTCCCACACCTGGCACGGCGCCCCCGACGGCGGCGCGTGCTTCGCGGACGGGAACGGCTGGATCTACACCTCCAACGCCGAGCTCTCCACCGGCGGCGGCGCGGGCGCGCTGCGCTTCGACGCCGCCGGGAACGTCGTCGACGCCTACCGCATCCTCGACGACACCCGCAGCAACTGCGCGGGCGGCGCGACCCCCTGGAACACCTGGCTCTCCTGCGAGGAGGTCGACCGCGGCTACGTGTACGAGACCGACCCGTTCGGCGTGAACGCCGCCTCCCAGCGGGCCGCGATGGGCCGCTTCAAGCACGAGGCCGCCGCATGCGACCCCGACCGCGGGGTCATCTACCTCACCGAGGACGTCTCCGACGGGGCCTTCTACCGCTTCAAGCCCACCACCTGGGGAAACCTCGCCTCCGGGCAGCTCCAGGTCCTCACCGAGACCAGCGGCGCCCTCGCGTGGAAGAACGTGCCCGACCCCGACGGCTCCCCGACCGCCACCCGCAACCAGGTCGCGAACACCAAGCGCTTCAACGGCGGCGAGGGCTGCTACTACGCCGACGGCGTCTGCTTCTTCACCACCAAGGGCGACAACCGCGTCTGGGCCTACGACGCGGTCAACAACACCCTCGTCATCGCCTACGACGACAACCTCACCTCCAGCGCGCCCCTCGCGGGCGTCGACAACATCACCGGCGCGACCGCCAGCGGCGACCTGTTCGTCGCCGAGGACGGCGGCAACATGGAAATCTGCATCATCACCCCCGACGACATCGTCGCGCCGTTCCTTCGCCTCTCCGGCCACGGCTCCTCCGAGATCACCGGCCCGGCGTTCAACCCGGCCGGGAACCGCCTCTACTTCTCGTCCCAGCGCGGCACCTCCGGCTCCAGCTCCGCGGGCGTCACCTTCGAGGTGACCGGCCCCTTCCGCACGGCCTGAACCGAAGGGGCTTCACGGATCCCGGGTTCCGTGAAGCCCCACGGGGGCCGCCGCGTCGCTACGATGTCGGAACGTGTCCCTACAACGGAGTCGGTGATCGCCCATGTCCGTCCTCACCGTCGACCTCGCGATCGTCGGCGCCGGTCCCACCGGCATCTACGCCGCCTACTACGCGGGCTTCCGCGGCCTGCGGACCGCCGTAATCGACGCGCTCCCCGAAGCGGGCGGCCAGATCACCGCCATGTACCCCGAGAAGCAGATCCTCGACGTCGCCGGATTCCCCTCGATCAAGGGCCGCGACCTGGTCGACAACCTGCTGCGCCAAGCCGCGCCGTTCGAACCGGCGTACCTGCTCGGACGCCAGGCCCGCAAGCTCGAGCACCACGACGGCACGCCCGTCCTGGAGCTCGCCGACGGCGAGCGGATCGAGGCCGGAGCCGTGCTCATCACCGGCGGCCTCGGCAGCTTCTCGCCCCGGCCGCTGCCCGCCGCCGAGGACTTCCACGGCGCGGGGCTCGTCTACTTCGTCCCCGAACTCGCCGCCCACGCCGGGCAGGACGTGGTCATCGTCGGCGGCGGCGACTCCGCGTTCGACTGGGCGCTGGCCCTCCACGGCATCGCCCGCAGCACCACGATCGTGCACCGCCGCGAGAAGTTCCGCGCCCACCAGGCCACCGTGGACCGGGTGCGGGACCTCGGCGTGCCCGTCATCGTCAACGCCCAGGTCACCGCGGTCCACGGCACCGAGCAGGTCGACGGCGTCACCGTCGACGTGAAAGACCAAGGGCCGCAGGAACTCCCAGCCGACGCGATCGTGGCGGCCCTCGGCTTCACCGCCGACCTCGGGCCGCTGGGGGAGTGGGGTCTCGACCTCGACCGCCGCTGCATCGCCGTCGACTCCACGATGGCCACCAACCTGCCGCGCGTCTACGCGGCGGGCGACATCGCCGCCTACCCCGGCAAGGTCAAGCTCATCGCGACCGGCTTCGGCGAGGCCGCGACCGCGGTGAACAACGCCGCCGTCGCGATCGACCCCGAAGCCCACCTCTTCCCTGGACACTCGAGTGAGCAGCCGTAATCCCTTGTGGCACAACATATCTGAGCATTCCACACGGGACTAACATGATGTACTGACGGGTATCGCGCCGCGGGCTCCGAACCGAGTCCTACTATGCGGAGATGCTTGCCATGACCGTCGCCGACGGCCGCCTCACCGCCGCCCAGGTGCCCGAACCCGCGCCCGGCCCCGATGAAGTCCTCATCGAGGTCACCGCCGCCGGCGTCAACCGCGCCGACCTCCTCCAGACCGCCGGCCACTACCCGCCGCCCCCAGGTGCGCCCGCCTGGCCCGGCCTCGAGGTCTCCGGCACCATCGTCAACGTCGGCAGCGACGACAACGCCTCCTTCCTCGGCGCCGAAGTGTGCGCCCTGCTCCCCGGCGGCGGCTACGCCCAGTACGTCACCGTCGACGCCGGACTCGTGCTCCCCAAGCCCGAGAACGTGAGCCTCGTCGACGCGGCCGGCCTGCCCGAGGTCGCCGCCACCGTCTACTCCAACCTGGGATTCCTCCTCGACGGCGACCCCGACCGCAAGCGGCGCGTACTCGTCCACGGCGGCGCGGGCGGCATCGGCACCTTCGCGGTCCAGTTCGCCAAGAAGCTCGCCGCGGCCGAGACCTGGACGACCGCGCGCACCGAGTGGACCCAGCAGCTGCAGGAGCTCGGCGCCGACCGGGTCATCGACTACCGCAGCGAGGACTTCGCGGCCCTGTGCATGGAAGCGGGCGGCGCGGACGCCATCCTCGACGTCATCGGCGCGGCCTACTTCGAGCCGAACCTCAAGGCACTCGCCCAGGACGGGCGGCTCGCGATCATCGGCCTCCAGCAGGGCAACGCCGCCCAGATCCACCTCGGGGGGCTGCTCGCCAAGCGCGCCACCATCACCGGCACGACCCTCCGCGCCCGCCCCCTCGACCAGCGCCGCCAGATCATCGCCGAGACCTTCGAACGCGTCTGGCCCGCCCTCGACGCCGGCGAGATCGAGCCCGTCGTCACCACCCGCCTCCCGCTCGGCGAAGCCCCGGAAGCCCACCGCCTCATGGGCGCGGGCGGCCACTTCGGCAAGATCGTCCTCACCCTCAAGTAGGCCTGTCGGACCCCGGTGCGACCCTTGAACGGGGGCGCTTCGCGACGCCCGATTCGCGCAGACCCTCCGCGACACGCCGAAAGCGCCCGCCGCCGCCCTCTCAGGATGGCGGCGGGCGCTTCCCGTTCGCTACTTCTCGCAGCAGCCGTGGCAGCAGGCCTCGCCGGCGCACTGGCACGCGTCGTCATTGCAGCAGTTGCAGCACTCGTCGGTCGTCATCACTTGCACTCACCTCCCACAGCACTGTTCGGGGGACACCAGTTCTCGGGCAGCGGCGGGTCGCAGGTGCCCGCGTCGACCGCGCGCAGCATGTCCGTCAGCTGGCTCCGCAACCCCTCGAGCCGCACGATCTCGGCCGTGATCTCGCCGATGCGCCGCTCCAGGTGCTGCCCGGCCGGCTCGCACGGGCACGAGCCCGTGTCGCGCACCGCCAGCAGGTCCGCGATGTCGGCCAGGCGCAGCCCGGCGCGCTGGCAGGCCCGGATGAACCGGGCCCGGTCGAGCGCGTCGGTCCCGTACCGGCGGTACCCGGCCGCGCTGCGCTCGGGCGCGGGGAACAGGCCCTCGCGCTCCCAGTGGCGGATGGCGTCGGACGAGACGCCCACCTCTTCGGCGAGCTTCCCGACGGTCAGAGTCATGGTTGCCGCAGTCATACAACGACGGTAAACCTTGGTGCCGGGACCAAGGTCAAGGCCGAGCGCGGAGTTATTTCCAACGCGCTCACGTCGCGACTAATGCGATGGAGCCCACCGACCCGCGGCTACTACGATTGACCCGAATATCCACTGGCGGCACTCGCCGCCGAGCACCGAACGAGGAGAACCGTGGCATCCGCAGCGCCGAACCACAGCAGCCCAGCCGTCACCGAACCGCTGTGGGTGACTGCCGGCACCACGTGCGCTGCAGCGGTGGCCGAGGCCGGTCTCCCCGTGAACGGGCCGAACGCGATCGTCGTCGTCCGCGACGCCGAAGGGCAGCTGCGCGACCTGTCGTGGGCGCCCGAGGCGGACACCAAGGTCGAGCCCGTGCCGCTGGACAGCCCGGACGGGCTCAACGTGATGCGCCACTCCGCCGCGCACGTCATGGCGCAGGCGGTGCAGGAGCTGCACGAGGCCAAGCTCGGCATCGGCCCGCCGATCACCGACGGCTTCTACTACGACTTCGACGTGGCCGAGCCGTTCAACCCCGACGACCTCAAGGCCGTCGAGAAGCGCATGCTCCAGATCATCAAGCAGGGGCAGACCTTCCACCGCCGCAAGTACGCCTCCCTCGACGAGGCCCGGGCCGAGCTCGCGAACGAGCCCTACAAGCTCGAGCTCATCGAGACCAAGGGCGAGGGCACCGACGCCGACGAGGTCATGGAGGTCGGCGGCGGCGAGCTCACCGCGTACGACAACCACGACCGCAACGGCGAGCGCGTCTGGGGCGACCTGTGCCGCGGCCCGCACCTGCCCTCGACCAAGCTCATCGGGGCCGTCAAGATCATGCGCTCGGCCGCCGCGTACTGGATGGGCTCGGAGAAGAACCCGCAGCTGCAGCGCATCTACGGCACCGCGTGGCCGACCGTGCAGGACCAGAAGGACTACCTCGCGCGCCTCGCCGAGGCCGAGAAGCGCGACCACCGCAAACTCGGGCAGCAGCTCGACCTCTTCTCGTTCCCCGACGAGCTCGGCTCCGGGCTCCCGGTGTTCCACCCCAAGGGTGCGATCATCCGGTACGAGATGGAGTCCTACCTGCGCGAACGCCAGCGCGAGGCCGGGTACGAGCTGGTGAACACCCCGCACATCACCAAAGAGGGGCTGTTCCACACCTCGGGGCACCTGCCGTACTACGCGGACACCATGTTCCCGCCGATGGAGCTCGAGGGCGCGAACTACTACCTCAAGGCCATGAACTGCCCGATGCACAACCTGATCTTCCGCTCGCGCGGGCGCTCGTACCGCGAGCTGCCGCTGCGCCTGTCGGAGTTCGGGACCGTGTACCGGTACGAGAAGTCCGGCGTGGTGCACGGCCTGACCCGTGTGCGCGGCCTGACCCAGGACGACGCGCACATCTACTGCACCCAGGAGCAGGCGCCGAGCGAGATCAGGAGCCTCCTGGAGTTCGTGCTGCAGCTGCTGCGCGACTACGGGCTCAACGACTTCTACCTGGAGCTCTCGACCAAGGGCGACTCCGAGAAGTTCATCGGCGACGACGAGCTGTGGGAGTCGGCGACCGCGACCCTGCGGCAGGTCGCCGAGGAGTCGGGGCTCGACCTGGTCCCGGACCCGGGCGGGGCGGCGTTCTACGGCCCGAAGATCTCCGTGCAGGCGAAGGACGCGATCGGCCGCACCTGGCAGATGTCGACCATCCAGCTCGACTTCAACCAGCCGGTGGGCTTCAACCTGGAGTACTCGGCGGCGGACGGCACCCGCAAGCAGCCGGTCATGATCCACCGGGCGCTGTTCGGCTCGATCGAGCGGTTCTTCGGCGTGCTGACCGAGCACTACGCGGGCGCGTTCCCGGCGTGGCTGGCCCCGGTGCAGGCCGTGGGCATCCCGGTGCGGGACGAGAACGCGGACTACCTGGAGGCGTTCTTCGGGCGGCTCCGCGCGGCGGGCATCCGCGGCGAGGTCGACCACTCGGACGACCGCATGCAGAAGAAGGTCCGCAACGCGCAGCTGCAGAAGATCCCGTTCATGATCATCGCCGGTGACGACGACCAGAACGCGGGCACCGTGTCCTTCCGCTACCGCGACGGGTCGCAGCGCAACGGCGTCCCGGCCGACGAGGCGATCGCGCACGTCGCGGAGATCGTGAAGTCCCGGGTGAACGAAGGCCCTTCGGCCGCGACCGAAGAGGCGTAAGCGACGACAGGAGGCGGCCCGCACCGGTTCGGTGCGGGCCGTTCAGTCTTCGCCGGTCTCGCCGAGCCAGCGGGCGAGGCGGCCGGCCCGGGCGAGGGCGGTGAGGCGCTGCTCGGTCGCTTCCCGCAGCGCCGGGGTGGTGACGACGAGGAGCTGGTCGTTCGAGCGGAGCCGGTCGGCTTTGGCGGGGACGAAGAGCGTGTCGCCGCGCACGATCCCGGCGATGGCGCTGCCTTCGGGGAGGCGGAGCTCGAAGATGCGGATGCCGGCCAGACCCGAGCCCTTCTGGACGGTGATGGTGAGGACTTCGCCGTCGACCGCGTCGAGCGGCGCGGTCTCGATCTCGACCTCCTGGACGACCGATTCGAGCGCGAGGCCCAGCCGTCTCGCCACCCACGGCAGGGTCGGGCCCTGCAGGAGGGTGAACACGACGACGAGGACGAACACGATGTCCCACAGCTGCTGCGCGCCGGGCAGCTCCAGGGCGCGCGGGATCGTGGCCAGGACGATGGGGATCGCGCCGCGCAGGCCCGCCCACGACAGGAGCACCTGCTCTTTCGCGGTGAACTTGAAGGGCAGCAGGGAGATCCACACCGAGACCGGTCGCGCGAGGAGGGTGAGCACGACGCCGAGGACGAGGCCCGGGACGATGGCGTCGAGCAGGGTCGAGGGCGAGGCGAGCAGGCCCAGCATGACGAACATGCCCAGCTGCGCCATCCAGCCCAGGCCGGTCGCGAACGACTGCGTCGCGGCCCGGTGCGGCAGGCGCGAGTTGCCGAGGACGAGGGCCGCCAGGTACGCCGCGATGAACCCCGAGGCGTGCACGGCGCCCGCGGCCGCGAACGCGGCGAGGCCGAGGCTGAAGACCGAGAGCGGGTAGAGGCCCGACGCGGGCAGGGCGAGCCGCCGCAGCAGCCAGGCCCCGCCGAAGCCGACCGCGACGCCGATCGCCGAGCCGGCCGCGAGCTCCCACACCAGGACCCCGAAGAGCTCCAGCGGGTCCGGGATGCCCGCCACCGCGGAGAACGCGAGCACCAGGATCACCGCGGGGGCGTCGTTGAACCCCGACTCGGCCTCCAAGGTGCCGCTGAGCCGCTTCGGCAGGCCGAAGCCGCGCAGCACCGAGAACACCGCCGCCGCGTCCGTGGAGGCCACGACCGCGCCGAGCGCCAGCGAGAGCTGCCAGTCGAAGCCCAGCAGGAAGTGCGCGCCGAGCGCGGTCACCACGACCGAGACGCCGAGGCCGACGGTCGCGAGCATGGCGGCCGGCGCGATCTGCCTGCGGATCGCCTGCCACCGGGTCGAGAGGCCGCCCTCGATGAGGATGAGCGCCAGCGCGAACGTGCCGAGCGCCTGCGCGAGCTCGTAGTCCTCGAAGAGGATGCCCACGCCGCCCTCGCCGAGCACGAGGCCCGCGCCGAGGAACACCAGGAGCGCGGGGAGTCCGAGCCGCTGCGTGGCCCGCAGCGCGGCGACGGAGAGGAGCACGGTGACGCAGCCGATGAGCACTACGAGGTACAGCTGGGGCAACGTCACGTCCGGAGCTTAACCGACACCGCGTGTCACGGTGTTTTCGTCGGGTTTCCAGCACGGGTCCCGCGTGCCCTAGGATCGTCCCGTGGAAGAGCGCGAAGGCGAAGGCGTCGGCGTCCCCGACGGGTACGAGCGGCTGTGGACCCCGCACCGCATGTCCTACATCCAAGGCGAGGGCAAGCCGACCGGCGACGACGCGGATGTCGAGGGCTGCCCGTTCTGCGAGATCCCCAAGCTCGAGGACGCGGACGGCAACATCGTCTTCCGCGCCCCGACCATGTACGTGGTCATGAACAAGTACCCGTACAACAACGGCCACCTCATGGTCGTGCCCTTCCGGCACGTCCCCGACTACACCGACCTCGACGCCGACGAGATCGCCGAGATGGGCGCGCTCACCCAGCGCGCCATGACCGTCCTGCGCGCCGTCATGGGCGCCCACGGGTTCAACATCGGCATGAACCAGGGCCAGGTCGCGGGCGCGGGGATCGCCGGGCACCTGCACCAGCACATCGTCCCGCGCTGGGGCGGGGACGCGAACTTCATGCCGATCATCGGCCGCACCAAGACCCTCCCGCAGCTGCTGAAGGACACCCGCGCGGACCTCGCGGCCGCATGGGAGCGGGTGTGACCGGCCGGACCCCGTTAGAGTCAAGGCAGCGCCCCCTGCCGGCCCGGTCCGGCGCGGGCGCACCGCACCCACTTGCCCGAACACCCACTTGGGCCAGCCCAGAAAAACAGGAGACCATGGCGAAGTTCCTTCGGACCTCCGGCCGAGCGGGCGTACGCCGCTACGTCGACGCCGCCGCGAAGCTCCTCATCCGCGTGGGCGTCTCCGCCAACGCCGTCACCGTCGCCGGCACCGCCGTGGTCGTCGGCGCCTCCGTGCTGCTGCTCGCCCCCGGCCACCTGCTGGCGGGCCTCATCGTGGTCGCCGCCTCGGTGCTCACCGACATGCTCGACGGCGCGATCGCCCGCGTCAAGGGCACCACGAGCCGCTTCGGCGCCCTCCTCGACTCCACTTGCGACCGCCTCGCCGACGGCGCGATCATGGCCGGCCTGGCCTTCTTCCTGCTCGCGGAGGACCGGGCCCTGGGCGGGGCGCTGGCGCTGTGGGCGCTCATCGCCTCGCAGATGGTCTCGTACGTGAAGGCCCGCGCCGAGTCGCTCGGCGCCGAGTGCAATGTGGGCATCGCCGAGCGGCCCGAGCGGCTCATCATCGCCGCCGTCGCGGTCCTCCTGGAGGTCCTGAGCGTGCCGTTCGCGCTGGAGGCCGGGATGGGCCTGCTGGCGGTGCTCGCCTCGATCACGGTCGTGCAGCGGCTCGTGTTCGCGCGGGCGGTGCTGGAAGAGCGCGTCGATGTCTGAGCGCCTGACCGAGCTGGCCTACCTGGCCGCGTGGCGCGGCGTCCGGCTGCTGCCCGAGGGCGCGGCGGGCGCGCTGGGGAACCGCTTCGCGGACCGCGCCCTGAAGAAGAACGGGCGGGGCGTGCGCCAGTTGCGCAAGAACCTCGCCCGGGTCGTCGAGGGGGAGCCGGACGAGGCGCTGATGCGCCAGGCGATGCGCTCGTACGCCCGGTACTGGCTCGAGGCGTTCCGGCTGCCGTCGATGAGCACCGCGCAGCTCGAGCGGAAGTTCGAGATGAACGGGTACGAGCCGGTCCACGAGCGCGCGCAGCGGGGCCTCGGTTCGATCGTGGCGCTGCCGCACAGCGGGAACTGGGACTTCGCGGGGGCCTGGGTCGGCGCGGTCGCGAAGGACCGCTTGACGACCGTGGCCGAGCGGCTGAAGCCCGAAGGGGTGTACCGGCGGTTCCTGGAGTACCGCGAGTCGCTGGGAATGACGATCATCCCCACCTCGGGCGGCGACCGCAATCCGCAAGCGGCCCTGGGGGAGGCGCTCGACGACGGGCACGTGGTGGCGCTCGTCGCCGACCGCGACCTGGGGCGCGGGGGCACCGAGGTGAAGTTCTTCGGCGAGGCCACGACCTTCCCCACGGGGCCCGCGCTGCTGGCGATCCGCAACAAGGTGGAGCTGTTCACCGCCGCGATCCACTACGAGCAGGACCGCGCCGTCTGCCACATCACCGGCCCGGTGGACCTCGGCACCGGCTCGTTCCGCGAGCGGGTGGCGGGCACGACGCAGCGCATGGCCGAGGCCTTCGAGGCGGGCATCCGCGCCCATCCGGCCGACTGGCACATGCTGCAGCGCTTCTGGTCGGCCGACTTCGACGCGCCGCGGGAAGGCGCGGGCTGACATGGGGGACCTGCGGATCGGGATCGTCAGCCCGTACTCCTTCGACGTCCCCGGCGGCGTCCAGTTCCACATCCGCGACCTCGCCGAGACCCTGATCGCCGCCGGGCACGACGTGTCGGTCCTGGCCCCGGCCACCGATACCGAAGGCCTGCCCGACTTCGTGGTCTCCGGCGGCAAGGCCGTCGCCGTGCCCTACAACGGGTCGATCGCGCGCCTCGCGTTCGGGCCGCGCTCGGCCGCGCGCGTGCGCAAATGGTGCGCGGAAGGGGACTTCGACGTCGTCCACGTGCACGAGCCGCTCACGCCGAGCCTCTCGTGCCTGGCGGTCCTCAACGCCCGCTGCCCGGTCGTGGCCACGTTCCACACCGCGATGACCCGGTCGCGCATCCTCGCGGCCGGGAAGCACATGGCGCAGCTGGTGCTCGAGAGCCTCTCGGCGCGGATCGCGGTGAGCCCCTACGCCCGCAAGGTCCAGGTCGAGCACCTGGGCGGCGGCGCGGTCGAGATCCCCAACGGCGTCTCGGTCGCGTTCTACCGCAAGGCCGCGCCGCTGCGCGACCGGCCCGAGGGGCCGACCATCGGGTTCATGGGCCGCTACACCGAGCCGCGCAAGGGCTTCCCGATCCTGCGCGACGCGTTCGCGCGGCTCGCGGCCGACCGGCCCGACCTGCACCTGCTCGTCGTCGGCCGCGGCGACCCCGAGGAGGCCGTCGCCGGGCTCGACCCCGACGTCGCCCGCCGCATCCGCTTCCTCGGCGCCGTCCCGGACGAGGAGAAGGCCTCGATGCTCGCCGGCGTCGACCTCTACGTCGCCCCCAACACCGGCGGCGAGTCCTTCGGCATGATCCTCACCGAGGCCATGGCCGCCGGGACCTGCGTGCTCGCCTCGGACATCGAGGCGTTCAGCGCGGTCCTCGACGACGGGAACGCGGGGGCCCTGTTCGCCGTCGGCGACGCCGCCGACCTTGCCGCGAAGGCCGCGCGACTCCTCGACGACGGGGAACTCCGCACCGCGTACGTCGAACGGGCCAACGAGTGGGTCAAGCGCTACGACTGGCCCGAGGTCGCCGCGCGCCTGCTCGAGGTCTACCGCGCCGCGATCGAAGCGGGCACCGAACGCCGCTGAATCCCGCAAAACGTGTGATCGCCTCTTTACTCAGCGTGCGCATCGGGTCCATAATGAGGCAGAGGGGCCGCGTAGTCCCGTGCCGGAGCCGCACGCGCGCGGACCCACGGAGGGCAGTTCGATGGCCGATATCTCTCACCGGGGCGAAGCGATGACCACGCACCCGGACGTCCACGAGATGCGGGCCCGATACGACAAGCTGCTCGGCCGGAGGGACGTGGCGTTCATCGACGCCCCGGTCTTCCTCGTCGGGCTGTACTGCATCATCTCGCCCTGGGTGGTCGGCTTCTCGGCCTCGCAGGCGGACTTCGCCACGCACAACCTGATCGTCGGCATCGCCGTCGGCCTGCTGGCGCTCGGATTCACCGTGGCCCCCGAGCGCATGTACGGCATGAGCTGGGCACTGTGCGCCATAGGCATCTGGCTGGCCGTCTCGCCATGGGTGCTCATCACCAACCCTGAGACGAGCCTCATCTGGAACAACGTCATCGTCGGCGCCCTGACCTTCCTGCTCGGCCTCATGGCCGCCTGGCAGGTCCGCGGCACCCGCGACACGACACCGACGCCGGGAGCGGGGCCGATGTAGCCGCACCCGCATACTGCCGCCCGCCACCGGACTTCCGGTGGCGGGCGGCTGTACGTAAGATCAGCCCGATGTGGTGGTTGGCTGTGCTCGTGACGATCGTGGCCGTCGTCGGCGCGTACGCGACGTGGACGGTCACCCGCGTCGAACGCCTGCACCGCCGCGCCCGCGCCGCCGAGGGCGCCCTCCTCGCCAAACTCGACGACCGCGCCGAGACCGTCCTCAAATTCGTCGGCAACCCCGGCTTCGAAGAGGTCGTCGCCCTCGCCCTCTCCGTCGTCGCCGTCCCCGCCGACACCCAGCGCCAGCGCGAACTGCGCGAGTACGCCGAGAACGACCTCACCCGCGCCCTGCGCGAACTCGCCGCCGACCCCCTCTGGTCCGACGACCTCGACGCCGCCAACCGCCGCGTCGCCCTCGCCCGCCAGATCCACTCCGACTTCGTGCGCGACGCCGTCGCCTCCCGCTCCCTCCCCATGTCCGTCGTCCTCCGCCTCCACCACCGCCTGCCCCGCCCCGAGTACTGGGACATCGAGGACCCCGTGCACTGATCGGGCCCGATCGCCCCGTTTGTATCAAGGGGCTTGTGAGGCGGGTCGCGGCGTAGAATCGGCCAGGTCAGACCCCTCTTGGCGCCAGCCAACGACATGCCCTGCAGTTGACGACTACCTCAGATGGAGCCGGGAACCGTGTCAGAGACCCAGAAGACCGAGGCCCAGATCGGGACCGCCCGCGTCAAGCGCGGCATGGCCGACATGCTGAAAGGCGGCGTCATCATGGACGTCGTCACGCCCGATCAGGCCAAGATCGCCGAAGACGCCGGCGCCGTCGCGGTCATGGCGCTCGAGCGCGTCCCCGCCGACATCCGCCGCGAAGGCGGCGTCTCGCGCATGTCCGACCCCGACATGATCGACGGCATCATCGAGGCCGTCTCGATCCCCGTCATGGCCAAGGCCCGCATCGGCCACTTCACCGAAGCCGCCGTCCTCGAGTCCCTCGGCGTCGACTACGTGGACGAGTCCGAGGTCCTCACCCCCGCCGACGAGGCCAACCACATCGACAAG
Organism: Glycomyces sp. NPDC049804; assembly: GCF_040674615.1. NCBI lineage: Bacteria > Bacillati > Actinomycetota > Actinomycetes > Glycomycetales > Glycomycetaceae > Glycomyces > Glycomyces sp. NPDC049804. The sequence continues at coordinate 333,340 of NZ_JBFAMQ010000004.1, forward strand.
TGGCAGTACAACGTGCCGTTCGTCTGCGGCGCGACCAACCTCGGCGAGGCCCTGCGCCGCATCGCCGAAGGCGCGGCCATGATCCGCTCCAAGGGCGAGGCCGGCACCGGCAACGTCGTCGAGGCCACCCGCCACATGCGCCAGATCCGCCAGGACATCGGCAAGCTCACCACCCTCGACTCCACCGAGCTCTACGCCGCCGCCAAGGAGCTCCGCGCCCCCTACGAGCTCGTCGCCGAGGTCGCCCGGCTCGGCAAGCTCCCGGTCGTGCTCTTCACCGCCGGCGGCATCGCCACCCCCGCCGACGCGGCCATGATGATGCAGCTCGGCGCCGAAGGCGTCTTCGTCGGCTCCGGCATCTTCAAGTCCGGCGACCCGGCCAAGCGCGCCGCCGCCATCGTCAAGGCCACCGCCTTCTACGACGACCCGAAGGTCATCGCCGAGGTCTCCCGCGGCCTGGGCGAGGCCATGGTCGGCATCAACGTCGACACCCTCCCCGAAGAGCAGAAGCTCGCCAAGCGCGGCTGGTAACACAGCACGCGAAAGGGCCGGGGCGTCGCCGCCCCGGCCCTTTCCATTGCGTCCTAAGGCTTTCCGAGCTCGAAGACCGAACCGCCCGTGGCGTTCACCCCGACGCAGTAGTTCGAGTACTCCCGCTCGAACACCACGAAGTCGCCGTCCCAGAACCCGACCGCCCGGAGCTGCACCGGGTCGTGCTCCTTGGTGCACAACGCGTCCGCGACCGGCGCGAGCGCGTCGAAGTCGCCCTCGGCCATCGTCAGCTGCGCGCAGGCGTCGACGCCCTTGCTGTGCCCGGCCCCGCCGGGGCACGCCAGCAGCGTGCCGTTGACGAGGCCCTGGCGTTCGACCTCCAGGAACAGGAGCCCCGAGGCGCTGCCGCCGGTGCCGGGATCGACCGGGACGGGCTGGTCCTGCGGGAACGAGGTCGCCTGGGCCGGAGCGGCACTCGCGGCGACGATGGCGGCGGCCGCGAGGGCGCCGAGGACGAGCTGCTTCATGCGCCGATCCTAAGGACCCGAAGGCGTCCGATCCCGCTTTGACACGCTTTAGGCTGGGGCCATGAACGCAAGCGACCTCGATCAGCTCCCCACCGCCGACCTCCAGCACCGCGCGTTCGCGCTGGCGCGCGAGCGCCGTGACTGGCGGTTCTTCATCGACCTGTTCCGGCACACCCCGACCGCGCTCGACTCCGAGGACCTCGACCCCGACGTGGCCGAGATCGGGGTGGCGATCGACGACCTGCTCGGCATGTGGCGCGAGGCCACCCAAGGGGACTGGGGCTCGGCCGAACCGCTCGCGCGGGCGGCCTTCATCGACTACATCCGGCGGCACGGCGGCGCGCCGGCGTCCTAGTCCCCGGCGCGCTTCGCGGACTTGCTGAGCCAGTACCTGATGTCGCTGGCGAAGAGCCACCACAGGGACAGCACGGAGGCGAACACCCACGGTGCGACGACGAGTCCGACCCCGATCGACATGAGCATGCCGATGACGAACAGGATCGCGGTGGCGGCCACGGCCGACCAGCGGACCGCCTTGAGGCGGGACTTGAACCGGATCGCGCACAGGGCGGCCACGATCGAGGCGATGATCGTGACCCCGGCGATCGTCAGGTAGACGGCCAGGAAGCTGGTGCTCTGGTAGTAGTCGAAGTCGCCCTGGGCGGTGCCGGTGGGCCCGAGGAAGTCGGGGTCCCGATAGTTCTCCTCGATGTCGGCGAGGCTCACGGAGCGGGCGCTGAGGGTGGTCACGGCCACCAGGTTGCCCGCGAGCACGCCGGAGACCACCTGCACCCACATCGCGATCTGCAGCCGCAGGAGCTTCTTGCGGGGCATCTCGTCCTCGCCGTCGGCGTCCTTGTCGGGCGGGACGGGGCCCTTGTCGCGGCCGAAGTTCGGTTGCGGAAGCATTATGTGGCCTTTCAGCGGTGGCTGGCTGGGTCGCCCGCCGGGGCGCCGCCCGCTAGTGGTTGAACCAGCGGCGGGCGAAGCGCTCGGTAAGCGTTCCCAAGATCGTAATCGGCACGATGGCGAGGCCGATGCAGAGCGCCCAGTAGAGGCCGCCGGTGAACAGCAGCCAGCCGAGGCCGACGAGCGCGGCGGCCTGGACGAGCAGGATGAGCACCCACAGGATCCGCCACTGGAACCGCAGGAGGGCGATGGCGAGGACCAGGAACAGCGCGAGCCCGCCGAGGCCGACCGCGGCGCGGTAGACGTCGTGCACGGCGGCCGAGGGCACGAAGTCCTTGGCCTGGTGGTGCAGGAGCACGATGAGACCGCCCGCGACGAGGGCGATCGCCGCTTCGATCCACATGGTGTTGCGTCCGGCCCGGACGGCGCGGGGCATCGGGTTGCGCTTCGAGGTCTTGGCCATCTTCTTCTTACTCCCGGGCATGAAGGGGTGCGTCACGTTCGATCGCAGACTTTAACGGATCGTCGCCTCTCGGCCGTGTTCAGCCCGGTTTCGGTCACAGCCCCGATCGGGCAGGTAGGCACGGGGGCGAACCCGAATTACGCTTGTCGCGCCCGATGATCCGCGACTTTTGGAGTTCTCTGATGACCGCTGTGCCCACGATCGGCGTGCTCGCTCTGCAAGGCGACGTGGTCGACCACATGCGCGCGCTCGAGGCCGCGGGCGCCCGGGCCGTGCCGGTGCGCCGCGAGTCGGAGCTCGACGCCGTCGAGGGCCTGGTGATCCCCGGCGGGGAGTCGACCACGATGAGCAAGCTGCTGCAGATCTTCGACCTGTTCGAGCCGGTGCAGAAGCGGCTGGACGCCGGGCTGCCGGTGTTCGGGTCGTGCGCGGGCATGATCATGCTCGCCGACGAGGTGCTCGACGGCCGCCCCGACCAGCGCTCGTTCGGTGCGATCCCGATGACGGTGCGCCGCAACGCCTTCGGCCGCCAAGTGGACTCGTTCGAGACCGAGATCGGCATCGACGGCGTCGCGGGCGGGCCGTTCCGCGCGGTGTTCATCCGCGCCCCTTGGGTGGAGCGGGTCGGCGCGGGCGTCCAGGTCCTGGCGAGGGTGCCGGGAGGGGCCGCCGACAGCGGCGCAGGGGCGGGGGAGGAGCAGGGCGGTAGGATCGTCGCCGTACGTGCGGGCGCTTGCCTGGCCACCTCCTTCCACCCGGAGGTGACCCCTGACGCGCGGGTGCACGAGTACTTCGTGGGAATGGTCCGAGGCGCAGACGCCGGACCGGTCGAGTAAGAGGAACGAGGAACGCCGGTATGAGTGGCCACTCCAAGTGGGCGACGACCAAGCACAAGAAGGCCGCGATCGACGCCAAGCGGGGCAAGATCTTCGCGAAGCTCATCAAGAACATCGAGGTCGCGGCGCGCACCGGCGGTCCCGACCCGACGGGCAACCCGACGCTCTTCGACGCGATCCAGAAGGCCAAGAAGAGCTCGGTCCCCAATGACAACATCGACCGCGCGGTCAAGCGCGGCGGCGGCCTCGACGGCGGCGGCGTCGACTACGAGACCCTGATGTACGAAGGCTACGCGCCGGGCGGCGTGGCGGTGCTCATCGAGTGCCTGACCGACAACCGCAACCGGGCCGCGGCCGAGGTCCGCGTGGCGCTGACGCGCAACGGCGGCTCGCTCGGCGAGGCCGGCTCGGTCGGGTACATGTTCTCCCGCAAGGGCACGGTCATCGTGTCCCCCAACGAGAAGCTGACCGAGGACGACATCCTCATGGCGGTCCTCGACGCCGGCGCCGAAGAGGTCAACGACCTCGGCGAGGGCGGCTTCGAGGTGCTGTGCGAGCCGACCGACCTCGTCGCGGTCCGCACCGCCCTGCAGGACGCGGGGATCGACTACGACTCCGCCGAGGCGGGCTTCGTGGCCTCCACGAACATCGAGGTCGACGTCGAGGGCGCCCGCAAGGTGATCCGCGTGGTCGACGCGCTCGAGGACTCCGACGAGGTCCAGAACGTGTGGACCAACGCCGACATCTCCGACGACGTCCTCGCCGCGCTCGACGCCGAGTAGGACCGGCCGAGAACGGGCCCGGAGCGAACGCTCCGGGCCCGTTCGCTGCTCCGAGGGGGTTTGGGGACGGCGCCAGCGGGCACTTCCGCTTCATGGGCGAGGAGGTGTTCGCCGACCGGCGCGACGCCGGGCGGCGGCTGGCGCGGCTCTTGGGGGAGTACGGCGGCCGTGAGGACGTGGTGGTCCTGGGGCTGGCGCGCGGCGGGATACCCGTCGCCTTCGAGGTCGCGCGGGCGCTCGAGGCCCCGCTGGACGTGTTCACGGTCCGCAAGATCGGTGTGCCGGGCCAGGAGGAGCTGGCCATGGGCGCGATCGCCTCGGGCGGCGCGGTCGTGATGAACTACGCCGTCGCGGACGAGCTGGGGATCTCCTCGGTGCGCTTCGATCTGCAGGCCGAGCGCGCCTCCGTCGAGCTCGAGCGCCGCGAGCGCGCCTACCGCGGCGACCGGCCCCCGCTGCGCATCGAGGGCAGGACCGTGATCCTCGTCGACGACGGGCTGGCCACCGGCACGACCATGCGCGCGTCCGTGCGGGCGGTGCGCGAACTCGGCCCCGCACGCCTGGTGGTGGCCGTGCCGACCGCGACTGCGTCGGCCTGCCGCGAGGTGGCCGCGATCGCCGACGACGTGGTGTGCGTGTCGATCCCGCAGCACCGGTACGCGGTGAGCCAGAGCTACGACGACTTCGCCCAGACCACCGATGACGAGGTGCGCGCGCTGCTCGCGGCGGCGGCGGACGGCCAGGACGACCCGGCCTTCTAAGGTTCCAGGTATTCGGCGAACCACTCCCGCGCGAGGTCGGCCACGGCCTCCAAGGTCCCCGGCTCCTCGAACAGGTGCCCCGCGCCGGGCACGATCGCGAACTGGCTCGTCCCGCCCAGTCGCCGCTCCGCGCGCAGGTTGAGCTCGGCCACGGCCTCGTCGCGGCCGCCCACGATGAGCAGCGTCGGCGCGGTCACCTCGGCGAGCCGGTCTCCAGCGAGGTCGGGTCTGCCGCCCCGCGAGACGACGGCGCCGACCCGCGCCTCGGGCGCCGCCGCGGCCCACAGCGCGGCGGCCGCGCCGGTGCTCGCCCCGAAGTAGCCGACCCGCAGCCGGCCGTACCGGCCGCGCACCCACGCGGTGGCCTTGAGCAGCCGGTCGGCGAGGAGGTAGACGTCGAACACGTTCGCCCGGTCCTCCGCCTCCCGGGGCGTGAGCAGGTCGAACAAGAGCGTCCCGAGACCGGCCCGGCGCAGCCGTTCGGCGACGAACCGGTTGCGGGGGCTGTTCCGGCCCGACCCCGATCCGTGGGCGAACAGGACCACGGCCCGCGCAGTCTCGGGCAGGACCAGGTCGCCCTCGAGTGCGGCGGGTCCGACCGGGATCGTCACCGACGCTTCCACATCGGCCCGGATACCCGGTCCCCGGCGCGGCTACGCCTCGGCGAGCGCGGGTTCCCTGCGGTACACCGCGATCGTCCACACCACCGCGGCCGCCGTGGCGGCCGCGTACACGGCGATGCCGATCGTCATGTTCGCGAGGGTCACGCCGCCGATCGTGGCCAGCGCGGGCATCGCGCCGCCCGCGCCCATCTGGGTCGCGCCCATGAACGCCGAGGCGGTGCCGGCGATCTGCGGCGGCTGGGAGGACATCGCGGCCGCGCCGGCGTTGGGGAAGACCACGCCGCAGCCGAACATCATGAGCACGATCCCGGCCGGGACGGTCCACAGGTTCGCGGCGTCGGCGAACTGGACGCCGGCCATCCACGCGACGCCCGCCAGGGAGATCGCCATGCCGGCGACCATGCGCTGGTGCGAGGCGCTGCGGTCGATCATGATCATGTTGGCCTGGTTCCCGGCGAGGAGCGCGAGGGTGCCGACGGCGAACAGCAGCGAGAAGAAGCCCGCGGACGCGCCGAGCTCCTGCTGCGAGATGAAGCTGAATGTCGAGACGTACGTGAACAGCATCGAGAAGTTCATGATGACCACGAGCGTGGGCGCGATGAAGCGGGCGTCGCGCACGAGGGTGCCGAGGGACGCGGCGAACTCGCGGGCGCCCATGGCGCGGCGCTCCTGCGCGGGCAGGCTCTCGGGCAGGAACTTCCACACCAGGAAGGTGGTGAGGACCGACAGGGCCGCCATGAACACGAAGACGGTCTGCCAGGGGCCGAAGCGGATGAGCTGGGCGCCGACGACCGGGCCGAGCATCGGCGCGAGCATCGTGACGAACATCATCTTGGCGGTGAAGCGGGTCATGTCGTCGCCCGCGAAGTGGTCGCGGATGACCGCGCGGGCGACCACGACGCCGGCGGCGCCGCTGAGGCCCTGGAGGAAGCGCATGGCGATGAGCAGGTCGGCGCTCGTGGCGACGGTGCACACCAGGGAGGTGGCGGTGAAGACCATCATGCCGACCAGCAGCGGCTTGCGGCGGCCGATGCGGTCGGAGAGCGGGCCGATGAACGCCTGGCCCAGGCCCATGCCGATCATCATCGACGTGAGCGTGAGCTGGATGCGGCTCTCGGGGGTGCCGAGGGCCTCGGCCATCGCGGGGAACGCGGGCAGGTAGAGGTCGATCGCGATCGGCGCCGTCGCCGAGAGCGCGCCGAGGACGAAGACCATCGTGGCGATGAAGCGTCGCGAGTGTCCGGGCGCGGCGACGGGCGGCATGAAGGCAGCAGCAGACACAGTGATCCCAACAGGTTTCGAGCGGAGATGCTTCGGGGCGCCGGTTCCGGCACTCGCTTCGATCGCCGATGGGAGGCGAGTGCGGCCGGACCGGCCGACTACCACCCAATCATGTAACTAGCCGACCGGCAAGTGGTTTATGGGCTAGGCCACCGGTCCGATTCCCGACTGACGCCGATCGGCCGCCATCCCGTTCCGCACCCCGCCGACGTGCTTCGGGCCGAACGTCGGACCCGACGGATATCCTTACGCGAATCGAGCGACAGGAGGAACGCGTGCGCGTCATGGGGATCGACCCGGGCCTGACCCGGTGCGGCGTCGGGATCGTCGACGGCCGTCCCGGCGCACCCGGCACCATGGTCGCCGTCGGCGTCGTGCGCACCGATTCCGAAGCGCCCCTTGCGGACCGGCTCCTCGCCCTCGACGACGGACTGCGCGCCTACCTCGAGGAGCACCAGCCCGAGGCCGTCGCCGTCGAACGCGTCTTCAGCCAGCACAATGTGGCCAGTGTCATCGGCACCGCCCAGGCCTCCGGCATCGCGCTCCTCGCCGGCGCCCGCCTCGGCCTGCCCACCGCCACCTACACACCGTCCGAAGTGAAGTCGGCCGTGTGCGGCAACGGCACCGCCGACAAGCGCCAGGTCACCTCCATGGTCACCCGCATCCTCCGCCTCAAGGAAGCGCCGAAGCCCGCCGACGCGGCCGACGCCCTCGCCATCGCCATCTGCCACCTGTGGCGGGGCGGCGTCAAAGCCCGGATCAACGCCGCCCTCAAGGACAGTGCGGACCTCAGCAAGGAGAGCGCCCGATGATCGCCCAGCTCACCGGCACCGTCGCCGCCGTCGGCGAGTCCTACGCCGTCGTCGACGTCCAAGGCGTCGGCTACGCCGTCCACGCCGGCGCCCACACCCTCGCCAACCTCAAGGTCGGATCGTCGACCGTCCTCGCCATCTCCACTATCGTGCGCGAGGACTCGATCACTCTGCACGGCTTCAACACCGCCGACGAACGCGATCTGTTCGAACTGCTCCAGAACGCCCAGAAGATCGGCCCGCGCATCGCCCGCGACGCCGTCGAAGTGCTCCGGCCCGACGCGATCCGCCGCGCCATCGCCACCGGCGACACCGCCACCCTCACCCGCATCCCCGGCGTCGGCCAGAAGAGCGCCGAGCGCATCGTCCTCGACCTCGCCGACAAGATCGGCCCCGTCGACCTCGGCGGCGTCCCCAAACAGGCCGGCGGCCGCCCCGGCGGCTGGCGCACCCAGGTCAGCCAAGGCCTCCAAGCACTCGGCTGGTCCGCGAAGGAAGCCGAGACCGCCATCGAGAAGCTCGACGCCGAAGGCGCCGACGGCACCGACGTGCCCTCGCTCCTCAAGCAGGCCATCCGACTCCTCGGGAAGCGATAGGGCATGGAACGACCCGACGACTACACCGCCGCCGAGTGGGACGCGGCCCTCACCGCCGCCGAGGCCACCGAACTCGACCGCCTCGCCGAAGAGGGCATCCGCCCCGGCAAGCTCGACGACGTCATCGGCCAGACCCGCGTCCGCGAGCAGATCAGCCTCCTCCTCGAAGGCGCCCGCCGCCGCGGATCCTCGCCCGACCACCTCCTGCTCTCCGGCCCGCCCGGACTCGGCAAGACCACCCTCGCCATGATCGTCGCCGCCGAACTCGGCGTCGGCCTCCGCCAGACCTCCGGCCCCGCCATCGAGCGCTCCGGCGACCTCGCCGCCATCCTCACCAGCCTCGGCCCGAACGAAGTCCTCTTCATCGACGAGATCCACCGCATCGCCCGCCCCGCCGAAGAACTCCTCTACACCGCCATGGAGGACTTCCGCGTCGACGTCATCGTCGGCAAAGGCCCCGGCGCCACCGCCATCCCCCTCGAACTCGAACCCTTCACCCTCGTCGGCGCCACCACCCGCGCCGGCCTCCTCACCGGGCCCCTGCGCGACCGCTTCGGCTTCCTCGGCCAGCTCGAGTTCTACAACGACGCCGACCTCGAAGCCATCGTCACCCGCTCCGCCGGCATCCTCGACGTCGCCATCGCACCCGCCGGCGCCGCCGAGATCGCCGGACGCTCCCGCGGCACCCCCCGCATCGCCAACCGCCTCCTGCGCCGCGTCCGCGACTTCGCCCAGGTCCGCGCCGACGGCGTCATCACCAAGACCGTCGCCTCCGACGCCCTCGCCCTCTACGACGTCGACGAACTCGGCCTCGACCGCCTCGACCGCGCCGTCCTGCGCGCCCTCACCGGCACCTTCAACGGCGGACCCGTCGGCCTCACCACCCTCGCCGTCGCCGTCGGCGAGCAGCCCGACACCGTCGAAGAGGTGTGCGAACCCTTCCTGGTGCGCGCCGGCCTCCTCGCCCGCACCCCCCGCGGCCGCGTCGCCACCGCCGCCGCCTGGCACCACCTGGGACTCAACCCCCCGAGCGCCGAAGGGCTCTTCGGCAGCGGCGACGCGTAGGGTGGGCCATAGGGGGGACGGAGCGTCACGCCCGGCGGGATAGACTCCGCCCACGTCACCCACCGACGACGAAAACGGCATCTACGAAAGGCACCATCGTGCTCGCATCCGCAGACGTCCTCGCGCAAAGCGCCGGCGGCTCGAACATCACGTTCCTCATCATGATCGTGGGCTTCATCGCCCTCATGTACTTCGTGATGATCCGCCCCCAGCGCAAGCGCCAGCGCGAGCAGCAGGACATGCAGAACAACGTCGCCCCCGGTGCCCGCGTCATGACCATCGGCGGCCTCTACGGCACCGTCGTCGACTCCGACGACGAGACCGTCACCCTCGAGGCCAGCGACGAGACCTTCCTGGTCTTCGCCCGCCAGGCCATCGCCAAGGTCGTCACCCCCGCCGAGACCACCGAGTCCGACGAGACCGAGGAAGCGCCCGCCGCCGAGGAGATCAGCGACGCCGACGCCACCCTCTCCGACGAAGACCTCGACAAGCTCCGCGCCAGCGACGACGACAAGGGCGAGGACGACAAGGGCAAGCACGCGGGCAACCCCGACCGCAAGGAGTACTAGGGACTTCACCCCCTAGGCCCTGCACCGCGTTTGCGGCACCCGTCCTAGAATGAGCCCCGCCGAGGGTACGTGTGCGAGAGCACAGCCGCGGTGCGCACCCCGCGCGCCGGCGGCGTCCTCGCGCCCGCCCCTATTCGAGTTCTGAGGAAGAGACCGACCATTGGCTTCAGTAACGGGCGCTGACCGCCCACGGAAGAAGATCCAGCGCAAGCGCCTGCCAGTCGCCCCCTACTTCGTGGCGCTGCTCCTGGTGCTCGCGGTCCTGTGGGTCGCCGCGCTGGCGGGCTCCGGATGGAAGTTCCCCACGCCGAAGCTCGGTCTCGACCTGCAAGGCGGCCTGTCCATGACGCTCACGGCCTACCAGCAGGGGAGCGAAGAGCCCCCCTCGGCCGAGACCATGGAGCAGGCCCGCCAGATCATCGAGGGCCGCGTCAACTCCACGGGCGTCTCCGAGCCCGAGGTGTACGTCGAGGGCACCGAGAACATCGTCGTGAACGTCGCCGGCGACGACATCGACGAGCAGGCCCTGCGCGATGTGGGCGCCCCCGCGGAGCTGCGGTTCCGCATCGTCACGAACTCCGTCGCCGACACCTCGAAGCTCGAGGACGCCCTCGCCGAGGAGACTCCCACCGAGGAGCCGACCGACGGCGCGTCCGAGACGCCCACCGCCGAGTCTTCTGAAGGCGCCGCCTCCGAGGCCCCCGCCGACGACGCCGCCACCGAGACGCCGTCCGAGGACGCGAGCGAGGAAGGCACCGGCAACGGCCAGGCGGCCACCACCGACGAGGTCGCCGAGACCCTCGACGACGTGTGGGCCAAGGTCGGCCCCGACGCCGCGGCCGCCGCCCAGGCGCTCACCGCCGCCCCCGACGAGGCCACCAGCCTCATCCTGGAGCCCTTCGGCACCCTCAAGCCCGAAGAGGTCGCGCTCCTGCCCGCGACCGTCCAGTTCTACCTCCCGCAGATCACCTGCGAGACCCTCGACGCGCGCCCGCCGGGCGCCGTCCAGCAGGCCGACATCGAGGTCGCCGCGTGCTCGGCCCCCGAGGCCGCCTCGGCCGACCAGCCGGACCTGACGTTCCAGTACAAGTACCTGCTGCAGCCGGCCACCGTGCTCGGCTCGGACGTCACCTCCGCCGACGTCGGCACCGACCAGGCGAACCTCAACCAGTTCGTCGTCAACGTGCAGTTCTCCGCTGAAGGCGCCGACAAGTGGAGCGCCCTCACCACCCAGAACCTGCAGTCGCAGGTCGCGATCGTCCTCGACAACGAGGTCGTCAGCGCCCCGACGATCCAAGAGGTCTCCTCGAACTCCACCCAGATCTCCGGCGAGTTCACCGCGGCCGAGGCCAACCAGCTGGCCGACCAGCTCAACTTCGGCTCGCTGCCCACGAACTTCGTGGTCGAGACCGTCAACGAGGTCACCGCGACCCTCGGCGTTGACCAGCTCGAAGCCGGCCTGCTCGCCATGGTCGTCGGCCTCATCCTGGTCTTCCTCTACTGCATGGTCTACTACCGGCTCATGGGCTTCGTGGTCCTCGGCAGCCTCATCGTCGCCACCGCGGTGCTCTACCCGACCGTGGGGCTCCTGGGCTCGCAGATCGGACTGACCCTGACCCTCGCGGGCATCGCCGGGTTCGTGGTCTCCATCGGCATCATGGCCGACTCCTTCGTCGTCTACTTCGAACGCATCAAAGAGGAGATGGCCGGAGGCCGCTCGGCCCGCTCGGCCGTCCCGCGCGCCTGGGTCCGCGCCCGGCGCACCATCCTGTCGGCCGCGGCCGTCTCGATGATCTCCGCGATCGTCCTGTACATCCTCGCGATCGGCCCGGTCCGCGCGTTCGCGTTCGCGCTCGGTCTGTCCACCCTCGTGGACATGCTGGTGGTCTTCCTGTTCACCCACCCGATCGCCGAGTACCTGTCGCGCGGGAACGTCCTCAACAAGCCCAGCCTCTCGGGGCTGCACACCAAGACCGCCTCGACGGCCGCCGGCGAAGCCGCCGCGAAGGGCTAGGGAACGCACATGAGCACCAAGCAGACCGAGAAGCGACCTGGCATCCTCAGCCAGCTCTACCGCGGCGAGACGGACTTCCAGATCGTCCCCAACCGCAAGAAGTTCTACATCGCCTCCGCCGTGGTCCTCGGCGCGCTCGTCGTCGTCATGCTCGTCAAGGGCTTCGTCCTGGGCATCGACTTCGCGGGCGGCGTGCAGTACAGCGTCCCGGCCGCCGACACCTCGGTGAGCCTCCAGGACGTCGAGGACGCCGCGGAGGAAGCCGGGGCCGAGGTCGCCTCCACCCAGGTGGCCGGCTCCGGCGACGGCCGCTCCTACATCATCCGCGTTGGAGAGCTCGACGCCGACGAGCAGACGACCGTGCGCGCCGCCATCGCCGAGGCGGCCGGGGTCGGCAGCGACTCGATCTCGGTCTCCGAGGTCTCGGCGACCTGGGGCGCCTCGGTGTCCCGGCAGGCCCTCGTCGCCCTCGTGGTCTTCATGGTCCTGGTCTCGATCTTCATCTGGATCAGGTTCGAGCGGCGCATGGCCGCGGCGGCCATCGCCGCGCTCATGCACGACCTCGTGCTCACCGCCGGGATCTACTCGCTCGTCGGCTTCGAAGTCACACCCTCGACCATCGTCGGCATGCTCACCATTCTCGGCTACTCGCTGTACGACACGGTCGTGGTCTTCGACAAGGTCCAGGAGAACACCGCGCAGCTGCTGCAGACCCGCAGCAAGACGTTCGCCGAAGGCGTCAACGACGCGATCAACCAGACGCTCATGCGCTCGATCAACACCACCATCATCGGCGTGCTGCCGGTGGCGGCGCTGCTGTTCGTCGGCGTGGGCTTCCTCGGGGTGGGCACGCTGAAGGACATCGCGCTGGTGCTGTTCGTCGGCATGATCGTCGGCACGTACTCGTCGATCTGCCTGGCCTCGCCCTGGGTGGTCGACATGGCCGAGCGCAGTGCCGTCTACAAGCGGCACAACCAGAAGATCGCCAACAAGCGCGCCGGCGGCGACGAGGAGCCCGAGGAGCGGCCGACCCGCACGGCTCCGGACGAGGACGACGACCGTCTCGTGCTCGCCAAGAGCGACGACCTCCCGGTGGAGCTGCTGGAGGAGCCCGAGAAGGCCACGAGCGGCTCGGGCCCGCGCTCGGGCGGCTCCGCGAAGAAGCGCAAGCGCCGCTGAGGCGCGGACATGAAGCGGCGGGCGGACCGGTCGGTCCGCCCGCCGCTTCGTGCTGGCTGGCTCGTCGTGAACCTGCGGCCGAGACCGCGAACTGCTAGGAGCGCTTGTCTCCCTTGAACTTGCCGATGGCGTCCTGCGCCATCTCCTTCGCCTTGTCGGCGTATTCGTCCATCTTATCGCCCATCGGCGATTCCTTGGCCTTGTTGTACAGTTCTTCGGCCTTGTCCTTGATGTCGTCGCTGTTCTCCGAGAGCTTGTCCTTGGCCTCGTTGAACTTGTCCTGCATCCCCACGATGAACCCCTCCCTGCGTGAGTCGCGTTCACTATATGGGCGCCGGGGGCGTGCCGCGGAGGTTTCCCGTACATCCGGGGTCGAATCCCGAACGCTACCGGAGGATGACGCGAGGCGGGCCGATCGCGGCCTACGGTCGCTCCATGAACGACTTGCAACGCCCTGACCGGGCCCGGACCGCCATCGTCATCGGCGGCGGCGTGGCCGGCCCCGTGGCCGCCCTGGCCCTGCGTAAGGCCGGCGTCGACGCCACCGTGTTCGAGGCCCACCGCCCCGGCACCGGCTCCCGCGGCGGCCCGCTCGGGCTCGCCTCGAACGGCCTGAACGCCCTGCGCGCGGTCGGCGCGGACGGCGTCCTGGCCGGCGAGGGCATCCCGGCGCCGCGCATGGTCATCCACTCCGGCACCGGCAAGGTCCTCGGCACGGTGGCGACCGACCCCGGCCTGCCGACGACCACGACGCTGCCGCGCGGGCGCCTGGCCGAACTGCTCCAGGGGCACGCGGCCGCCGCGGGCGTCCCGATCGTGTACGGCAAGCGGTTCGTCGACGCCGTGGACACCGGGCGCAGCGTCATCGCCCAGTTCGACGACCACACCACCGCCGAGGCGGACCTGCTCATCGGCTGCGACGGCATCCGCTCGGCGGTGCGCGGCGTCATCGACCCCGCCGCGCCGAAGCCGCGCTACACGGGGCTCGTCGGCCTCGGCGGGTGGAGCGACGGGCCGCTCGGCGTGGGCGACACCGGCGGGTCGTTCCACATGGTGTTCGGCCGCAAGGCCTTCTTCGGCCACATATCGGACGGCGAGCGCACCGGCTGGTTCGCGAACCTCCCGTTCAAGACCTTCACCCGGGAGGCCTTGCGCGACACCGCGTTCGAGCAGTGGATCGCCCTCATGCGCGACCTGTTCGCGGACGACGACAGCGCCGCGCTCACCATCCTCGACCACGTGACGCCCGCGTCGTTCATCCCCGCCTCGCCGCTCGAGGACCTGCCGCACGTCCCGGTTTGGTCCAAGGGCCGCATCGCCCTCATCGGCGACGCCGCCCACGCCACCTCGCCCTCTTCGGGCCAGGGCGCGAGCCTCGCCGCCGAATCCGCGGTCGAACTCGCCCGATGCCTGCGCGATCTGCCCGTCCCGCAGGCGTTCGCCGCCTACGAGCGGGGCCGCCGCGACCGGGTCGAACGCGTCATCGCCACCGCCGCCCGCACCAACCAGTCCAAGGCCGCCGGGCCCGTCGCAGCGCGCTTCAGGGACGCCCTGATGCCGTTCTTCATGGCCCGCTTCACGACCCCGGAGAAGATGGCGTGGCAGTACGGCCACACCATCGACTGGGAGGCCCCGGCGTCATGACCTCTATATCGGAAACATATTCATGAAGGGGCTCCCTGCGGTGGGAGTCGGTGGGATGCTGAGCGCATGGATGGTAGGGACCCCGAGCGTCAGCCACCCGAATGGCCAGAGCCTGACAGGGGATCGCCTCAGCCCTGGCCTGGATGGACTACTAGTCGGCCAGGGCATTTTCCAAGCAGCGCCCCGCCATCCCGCTCGGAGTCGCTCCCCACGGCAGCTCTTCTCGGCATTGCCGCGATGATTGCGGTCGTCATGTTCTCCGGAGGGCTCTTCATCGGTATGGCAATTTCCGACTCTGATTCGTCGGAGCCTCCTGCTGCGTCCGAGGAGTCGTCCTCGAGTCCTGCCGAGTCAGAGACGACAGCATCGCCGAAACCGGCACTACCGCCCGCTGAACCCAACCCGATGGAGGCGGCGATAGACAGCTGCGCGAGCGATTCTGACCGGATCACCTTGGCTGATGATGGAAACACAATCGTCGCTGAGGGCATTGGGATCGATGGAGAAACTGATGAATCAATAGAGCAGCTAGTCTGCGTCCTGGTTTACCTCGGTGCTCCTGACTCCCTATTCGCCCATCTCGACAGCACGCGCGCGATTGACGGTCGGCAGGAAGATGAATTCGGTGAATACACCGCCGCCTGGACCTTCCACCCGGACGACGGGGTGAACATGACGATCACGACCAACTGAAATCGCAGGCCCGCGCCGCCGATGGGCGGTGCGGGCCGCTTCGCATCGAGTTCCTACGCTTCGAGAGCCTGGGCGAGGTGCTCGAGGAAGACGCGCTCGCCTTCGGAGACGGCGACCTTCTTGCTGAAGAAGCCGCTCTCCTTGGTCTTCACGGACTCGGCGATGACCGTGGCGATCTGGAGGAGCCACGCGCCGTACGCTTCGGCGTCCGGCGCGTCGGCGCGCTCGCGCAGCAGGGCGGTCGCGGCCTGGGCCTGCTTGAGCGCCTGGGTCATCGCCTGGTCGTCGAAGGGGAGCTCGCGGTCGTCGGTCTCGGCGTCGGTGCCGCGCTCGCGCAGCGCGGTGGCGACGGCCTTGACGAACGCGTTCTCGTGCTTCTGCGCCGCCCGGAACTCCTTCGCCCCGGCGGTCACCTCTTTGAGGAACGCCAGGGCGTTCTTGTGGCCGTCGGCGACGATCGCGCCCTTCATGACCACACCGGGGGTGTCGAGGATGAGGTCCAGGTCGTCGCCCGTGAAGGCCGAGAGCTCCGTCATGTCAACGCTTTCCGTCCGATCGGTACGTGGGATGCGCCCAACCTACCGGCCGCCGTCCAGCCTGCTTCAGGAGCGCTCGGCGCCGGTGAGCCGGTACGCGTCGTACACGCCGTCGACCTTGCGGATCACCTTGATGATGTGGTCGAGGTGCTCCGGGTTCGCCATCTCGAACGTGAAGCGCGACAACGCGACCCGGTCGCGGGTTGTGGTCACCGTGGCCGAGAGGATCGAGACCCGCTCGCCCGAGAGCACCTGCGTCACGTCGGCGAGCAGCCGGTGGCGGTCCAGGGCCTCGACCTGCACGGTCGCGACGAACGTCGCCTGGTCGTCCTCATGGGACCAGTGCACCTCGAGCACGCGGTCGGGCTGCAGCTCGATGCGCTCCTCGGCGTTCTCGCAGTCCCTGCGGTGCACCGAGATCACGTGGTAGCGGGTGGCGAAGCCGATGATCGCGTCGCCCGGGATCGGGTTGCAGCAGTGGGCGAGGCGCACCGGCATCTCGCCCTCTTCCATGCCCGCCACGGTGACGGCGGCGTGGATGTCGCCGTGAGCCTCCGGCACGATCCGGGCGGGCTGGGTCGGCGCGGTGGCCTCGGCCATGTCCTCGGCGGCGCCCTCGGCCCCGCCCTGGACGTCCAGGAGCCGCTGCACGACCTGCGTGGGCGAGACGTGGTGCTCGCCCAGGGCCGCGTACAGCGCCTCGACGTCCTTGAGGTTGAGGTCCTTCGCGAGCGACGTCAGGTTGTCGTGGGTCAGCATGCGCTGCAGCGGGAGCCGGCGCTTGCGCATGGCCCGCGTCAGCTCGTCCTTGCCCAGCTCGATCGCCTCTTCGCGGCGCTCGCGCTTGAAGTGCTGCTTGATCTTGGTGCGGGCGCGCGGACTCTTGACGAAGCCCAGCCAGTCCTCGCTGGGGGAGGCGTTCTCCGAGTTCGAGGTGAACACCTCGACCACGTCGCCGTTCGACAGCGTCGACTCCAGCGGCACGATCTTGCCGTTGACCTGCGCGCCGATGCAGCGGTTGCCGACCTCGGTGTGCACGGCGTACGCGAAGTCGACCGGGGTCGAGCCCGCCGGGAGGGCGACCACGTCGCCCTTCGGCGTGAACACGTACGCCTCGGAGGAGGCCAGGTCGAACCGGAGCGCGTCCAGGAACTCCGACGGGTCGGCGGCCTCGCGCTGCCAGTCGAGCAGCTGGCGCAGCCACGCCATGTCGTCGATGTGCGCCGGGGGACCGGCCACAGTGGAGTTCTTGGTCTCCTTGTACTTCCAGTGCGCGGCGATGCCGTACTCGGCGGTGCGGTGCATCGCCCACGTGCGGATCTGGATCTCGACGGGCTTGCCGTTCGGCCCGATCACCGTGGTGTGCAGCGACTGGTACATGTTGAACTTCGGCATCGCGATGTAGTCCTTGAAGCGCCCCGGCACCGGCTGCCAGTTCGCGTGGATCACACCGAGGGCCGCGTAGCAGTCCCGCTCGCTCTCGACCAGGATGCGCAGGCCCACCAGGTCGTAGATGTCGTTGAAGTCGCGGCCGCGCACGATCATCTTCTGGTAGATCGAGTACAGGTGCTTCGGGCGGCCCGACACCTCGGCCTTGATGCGCGAGTTCTTCAGGTGGTCCTTGACCTGCGCGATGACCTGCTGCAGCAGCATCTCCCGCTGCGGGGAGTGCTCCGAGACCAGGCGCGCGATCTCCGAGTAGCGCTTCTTGTAGAGCGTCGCGAAGGAGAGGTCCTCGAGCTCCCACTTGATGGTGTTCATGCCCAGGCGGTGGGCGAGCGGGGCCAGGATCTCCAGCGTCTCGCGGGCCTTCTGCTCCTGCTTCTCGGGCGGCAGGAACGTCAGGGTCCGCATGTTGTGCAGGCGGTCGGCGAGCTTGATGACGAGCACCCGCGGGTCCTTGGCCATCGCCACGACCATCTTGCGGATCGTCTCGGCCTTCGCCGCGTCGCCGAGCTTCACCTTGTCGAGCTTGGTGACGCCGTCGACGAGCAGCGCGACCTCGCCGCCGAACTCGCCCGAGAGCTCCTCGAGCGTGTAGTCGGTGTCCTCGACCGTGTCGTGCAGCAGCGCGGCCACGAGCGTGTTCGTGTCCATGCCCAGCTCGGCCAGGATCGAGGCGACGGCGAGCGGGTGCGTGATGTACGGGTCGCCGGACTTGCGGAACTGCCCGTTGTGCAGCTCCTCGGCCCGCGTGTACGCCTGCTGGAGCAGCCGCACGTCGGCGCGCGGGTGCGCGGCCCGGTGGGCGGCCACCAGCGGCTCCAGGACCTCCGGGAGCTGCGACGACTGCCAGGGCGCGTTGAAGCGCGCCAGGCGGGCCCGCATGCGCCTTCCCGTGGGGGGCCCGATGGGGCCGCCCGAGGTGGGCGCGGCGTCTGCGGACTTGCCGGACGCGGCTCGCTCGGTCACCACGCACGCCTCCTCGGTGTCAGCACGGGACGGCTTCGCAAACGCTCGACGAAGCCTCGACATCCATCCTAACCGCGAGGGGTCGTGTGATCCCCCACCGATGCCCGGAGGAGGGGCGGCCTCACGTGCTACATGCCCGCGGGGGCCACCTGCATGGCCCCGGCCGCGGCCACCTGCTCGACGATGTCGAGGCCGGCGGTCACCTGGCCCAGGATCGTGTAATCGGCCGGCAGCTGCGTGTCCTTGTACACGATGAAGAACTGGCTGCCCGTGGTGCCCGGGCCGGCGTTCGCCATCGCGATGGTCCCGGCCGGGTAGTTGCCCGCGGCCGCGACCGGCAGGTTCTCCTCGCCGTACGAGTAGCCGGGGGAGCCCGCGCCCGCCATCTCGGGGGTGCCGGCCTCGATCGCGGCGCGCGCGTCCGGGTCGCCGCACTGGAGGACCCAGATGCCTTCGATGACCAGGCGGTGGCACTGCTGGCCGTCGAAGTAGCCGTCCTTGGCGAGGTGCGTGAACGAGCCGGCGGTGCAGGGGGCCTCGGCGGTGTCGATCGTCGCGGTGATCGTGCCCAGGTTGGTCACGATCGTCATCTCCTGCTCGCCCGCGGCGGGCTCAGTGGCCGCCGGGGTCGGGCTCGTGCCGTCCGCGGAGGTGTACATGCAGTCCTCCGACGCCGAGGCGTCAGGGGTGCTCATCTGGACGCACTCGAGGTACACGTCCTGGGCGGGCTGGCCGTCCGTGACGCCCTCGGTGGCGGTGCCCACGGCGCCCTCGCCGCTCGGCTCGACGCCGTCGCAGCGGGTCGAGGCGGCCTTGGCCTCCTCCACCAGCGCGGCGAGATCGCCGCTGACGCCGCTCCCGCCCTTGTCGTCGCCGTCCTTGCCGACGTTCACGCCGATCACGATCGCGGCGGCGACCAGGACGAGCGCGCCGCCCACGGCGCCGACGATCCAGCCGTTCTTGCGCCGGTGCTGCTCACGTTCGGCCTTGGCGGCCATCCGCTCCTGCAGCTGCTGCCGGGCGGCCAGGCGCTGGGCTTGTTTCGACGCCACCGTCGATCTCCTTCGTCGCGCGTTGGGGGTACTTACTCGGTCGTTTCGGAGGGGGTCTCGGAAGGGGCTTCAGAGGTCTCGGCGGTCGGGTCGGCCGTCGCGCTCGGGTCCACCGAGGCGCTGGGATCGAGGGGGGCGGTATCGGTGACCTCCGCGGTGGGGGTCTCCTCGGCCGCGGGCTCCTCGTCCTTGAAGAACCCCGACTGCCACAGGTAGGCGAGGGTCAGCACCGCGGCGATCGCGAGGAGTCCGCCGAGCGCCTGAAGCTGCCGGCGGCGGCGCAGCTTGCCCGCGAGGCGCGCGTTCTTCTTCGCGTTCGCGATGCGCTGCTTGCGCTGCTCCATGTGCTTGGACTTGGCGGGCACCTGGCCTCCTACGTATGACCGGTCTCGGCGGTGCCTGCGCACCGTTACGTACGCACACCGCCCGTTTCAGGGGTTACGAGTTCCGCAGTTTAGCCGGGACAAGTCAGACGCGTCACCGCAGGATGCCCGGTGTATCCTGACCCGGCGAAGGGAGGGGGAGCGGTTGCTCATCGAGACGCTGGTGGCGGATGCGTTCGGCACGAACTGCTACGTGCTGTCGGCCGGTCCCGGATCCGAGTGCGTGGTCGTGGACCCCGGCATCGGCATCGCGCCCCGCCTGGAGGACGTCCTCGCCGAGCGCGGCCTCAAACCCGTCGCCGTCGTCCTCACCCACGGGCACCTCGACCACACCTTCTCCGTCACCCCGGTGTGCGGCGCGAGCGACATCCCCGCCTACATCCACACCGACGACCGGCACCTCCTCGCCGACCCCGCCCAGGGCTTCAGCGCGAACTTGACGTCGCTCGTGGGCACCGGCCTCGAATGGACCGAACCCGACGACGTGCAGGCGCTCACCGACGGCGGCGTCTTCGAGCTCGCCGGGATGCGCTTCACCGTCGACCACGCCCCCGGGCACACCGCCGGCTCGGCCATGTTCCACACCGCCGACGCCGAAGGCCTCTACACGATCACCGGCGACGTGCTCTTCCGCGGCGCGATCGGCCGCACCGACCTGCCCGGCGGCAGCGACGCGGCCATGCAGGACACCTTGCGCGACAAGGTCCTCCCGCTCGACGACGCCACCATCGTCCTGCCCGGGCACGGCCCCAGCACCACCATCGCGGCCGAGCGCGCCCGCAACCCGTACCTCAAGCGCGCGGCCCAGCGCGCCCATTAGCCGCGCCCCGCCGCGCCGCCCTTTTCTCACCGAACAACGCTAGGAGACCGCCATGTCACGACCCCAGCCGCTCTCGGGGTTCCCCGAACTGCTGCCCCGGCAGCGGATCGTCGAGCAGCAGGTCGTCGACCACCTCCGCCGCGCCTTCGAGCTCCACGGCTTCGCGAACCTCCAGACCCGCGCCGTCGAGCCCATGGACCAGCTCCTGCGCAAGGGCGAGACCTCCAAGGAGGTCTACGTGCTGCGCCGCCTCCAGGCCGACCCGGCCGAGGCCGCCGGCGACGACGCGCTCGGCCTCCACTTCGACCTGACCGTCCCCTTCGCGCGCTACGTGCTCGAGAACGCCGGGAAGCTCAACTTCCCGTTCCGCCGCTACCAGATCCAGCCGGTCTGGCGCGGCGAGCGCCCCCAGAGCGGCCGCTACCGCGAGTTCTGGCAGGCCGACATCGACATCGTCGACGCCGGCGAACTGCCCGCGCACTACGAGGTCGAGGTCGCGCTGGTCGTCGCGGACGCCCTGCGCGGCCTGCCGATCCCGAAGCTGCGCATGCACGTCAACAACCGCAAACTCTCCCAGGGCTTCTACCAGGGCATCGGCATCGGCGACACCGAAGAGGCGCTGCGGATCATCGACAAGCTCGACAAGATCGGGCACGACGCCGTCGCGAAACTCCTCATCGACACCGTCGACGCGACCCCCGAGCAGGCCGAGGCCTGCCTCAAGCTCGCCTCGATCAGCGCCGAGGACACCTCGTTCGTCGAGGAGATCCGTGCGCTCGGCGTCAGCGACCCGCTCCTCGAGGAGGGCCTGAGCGAACTGTCCGCCGTGGTCGCCGCCGTGGCCGAGGAGGCGCCCGGCTTCGTCGTGGCGGACATGAAGATCGCCCGCGGGCTCGACTACTACACCGGCACGGTCTACGAGGTCTTCATCGAAGGCCAGGAGCACCTGGGCTCGGTCTGCTCGGGCGGCCGGTACGACAAGCTCGCCTCCGACGGCAAGCACACCTACCCCGGCGTCGGCCTCTCGATCGGCGTCTCGCGGCTCCTCGTCCCGCTCCTCCAGTCCGGCGCCCTCGACGCCACCCGCGAGGTCCCGACCTGCGTCCTCGTCGCCCTCGCCAACGAGGACGAGCGCCCCGCCGCCAACGCCCTCGCCCAGCGCCTGCGCAAGCGCGGCATCCCGGTCCAGGTCTCGCCCTCGGCCGCGAAGTTCGGCAAGCAGATCAAGTTCGCCGACAAGCGCGGCATCCCCTTCGTCCTCTTCACCAACGACGAGGGCACCCAGATCAAGGACATCCGCTCCGGCGCCCAGGAAACCGTCGACCTCGACACCTGGAACCCCCCGGCCGAAGACCTCAACCCCCGCATCATCGCCGAATAGCGAGCGAAAAGGCGGGCGGCCCTATCCGGTCCGCCCGCCTTTTGCCTGCCTGTGGAGCCTCAGCCGATGATGGCCTTGACCGAGGGGGCGATCGCTGCGAGCTTGAGCCAGGAGTTCAGCTCGCTGAGGTCCCGGCAGTTCTCGATCTTGCGGCGCTGCTCTTCAGAGAGCGCGAGCCCCCGCGACTCGATGATGATGAGCAGCGCGTTCGACTCGCCTCTGGCTTCCCGCTCCGCCAGAAGCTCGCTCTGGAACGGGTAGGTTTCTTGCTGCATCAGGGCCTCCAAGATTGAGCGGGGGTGCTCGCTGAGCTGCCCCAACATGTACTGAGTGTAGCGTTTGGCGATTGCTGCCGGGAGCGGCTCGAGTTCTGCTTGAGCGGTGGACAGCAGGCGCTCGATGTCTTCTGCTCGCTCGTGGACGAGGGTTCCGAGGACCATCTGCTCGGCAAGTTCGCCTTTCTCCGAGTTGTCGAAGAGCTTCGGGTAGTTGGCAGGGCTGAGCACCTGCATCCTGAAGGCACTCCCCGGTTGGCCGATCCTGATCGGTTCGGCCGCCCAGGCGGCCACTGACGGGACCGGGCAGACGACGATGAGCGCCACTGGAGCCTGTAGCCGGTGGCGGAAGTTCGCTTGGTATGTGGGCCAGGAGAACAACTTGTCGTCGTCTTTGCCCCTCTGGATTTCGATGATGATGCCGAGTTGGTTCGAATCGTCCTTCTTGCAGACGACCACGTTGTCGGCGTTGAGATCTCGCACTTCGATATCGGTGCCTGACTCGGAGTACGGAACGACCTCGTCATAGTCGGGGATCGGGAGGTTGAGGATGTCGCCGGCCAGTTCGACGGCGAAGCTCGGCTTCTGTTTGCAGAGCTTGATCGGATTGTCGTGGACGTTCGTTGTCACACGATCGAGGCTACGAATCACCCATACGAGGGCCAAACGCGTAGCATTTGTCATTTTCTCGTTAGAGACGCGGTTCACCTCCGCCGCGCTGGCGGTGCGGCGGAGGTGAATTCGGTTGCGCCACTAGGCAAGGGCCTTCATGGCGCTTCCTTGCGCGGTCGGCGTCTTCGTCAGGCGCTTGCGGCGGGTCGGGAGGCCGAAGGTCGGGTTGGCGACGCCCCAGGCGGCGCCTTTGCAGATGATCTCCTTGTAGCGGGCGGCGAAGCGGCCGCGGAGCGTGGCGTTGCGGGCCCGGTCGTCCTCGGTGACGTACTGGATGAGGCCGTCGGCGCGGCCGAGCGAGATGCACTGGTTGAAGTAGCCGATGCTCGCTTCGGGGACCCTGCCGCCGGTGAGGCGGGCGACGATGGCGTCGGCGGCCACCTGGGCCATGGGGACGCCCGAGGCGCACGACATGCGAAGGGGCTTGCCGTTCTTGCCCATGGCGAAGCCGGCGTCGCCGACGGCGTAGACGTCGGGGTGCGAGACCGAGCGCATGGTCCGGTCGAGCACGATCTGGCCGGTGCCGGTGACCTCGAGGGCCGTGGCGGCGGCGAGCGGGTGGACGGCGAAGCCGGCGGTCCAGACCGTCACGGCCGCAGGGATGTCGCCGGTCGCGGTGGCGATGCGTTCGGCTTCGACGCGTTCGACTGCGGCGTGCTCGTGGACGGTGATCCCGAGCCGGTCGGCGACCTTCCGCAGGTGCTCGCGGCCCTTCGGCGAGAGCCAGTCGCCGAGGCCGCCGCGGACCGCGAAGTGGACGTCGAGGTCGGGGCGGGTCTCGGCCAGTTCGGTCACGGCCTCGACGCCGGTGAGACCGCCGCCGACGACCGTGACGGCCTGCCCGGCGTCGAGGCGCGCGAGGCGCTCTCGCAGGCGCAGTGCGCCCGGTCGGCTGGCGATCTCGTAGGCGTGCTCGGCGGTCCCGGTGACGCCCTGGGCGTTCCAACCGCTGCCGAGCGCGTAGACGAGGGTGTCGTACTCGAGTTCCCCGGCCCCCTCGGCGTCGAGCACGGCGACTCGCTTCCGGTCGGCGTCCACGGCGGTGACCTGCGCGAGGCGGAACTCCACGCCGGTGCCGGCGAACATTTCCGCGAACGGCCGCGGCGTGAGGTCCTGCCCGGCCGCGAGCTGGTGCATACGGACGCGCTCGACGAAGTCGGGCTCGGCGTTGACGAGCGTGATGGCGACGTCCTCGGGGCTGAGCCGGCGGGCGAGGCGGCCTGCGGCGAACGCACCGGTGTAGCCGGCGCCGAGGACGACGATGCGGTGCTTCATGGTCATGCTCCTGTCTGGTTCGGGTCCGCCACTTGAACCGGACGGCCCCGCGATCCCTGACAGGTTTTGAGCATGAAGCGGGTCACATGACGTTAGAAGGCGGTCACCACGAGCGGTTCGCCGTGGTCGACCGCCGCCCACTGCGCGTTCGCGCGCTCGAGCTTGTCCGGGTTGACCTGGCTGCGGAACGCGGCGATGCCGTCCTCGCCCACCTCCAGGCACATGACGCCGATGACGCGGCCGTCGAGGACCGCGACCGCCGCCGGCTCGCCGTTGGCGGTCCACGCGTAGACCTCCGGCGAACCGCCCACGATGTCGCGCTTGGCCTGGGCGGGCCGGAACAGGCCCCACAGGAACTTCGCGACCGCCGCCGCGCCCTGGTACGGCTTGGCGCGGGCCGGGACCTTGCCGCCGCCGTCGCCGAAGGCCACCGCATCCTCAGTGAGGAGCCGCACCAGCGGCGCGACCGAACCGCCGGTGGCCGCGGCCAGGAACTCCTCGACGATGCGGCGCGCGTCCGCCTCGTCGATCTCCTTGCGCGGCTTGCCGTCCGCGAGATGCTTCTTGGCGCGGTGCAGGATCTGCTGGCTCGACGCCTCCGAGATGTCGAGGAACTCGGCGATCTGCCGGTGCGGGTAGTCGAACGCCTCGCGCAGCACGTACACGCCGCGCTCGACCGGCGTCAACCGCTCCATGAGCGTGAGCATCGCGAAGGACACCGACTCGCGCTGCTCGGCCGTGTCGGCCGGCCCGAGCATCGGGTCGCCCCCGAACACCGGCTCCGGCAGCCACTCGCCCACATAGGTCTCGCGGCGGGCGCGCGCCGACGTGAGCTGGTTGAGGCACAGGTTGGTGAGCACCTTCGTCAGCCACGCCTCCGGCACCTCGATGCGCCCCCGGTCGGCCGCCTGCCAGCGCAGGAAGACCTCTTGGACGGCGTCCTCGGCCTCGCTCGCCGAACCGAGCATGCGGTAGGCGATGGCCTCCAGGCGGGGCCTGGAGGCCTCGAAGCGGTCGAGCTCGGTGAGGGTGACTGCCATGGACCCGATGGTAGCCCGCGAACGGGCCGCCGTCCCCGGTCCCGATGCGGCCCTGGGCCTCCTACACTTCCCTCACGCAGTAGATCGCGGTGATCGAATCGAGCTCGGGGTCCCAGTCGCGGCCCGCCGCGATCGCCGTGTCCGTGTAGTAGTAGTTCGTGTTGTCGGTGCCCTCGCAGGCATCGGCGGCCGCCACCGAGTGCGCCGCGTCCGCGGGCTCGGGGTCCTCAGGGGACTGGACGACCTTGAGCACCTCCCAGTAGGCGAGGTCCGACTCGCAGTCGACCACGTAGAAGCCCTCCGGGTTGTTCTCGATGCACTCGCCCGCGGCCGGGACGCGGTACACCGATTCGGCCTCGCTGGTCGCCGCTTCGCTCGGCTCGGCCTCACTCGTCTCCTCGCTGCTCTCCTCGGCGGCGGCGCTGGTGGTCTCCGGGTCCGGGTCCTCGTCCCCGCCCATGTTGAGGGCCAGGACGATCCCGCCGCCGATGACGGCGATGACGACCACGACGAGGGTGATGATGAGCGGGGTGTTCGAGTTGCCGCGCGGCGGCGGCGGCGCGGCCTGCCCGGGGTGGAAGGCCCCGCCGGGCGGACCGACCGGCGGCTGCGGGTACCCGCCGGTCTGCGCGTACGCGGGGCCGGGCGAGTAGGGCTGGCCGGGCGGGGCGCTGCCGGGGTGGCTCGGGGCGGTCGGGTACGCGCCGGGCCCGTACGGGTCCGGGCGGGAGTACGGGTCCGCGTCGGTGGTGTAGTGCTGCGGGGCGGGCGAGGGCTGGCCGTACCCCTGGTTGGGGTCGTACGGGTTCGGCGGGGGATAGGTCATGGGGTTCTCCGTCGCGTGGCCGGGCTCAAGGGGCGTTGGGATGCGCTTGGGTTCCATCATATTGCGCTCCCGCGACGGGCGCTTCTCACGAACCTCGGCCGCCGCTGCCGCCCCACGCGAAAGGGCCGCCCCGAACGGGACGGCCCTTCCACTGCGTTCAGGTCAGGCGTTGTCGCTCCTGCAGTAAGCGAGGTAGACGAGCCCGTCACCGCCGGTGACCGGAGACGCGTAGTACTCCGAGTTCGGGCAGCCGCCCACCGCGGTCATCGAGTCGAACGAGAGCTCGTCGACCGGCGGCTCGTAGGTCTCGACCTCGTCGACGACATAGAGGGCCAGCGGGTTCGAGCAGTCGAAGGTCCGCAGGGTGTCGTCGGTGCAGGAACCGGTGTCGGGCGTGACCGGGCGGCCGCCGTCGGCGTCCTCCTTGTCGATCGCCTCGACGCAGTAGAGGTAGTCCACCGGGCCGCCCGTACCCGAGATCTCCTCGGTGTAGACGTACTGGAAGGACTTCCACAGCTCGCCCGGGGTCCAGCCCATGTACTCCTGGCCGCAGACCGAGGCCGCGATCGACGGGTCGGTCAGCTGGCCCGAGTAGTCCACCTCGGCGCCCGAGTCGTCGGAGACCTGGGTGATCGTCCAGTACGCGGTGGGGTCGTCGCAGGGGACGACCAGGTCGGCGTCGACGCTGGCGGCGGCGTCGGACATGCAGTCGCCGACCGCGGCCGCCTCGGCGGCGTCCATCTCCTCGTCGGAGAGGGTGGTGTCGGTGCCGGTGCTGTCCGAGTCGTTCCCGGAGTCGTTGGCGAGGGCCCGGACGATGACGATGATGACGCCGATGACCAGCACGCCGACGCCGCCGAGGATCTTGGCGACCAGGCCGCCGCCGCCACCGCCGGAGGTCGGGGGCATGGGCGGCGGGGCGCCGTAGGGGCTCCCGCCGGGCTGGGGCGGGTAGCCGGGCTGCTGGGGCGCTCCGAAGCCGGGCTGCTGCGGTGCGCCGTAACCGGGCTGGGACGGCTGGCCGTACGGCTGCTGCGGCTGGGGGGCGTACCCGCCCGGCTGCTGCGGCGGGTAGCCCGGCTGCTGCGGCTGCTGTCCGTAGCCAGGGGGCGGGGGATAGGTCATTGGTGCATTGCTCCTTGCGAACGTACTGTGGTTGGGGGTGTACCGGCACGGGGGATGGGCACCGCGCGAGAAATGTGGGTTCACTCTAACCACCGACCGCCACCGGTCGGCGCCGCCCGCCCCATCCGTGCGGCCGCGTTACACGGCCATTACGGGGCAGTTGCGCCGCGGTCGTCGCACGCGTGAGAAAAACCGCTCCACCTGCTCGGATCGTAGGACGATGGTGTCCATCAGATGAGCGATGCATTACACTCGTCTGACACTTTGCATTCTCTCGGGCCGACGTCGTCCCGTATGAAACACCGTAGTGCTCCGCGCCCCCACCTGCTGCTGGAGCCCTCGACGACGAAGGAGGCCACGGTTGCGTTCTGCCCTGAACTCAGAGCCCGGTCTTTACCGCCCCGCTTGGGAACACGACGCCTGCGGCGTCGCCTTCGTTGCGGACATGCAAGGCCGAGCGGCACATGATGTCATCGAGCACGGACTCTCCGCGCTCGTGCGCATGGAGCACCGCGGCGCCACCGCCCCCGACCCCGATTCGGGCGACGGCGCGGGCATCATGCTGCAGATCCCCGACGCCTACTACCGCGACACGGTCGAATTCAGCCTCCCCGAGGCCGGGCACTACGCCGCCGGCCTGGTCTTCACCCCCGAAGACGACGACGCGACCGCGCGCGCCCGCGCGATCGTCGAGAAGTACGCCCTCGTCGAAGGCTGTACCGTCCTCGGCTGGCGCGACGTGCCCACCGACCCGTCCGGCCTCGGCGCCGCCGCCCTGGCCTCCAAGCCCCGCGTCTCCCAGGTCTTCCTCGCCGCCGAAGGCGCCACCGCCGCCGGCCTCGAGCTCGACCGCCTCGCCTACGCCGTGCGCAAGCAGGCCGAGCGCGAGATGCGCGAGCGCCACCTCGACGGTGCCGCGATCGTGGGCCTGTCCTCGCGCACCATCGTGTACAAGGGCATGCTCACCCCCGCGCAGGTGCCGCAGTTCTACCCCGAGCTGGCCGACGAGCGCCTCAAGAGCGCCATCGCCCTCGTCCACTCCCGGTTCTCCACGAACACGTTCCCGTCGTGGCCGCTCGCCCACCCGTTCCGGATGGTCGCGCACAACGGCGAGATCAACACCATCCGAGGCAACCGCAACTGGATGACCGCCCGCCAGGCCGAGCTCGCCACCGAGCACCTGCCCGGCCGCCTCCGCCGCCTCTTCCCGATCAACACCCCGGGCGGCTCGGACTCGCTGAACTTCGACGAGGTCGTCGAGCTGCTGCACCTGGGCGGGCGAAGCCTGCCCCACGCGATGCTCATGATGATGCCGGAGGCCTGGGAGCACAACGCGACCATGGACCCCAAGCGCCGCGACTTCTACCGCTACCACGCGTCCATCATGGAGCCCTGGGACGGCCCCGCCGCGGTGTGCTTCACCGACGGCGTGCAGATCGGCGCGGTCCTCGACCGCAACGGCCTGCGCCCGGCCCGCTGGTGGCGCACCACCGACGACCTGGTCGTGCTCGCCTCCGAGTCCGGCGTGGTCGACATCGAGCCCACGAAGGTCGCCCAGAAGGGCCGCCTGGAGCCGGGCCGCATGTTCCTCGTGGACACCGGGGCCGGCCGCATCCTCGACGACGAGGAGGTGAAGGACGCGCTCGCGAAGGAGCACCCGTACGGGGACTGGCTCCACGCCGGGCTCATCCGCCTCGAGGAGCTGCCCGACCGCGAGCCGGTCGGCTGGGACGCCGAGTCCCTGCGCCGCCGCCAGCTCACCTTCGGCTACACCGACGAGGAGCTGCGGCTCATCCTGGCGCCCATGGCCGCCAAGGGCGAGGAGCCGCTGGTCTCGATGGGCTCTGACACGCCCATCGCGGGCCTCTCGAAGCGCCCGAAGCTCCTGTTCGACTACTTCACGCAGCTGTTCGCGCAGGTCACGAACCCGCCGCTGGACGCGATCCGCGAGAAGCTCGTCACCGCGCTCGGCACCACGGTCGGCCCTGAGGGCAACCTGCTCGAGCCCGGCCCGCACTCGTGCCGCCAGATCGAGCTCGCGCGCCCGATCCTGTCGGACGAGGAGCTCGCGAAGATCCTCCACATCGACGACGACGGCGACATGCCCGGCTTCAAGGCCGTGCGCGTCTCCGGCGTCTACAAGGCCCGCCACGGCTCGCGCGGCCTCAAGGACCGCCTGGTCGAGATCTGCCGCCACGTCTCGGAGGCGATCGAGGACGGCGTGCGCATCCTCGTGCTCTCCGACCGCGACTCGACCGCCGACCTCGCGCCGATCCCGTCGCTCCTGCTCACCGCCGCGGTGCACCAGCACCTCGTGCGCGAGCAGACCCGCACGAAGGTCGCGCTCCTGGTCGAGACCGGCGACTGCCGGACCGTGCACCACGCCGCAGTCCTGCTCGGCTACGGCGCGGCCGCGATCAACCCGTACCTGGCGTTCGACTCGATCGAGGAGCTGTGCGGGCAGGGCGTCGTCGACGCCGAGCCCGCCCAGGCGGTCGAGAACTACATCAAGGGCCTGTGCAACGGCGTGCTCAAGGTGATGTCGAAGATCGGCATCTCCACGGTCGCCTCGTACACGGGCGCGCAGATCTTCGAGGCCGTGGGCCTCGACGCGGACTTCGTCGACCGGTACTTCACCGGCACGGACTCCTCGATCGGCGGCATCGGCCTGCAGACCCTCGCCAAGGAGGTCGCCGAACGCCACCGCGCCGCCTACGAGCGCAAGATCGAGACCTCGGAGCCGCTGCCCCCGGGCGGCGACTTCCAGTGGCGCCGCGAAGGCGAAGTGCACCTGTTCAACCCCGAGACGGTGTTCCTGCTGCAGCACGCCACCCGCTCGGGCCAGTACGAGGTGTTCAAGCGCTACACCGAGAAGGTCAACTCGATCGCGGCCGACTCGGGGCTCCTGCGCGGCATGCTCGGCTTCGACGACAGCCGCGAGGCGGTGCCGCTCGACGAGGTCGAGCCGGTCGAGTCGATCGTCAAGCGCTTCCACACCGGCGCGATGTCGTACGGCGCGCTCTCGGCGGAGTCGCACGAGACCCTGGCGATCGCCATGAACCGCCTCGGCGGCCGCTCGAACTCCGGCGAGGGCGGCGAAGCCGTCGACCGGCTGTACGACCCGCTTCGGCGCAGTGCGATCAAGCAGGTCGCCTCGGGCCGCTTCGGCGTGACCTCCGAGTACCTGGCCACCGCCGACGCCATCCAGATCAAGATGGCGCAGGGCGCGAAGCCCGGCGAGGGCGGCCAGCTGCCCGGCTACAAGGTGTACCCGTGGATCGCCGACACCCGGAACGCCACGCCCGGCGTGGGCCTCATCAGCCCGCCCCCGCACCACGACATCTACTCGATCGAGGACCTGGCGCAGCTCATCCACGACCTCAAGCACGCCGGCGGCGGCGACGCCGAGGTCCACGTGAAGCTCGTCTCGGAGACCGGCGTCGGCACCGTCGCCGCGGGCGTCTCCAAGGCCAAGGCCGACACGATCCTCATCTCCGGCTACGACGGGGGCACCGGCGCCTCCCCGGCGAACTCGATCAAGCACGCGGGCACCCCGTGGGAGATCGGCCTCGCCGAGGCCCAGCAGACCCTGATCCGCAACGGCCTGCGCGACCGCGTGAAGCTCGAAGTGGACGGCGCCATGAAGACCGGCCGGGACGTCATCGTCGCCGCGCTGCTCGGCGCCGAGGGCTTCGGGTTCGCGACGGCCCCGCTCGTCGTGACCGGCTGCGTCATGATGCGCGTCTGCCACCTCGACACCTGCCCGGTCGGCGTCGCCACGCAGGACCCGCGCCTGCGCGAGCGCTACACGGGCGAGCCCGAGTTCGTGGAGAACTTCTTCCGCTACATCGCCGAAGAGGTCCGCGAGCTCCTCGCCGAGCTCGGATACCGGTCCCTCGAAGAGGCGATCGGCGAGGTCGAGCGCCTGCAGCAGATCCCCGGCCCCGGCCGCAAGGCCGCCCGCGTGGACCTGTCGAAGGTCATCGCCGCCCCGGTCGAGGGCCCGCGCACGCAGGCCACCGTCCAGGACCACGGCGTGGAGTCGACCCTCGGCGCCCGCATCGTCGAGATCGCCCGCCCCGCCATCGAGCAGGGCGAGCGGGTCACCGCCGAGCTCGAGATCCGCAACACCGACCGCTCGGTCGGCGCGCTCCTGGGCGCCGCGGTCTCCCGCGCCCACCGCGAGGGCCTGACCGAGGACACCGTGAACCTCACGTTCCGCGGCACCGCCGGGCAGTCGTTCGGCGCGTTCCTCACCCGGGGCGCGAGCTTCAAGCTCGTGGGCGACGCCAACGACTACGTCGGCAAGGGCCTCTCGGGCGGCCGCCTCGTGCTCACCCCCGACGCGGGGGCGCCGTTCAAGGCCGAGGAGAACGTCATCGCCGGCAACACGCTCCTGTACGGGGCGACCTCCGGCGAGGTGTACATCCGCGGCAAGGTCGGCGAGCGCTTCGCGGTCCGCAACTCCGGCGCGGTCGCCGTCGTCGAAGGCGTGGGCGACCACGGCTGCGAGTACATGACCGGCGGCACCGTCCTCGTCCTCGGCCCGACCGGCCGCAACTTCGCGGCCGGCATGTCCGGCGGCGTCGCCTACGTGTGGCGCCTGGACGAGTCCCGTACCAACACCGCGATGTCGGACCTCGACCCGCTGTCGGCCTCCGACATCGACCTGGTCCACTCGCTGCTGCTGCGCCACGGCCGGGCCACCGGCTCGGCGGTCGCGGCGGACCTGCTGGCCGAGTGGCCGCGGGCCGCGAGCGGCTTCACGAAGGTCATCCCCCGCGAGTACAAGGCCGTCCTCGCCCGTCAAGCCATTGACACGATCACGACCCGCACGCTCGTCCTGACCGAGAAGGAGGCCGCCAATGCCTGACCCGAGCGGATTCCTCGAGCACGGCCGCGAAGTGCCGAAGAAGCGCCCCGTGCCGGTGCGCATCCTCGACAACCGCGAGGTGTACACCCGCACCACCAAGGAACTGGTGACGGCGCAGGCCTCGCGCTGCATGGACTGCGGCATCCCGTTCTGCCACAACGGCTGCCCGCTGGGCAACCGGATCCCCGAGTGGAACGACCTGGCCCGCACGGGCCGGTGGGGCGCGGCGATCGAGCAACTGCACGCGACGAACAACTTCCCGGAGTTCACCGGGCGGCTGTGCCCGGCGCCGTGCGAGGCGGCCTGCGTGCTGGGCATCGGGGACGACCCGGTGACCATCAAGAACATCGAGGTCGAGATCATCGACCGCGCGTTCGACGACGCGAACGTGCGGCCGCAGCCGGCCGCGTCCTCCAGCGGCAAGTCCGTCGCGGTGGTCGGCTCCGGCCCCGCCGGTTTGGCCGCGGCCCAGCAGCTGGCCCGCGCGGGCCACGCGGTGACGGTGTACGAGCGCGACGACGCCCCCGGCGGCCTGCTGCGCTACGGCATCCCGGACTTCAAGCTGGAGAAGCACCAGATCGACCGCCGCGTCGAGCAGATGCGCGCCGAGGGCGTCGAGTTCGCGTGCAACGTGAACGTCGGCGTCGACATCACCGCCGAGGACCTGCGCGAGCGCCACGACGCGGTCATCTTGGCCGTCGGCGCCCTCGAGGGCCGCGAGACGGAGCAGCCGGGCCGCGAGCTCGCCGGCATCCACCAGGCGATGGAGCACCTGGTGGGCGCCAACCAGGTCGTGGCGGGCAAGGCCCCGTTCGCCCCGATCGACGCCAAGGGCAAGCACGTCGTCATCATCGGCGGCGGCGACACCGGCGCGGACTGCCTGGGCGTGGCCCACCGGCAGGGCGCGGCCTCGGTGCGCCAGCTCGACTTGTACCCGACGCCGCCGGAGCTGCGGAACGGCGCGAAGGACCCGTGGCCGACCTGGCCGGTCATCGTGCGCAACTACCCGGCGCACGAGGAGGGCGGGGAGCGCAACTACGCATCCGCGGCCGCCGAGTTCATCGGCGACGAGCACGGGCACGTGCGCCAGATGCGCTTCAGCGAGGTCCGGGTCGACAAGTCCCAGGGCCGCCGCGACATCCTCCCCGTCGAGGGCACCGAGCAGATCGTCCCGGCCGACCTCGTCCTGCTCGCGATCGGCTTCGCGGGCACCGAGGACCAGCCGCTGCTGCGCCAGTTCGGCATCGAGCGCAACCGCCGCAACGTGATCGACTGCGGCGAGGACTGGCAGACGGACGCGCCCGGCGTGTTCGTCGCGGGCGACGCCCACCGTGGAGCGTCGCTCATCGTGTGGGCGATCGCCGAAGGGCGCGCCGCCGCGGCGGCCGCGCACAAGTTCCTCGGCGGCCAGACGGCGCTCCCGGCGCCGGTCGAATCGAACGCACAGGCGCTCGTCGCATAAGTGCAATAGGCGGAATTGAGCCCGGTGAATATTCGCACGGGCTCAATTCCGCCTATCGTTCTTTTGCATTCCGGCACCGGTGAATTCCACCTCTCAACTGCGGAGACCCTGCGAGTGCGAGTAGGCGTCCGATATAAGCTCGCAGGGTGACTCGTAGAGCAAAAATCGTCTGCACCATCGGGCCTGCCACGGCCACGCCCGAGCGTATGGCCGGCCTGATCGACGCCGGCATGAACGTCGCCCGCATGAACTTCTCCCACGGCGCCCAGGCCGACCACGAGGCCGTCTACCAGATGGTCCGCGAGGCCGCCGAGGCCGCCGGGAAGCCCGTCGCCATCCTGGCCGACATGCAGGGCCCCAAGATCCGCCTGGGCACCTTCGCCAACGGCGTCGAGCAGTGGGACGCGGGCGACCGCATCAAGATCACCTCCGACGACGTCGAGGGCACCCACGACCGCGTCTCGTGCACCTACAAGAAGCTGCCGGCCGAGGTCTCCAAGGGCGACCGCCTCCTGGTCGACGACGGCAAGCTGGCGCTCGAGGTGCTCAGCGCCGACGACACCGACGTCGAGTGCCTGGTCGTCGAGGGCGGCCCGGTCTCGAACAACAAGGGCCTGTCGCTGCCGAACGTGAACATCTCCGTGCCGGCGCTGTCCGAGAAGGACGTCTCCGACATGAAGTTCGCGCTGAACCTCGGCGTGGACCTCATCGCGATGTCGTTCGTGCGCAGCCCCGACGACGTCCGCTTGGGCCACAAGGTGATGGACGAGGTCGGCGTGCGCCGCCCGATCATCGCGAAGGTCGAGAAGCCCGAGGCCGTCGCGCGCCTCGAGGAGATCGTCCTGGCCTTCGACGGCGTCATGGTCGCCCGCGGCGACCTGGGCGTCGAGATGCCCCTCGACGAGGTCCCGATCGTGCAGAAGGAGATCGTGCGCCTCTGCCGCGAGAACGCCAAGCCCGTCATCGTGGCCACCCAGATGCTCGACTCGATGATCGAGAACGCCCGGCCCACCCGCGCCGAGGTCTCCGACGTCGCCAACGCCGTCCTCGACGGCACCGACGCCGTGATGCTCTCCGGCGAGACCTCGGTCGGCAAGTACCCGATCGGGACCGTGCGCACCATGTCCAAGATCGTGGAGACCACCGAGAACGGCCCGATCGGCCTGCGCGAGCTGCTGCACGACCCGCGCACCAAGTCCGGTGCGGTGACCCACGCGGCGGCCGAGATCGCCGACGCGATCGGCGCGAAGGCCCTCGTGGCCTTCACCCAGACCGGCGACACCGTCAAGCGCCTCGCCCGCCTGAAGCCGAACCGCCCGATCTACGGCCTGACCCCGATCGAGAGCGTCCGCAACCAGATGGCGCTCTCCTGGGGCACCGACTCCTACCTGGTCGAGCACGTGGACCACACCGACGACATGTTCCTGCTGGTCGACAAGACCCTGCAGGAGCACCACCTGGCGGAGCCGGGCGACCTCGTCCTCATCGTCGCGGGCACCCCCGCCGGGACCCCCGGTTCGACGAACACCGTCCGGGTCCACAAGATCGGCTCCTAGATGAGGGAAGTCCTCGTAGGACAGGACGCCGTGGACTCCCTCCTCGGCGTCCTCGACCTCGAAGAGATCGACAAGGGCCTGTTCCGGGGCCCGCGCGCCGAGGTGGGGCTCCAGCGCGTGTTCGGCGGCCAGGTCGCCGGCCAGGCGCTGGTGGCCGCCGGGCGCACCGTCCCGGCCGACCGGCGGGTGCATTCGCTGCACGGCTACTTCGTGCGCCCCGGCGACTCGACGAAGCCGATCGTCTACCAGGTCGAGAACATCCGCGACGGCCGCTCCTTCTCCGTACGACGTACGGTGGCGCTGCAGAACGGGCAGACGATCTTCTTCATGTCCGCCTCGTTCCACACCGGCGAGCGCGGCCTGGAGCACTCCGACCCGGCCCCTGAGGGCCTGGCCCGGCCCGAGGACATCGCGCCGCTCGGCGAGCAGCTGAAGGCGCACCCGGACCGGCTCGGCATCTGGGCGCGCGTGCCGCGCCCGATCGACGTGCGCTACGCGGGCGGCGGCTCGGGCTTCTCGGCCTCGGGCGAACGCCCGGCGCAGGAGCACCAGCGGGTGTGGATGAAGGCCGACGGGCGGCTCCCGGACGACCCGCTCATCCACGTGTGCGTGCTCACGTACGCCTCGGACCTGACGCTGCTGGACTCGGTCCTGTCGCGCCACGGCGAGGTGTGGGGCCCCGGCGGCTACCTCGGGACGAGCCTCGACCACGCGCTGTGGTTCCACCGGCCGTTCCGCTTCGACGACTGGATCCTCTACGACTCGATGTCGCCGACCGCCGCCGACGGCCGCGGACTGGCCCAGGGCCGGTTCTTCGACGAGCGCGGCGTGCACCTGGCCTCGGCCACCCAGGAGGGCCTGCTGCGCCAGACCCCCGAACCGCCCGGCGTCCCCTAAGGGTCACCGAACGAGTGACGCCGAGGGCGCATCCGGTCCCACCGGGTGCGCCCTCGCCGCGTCCCGGGCGGCGAGCACGCTCGGTTACGTGGTGATTGAGTGATATATCACCGCATTAGAGGGGGTAGATCCCATTCACCGGGCAATGTTATGGTCTGCACTCGTCCCCGGTAAGACCCCCGACCCCCAGTCCGCCCAGCCTTGCCCGGCTGGGAGTCCGATGCCCGGTGAACCGTTCGGAGACCGAGATCCATGCGTCTGACCAACGCACCAGAACCGGCGAAGACGTCCAGTGACGCCGCCGCCCGCATAGCACCCAAGCGGGACCCCGAGACCCTCGCGATCAAGCGGAGTGCTCGGGTCGACCAGCAGACCGAAACGCCGACCAGTGCGCGCCCCAGCCACTGGCGGCCCGACATCGAAGGCCTCCGGGCCCTCGCCGTGGGCGCCGTCATCGCCGCCCACATCGGCTTCCCTTACATGGCAGGGGGATTCGTCGGCGTCGACGTCTTCTTCGTCATCTCCGGCTTCCTCATCACCTCGCTGCTGCTGCGCGAGATCGACACGACCGGCACCGTCTCGATCGCGGGCTTCTACGCCCGGCGCGCCGTGCGGCTCCTCCCGGCCGCCGCCACGGTCCTGCTCGCAACGCTCGGGGCGGCATGGCTCTGGCTGCCGCGCACCAGGCTCGGCGAGATCGCCGCCGACGCGGCCGCCGCCGCGCTCAACATCATCAACCTCCGCCTGGCGCAAGAAGGCACGGACTACCTCAACGCCGAGGTCCCCCCGTCCCCGTTGCAGCACTTCTGGTCCCTCGCGGTGGAAGAGCAGTTCTACATCGTCTGGCCGCTCGTCCTCCTCGCGATCGCGTCCCTGGGCGCCAAATTCGGCCGCCCCGGCAAGTTCACCGCGGCACGCCACCGCAACCGGGGACCGGGACGAACGCTCGCCATCACCGCGTTCCTCGTGATCGCAGGAGGCGTCTCGTTCTGGATGAGCGCCGCCTGGACCGCCGGCGACCCCGTCTGGTCCTACTTCGGCATCCACACGCGCGCATGGGAACTCGCCGTCGGCGCGCTCATCGCCGTCGCCGCCGGCGGCATCCGCGGCCGCGCCCCGGAATGGGCCGCCGCGCTCGCCTCCTGGGCCGGACTCGCGCTCATCACCGCCTCCGTGTTCGTCCTCGACGAGCACACCGTCTTCCCCGGCACCGCGGCACTCCTGCCCGTCGCCGGCTGCGCGCTCGTCATCGCCGCCGGCTGCGCCCCGCACCGCTTCGGCGCCCAGCGCCTCCTGGGGATCCGCCCGGCCCAGTTCGTCGGCAAGATCTCCTACGGCCTCTACCTCTGGCACTGGCCGCTCATCATGATCGGCCCCGCCGTCATGGGCCTCGAAGACGTGCGCCTGCGCCACTACCTGCTGCTCATGGCCGTGGCGTTCCTGCTCACGATCGCCACGTACTACCTCGTGGAGAACCCGATCCGCACCAAGCGGCCGCTCGTGCAGGTGCCCTCCCGGGCCCTCGCCATGGGCGGCGGGCTCATCACCGCCATGCTCGCGGTCTCACTCCTGATGGTGCAGCAGCCCATGCCCGCCGAGGAGAACGGCGAAGCCGCCGAGATCACCGGCGACGACTCCACCGTCTGGGAGATGATCGGCGAATCCTCCGATGTGGAATCGGTGCCCGCCAACATCACCCCCTCGCTCGACGACGCCGGCACCGACGAGCCCGCGCTCTACGCCGACGGCTGCGTCTCCGGCCGCGAAGGCACCGACCTCGCCGAGGACTGCGTGTTCGGCGACCCCGAAGGCTCCAAGACCATCGTCCTGTTCGGCGACTCCCACGCCGCCCAGTGGTTCCCCGCCTTCAACCAGCTCGCCGAAGCCTCCGGCTGGCAGCTCCTGCCCTTCGCCAAGGCCAACTGCAGCGTCTCCGCCGCCATCGAGCACGACAACCAGCTCGGCCGCCGCTACACCGAATGCGAAGCGTGGAAGGAGAAGGCGTTCGCCGAGATCGAGCGGATCGAACCCGACGTCGTCGTCACCTCCGCCTACGACAACAAGGAGATCCTCGCCGACGACCCCGACGCCGCCTGGGCCGACGGCTGGGCCGAGAGCCTCGACCGCCTCGACGCCGCCGCCGACGAGGTCTACTACCTGGCCGACTCCGCCAACCCGCCCGGCGACACGCCCGCGTGCCTCGCCGAGCACTCCGACAACGTCACCGCCTGCGTCGTCGACGTCGAACAGGCCACCACCCGGCCCGAACGCCGCGCCCTCGCCATCGACACGATCGAGGCCGAGACCGACGCCACCGTCGTCGACCCCATCCCCTGGATGTGCGACATGGAGAACGACACCTGCCCCGTCGTCGTCGGCAACCTCCTCGTCTACCGCGACGCCAACCACCTGTCCCCGCGCTTCGTCGCCGAACTCACCCCCCAAGTGGCCGCGGCGATCCCGCTCGAGGCCCAGCACGCCGACGCCCGATAGCCCGGACACACTCCACGCCCTGAGGTGGGCCCGCCGTCCTACCCGACGGTAGGCTCACCTCAGCTCCGCCGGGCCCGATCCCCAAGCGGCGCATCGTAACCGGCATACGAGGAATGGCACACGATGAAACCCGTCTCGCCCTGGCTGAAAGCCGTCAACACGGTCCTCACCCCCGCCATCGCGGGACGCCGCAAGAAGGTCGACCGACTCCTCGACCGCGCCGTCCGCGAAGCCGAGGACCGCACCGGCTCCACCGCCCACGGCGAAGAGGCCTTCATCGAGGACATGCGCGTCCTCCTCGCCGGCTACGCCGACATCCACGGCCTCACCCTCACCGGCTGGGTCGCCGTCCAGCACGAGATCGCCGACCGCCTCGAGAACCGCCTCCGCACCCGCAAACTCCACGCCCTCAACCCCGAGATCGCCGACGAGCCCATCAGCCGACCCATCGTCATCACCGGCGCCCCCCGCACCGGCACCACTATGCTCCAGCGCCTCCTCGCCGTCCCCGCCACCCACCGCTCCCCGCTCATGCACGAGCTCATGCACGCCGACCTCGAAGGCGGCGACCACCTCCGCCGCGCCGAACGCGCCACCGACTTCCTCGCCAGAGCCCTCCCCGCCTTCGGCGCCGTCTACGACATGCACCCGCAGAAGCCCGACGCGGACATCTGGGTCCTCCCGCACGGCGTCGGCCACCTCGTGCGCGCCCAACCACCCGGCTACGTCCAGTGGATGCTCGAACGCGACTACACCGCCGACTACCGCTACCTCAAGCAGACCCTCCAGGTCCTCCAGCACGGCCGCCCCCGCCGCCGCTGGGTCATCCGCGCCGCCGCCCACCTGTGGAACCTCGGCGCCCTCGTCAAGACCTTCCCCGACGCCCAGATCCTCTGGACCCACCGCGAACCCGCCGAAGCCCTCGCCTCGCTCTGCTCCATGACCGAGACCGCCTCCGGCATGAACACCAGCGAACTCGACCCACGCGAGATCGGCCGCACCTGGCTGGGGCTCTTCGCGACCGGCCTCGACCGCGCCCGCGCCGCCCGCGCCCGCATGCCCGCCTACGCCGTCGTCGACGTCCCCTACCGCGACCTCACCGACCACGCCCGCGAACGCCTCCCGCAGCTCTTCGAGCACCTCGGAGCCCCTTGGGGCCGAACGGAAGCGGACGCGCTCGAGACGGCCCTCGCCAACCGCCCCACCGACCACAAGTACGACCTGGCCCGGTACGGCCTCACCGAGAGCGAGGTCGACCGGGCGCTGGCCGACTACAAGCGGACGTTCGGAGCATTCCTCTAAAGGACGAGCTGGAAGCCCCACAGCAGCACCTCGGGCAGCGGGTACCAGTCGAGCTCCGGCGCGCGCTCGAAACCGAGGCGGGCGTAGACGCGGTGCGCGGTCGTCATGGCCTGCTGCGAGCAGAGCACGACCCGCTTCGTGCCGTCCTCGGCGCGGGCGCGCTCGACGCACGCGGCGGCGAGGGCCGACCCGACGCCGCGCCCCTGCGCGCCCGGGTCGACCGCGAGCATCCGGATCTCGGCCTCGCCCGGACCCGCCAGTTGCGCCATGGCGCTCCCGTGGAACGCGAGGGTCACTCCGCCCAGGATCGCGCCCGTGTCGCCGTCCACGGCGACGAGAACGGTCGCTGAGGCGGCCCGGAGCGCGACGTCGCGCAGGTTCGGTGCGTACGGGTCGTCGAGGCCGCCGAGGAGCAGCCCGCCTTCGAGATACGAGCGGATCGACACCTCGCCGAGCGCGTCGTGCTCGGCGGGCGAAACGGGGCGGATGCGGAAACCGGTCACCAGAAGATTCTGCCCCGCGTCGGCGACATTGGCACTGGATAGCGCTTGCACATGGGTTGCGGGACCGGTTGAATCGACCCTTGTGAGCGACGTGATCCGCAACCCCATCCTGCCCGGCTTCCACCCCGACCCCTCGATCGTCCGGGTCGGCGAGGACTACTACCTGGCCACCTCGACCTTCGAGTGGTGCCCCGGCGTCCGCATCCACCATTCGCGGGACCTGCAGCACTGGCGGCCGCTCGGCGGCCTGCTCGACACGCCGGGGCTGCTCGACCTGACCGGCGTCCCCGACTCCGGTGGCGTGTGGGCGCCCGACCTCACCTACGCGAACGGCCGCTTCCACCTGGTCTTCTCGGTCCTCGACAACTACGCGTACGGCTACAAGGACTGCGCGAACTACCTGACCACCGCCGCGTCGATCGAAGGGCCCTGGACGGACCCGGTGCGGCTCCCCGGGCGCGGCTTCGACGCCGCCCTCTTCCACGAGGACGACGGCTCGACCTGGCTGCTCAACATGATCATGGGCTTCAAGGGGGTCGAGATCCAGCGGCTCGAGGACGGCGAGGCGGTCGGCGAGCCGGTCCTGCTCCTCGACTCGAGCCCGGCGGGCGTCACCGAGGGCCCGCACCTTTACCGGCACGACGGCCGGTACTACCTGCTGTGCGCCGAGGGCGGCACCGGCTTCAACCACGGCGCGATCGTCGCCCGCTCCCGAAACCTCCTGGGCCCCTACGAGATCGACCCGAACGGGCCGCTCCTCACCACCCGCGACAAGCTCGACCTGCCGCTCCAGAAGGCCGGCCACGGCTGCTTCACCACGACCCCGGCGGGGGAGTGGTACATGACCTACCTGACCTCGCGGCCTTACACCGAGGTCGAGGACGGCCTGCCCCAGGACGCCCGCGAGCGCGACGCGACCGGCCGCTGCGTCCTCGGCCGCGAGACCGCCATCGCGGCCGTCTCCTGGACCGACGGCTGGCCCCGCATCGAGGGGGCCGCACCGGCGCTGGAGGTCCCGGCCCCGTCCGGGCCCGTGCTCGCGGCGCCCGCGGCGCCCGCCCGCGACGACTTCGACGAACCGGCCCTCGACCCGCGCTGGAGCACCCTCCGCCGCCACGCCGACCCGTCCTGGCTCAGTCTCGCCGACCGTTCCTCGCACCTGCGCGTCACCGGAGGCCAGTCCCCGCACGGGAAGCGCACGCCCAGCCTTGTCGCGCAGCGAGTGACCGCCAAGCACGGCGTCTTCGAGGCCGGTCTCGACTTCGACCCGCGGACCGCGGACCAGACCGCCGGGATCACCGCCTACTACAACGGCTTCAACTGGCACTGCCTGCAGGTCGGCCTCGACCAGGGCCGCCGCTTGCTCAGCCTCGTCACCTGCGACCGCGGCCGGCGCGCCACCACGCAGGTCGCCGCCGTCGGGACCCGGCTCGACCTGCGCATCGCCTTCGACGGCCCGACCCTGCGGTTCGCCTACCGCGACAGCGGCCCGTGGCAGGACCTCGCGGTCACCGCCGACGCCACGGTCCTCTCGGACGAGCACGCCACGTGGAGCGAGAACGGCCTCCTCCACGCCTTCGGCTTCACCGGCGCGTTCGTGGGCCTCTGGGTCCAGGACCTGGCAGCCGAAGGCGGCTTCGCCGACTTCGACTACGCCGAGTACCGCACCGCGCCCCGGGCCTGACCAGCGGAGGTGTGACCGGGCCGGGAGCGGGTACCCATGCCGCAATCACCGTTCGAGAAAGGACGGCAACGCCATGGGTGGATTCGACAAGGCCAAGGACAAGACCGACCAGCTCGTCGGCAAGGCCAAGGAGAAGGTCGGCGACGCGACCGACAACGAGAGCCTCGCCAATGAGGGGCGCGCGCAGGAGCTGAAGGGCAAGGCGAAGGAGGAGTGGCACGACCTTCGCGACAGGGGCGAAGAGGAACTCCGCGACGCCAAGAGAGACCTCACCGGCGACGACAAGTGACGACCGGCGCCGACCGGACGCACACTGCGAACGAACGGGGCCGGGCCGCTGTGAAGCGGCCCGGCCCCGAAACGTCTGCCCTCAGCGGCGCGGCGGCGGGGCCACCGTCTCGCGCACCACGATGTGGGTGCCGAGCACGACCTGGTCGGACGCCGTCGCCTCGCGGCGCAGCCCCAGCCGCACCGCCTCGCGCCCCAGCTCCTCGTGCGGCACGTGCACCGTGGTCAGCGCGGGCGTGAGGTCCGAGGCCAGCGGGATGTCGTCGAAGCCGACCACCGACATGTCCTTGGGAACCTCGATCCCGGCCTCCCGCAACGCTTTCAGCACGCCCGCCGCGACCATGTCGGTCGCCCCGAAGACCGCGGTCACATCGTCGCGCTTTCCCACGAGATCCCGGGTCAGGTCGTACCCGCTCTGCTTCGAGAACTCGCCCGGGATGATCAGCGACTCGTCGACCTCGACGCCGTAATCGGCGTGCGCCCGCCGGAACCCCCGCACCCGCTCGTCCGTAGTGGACAGTCCGACGCCCATGCCCATGTACGCGATCGTCTTGTGCCCGGCCGACAGCAAGTGCGAGGTCATCGCGTACGACCCGCCCTCGTTGTCGTAGTGCACCACCGTCGCCGGGACGTCCTCGCCCAGCGACGGCCGCCCGCACAGCACCAGGCGCGACCCCGAGCGGTCCAGCGCCGAGGCGAAGTAGCGCATCCGCTCGTTGTACTTCCCGTCGTCCCACGCGCCGCCCACGACGATCACGGCCTCGGCGTGCTGCTCGCGCATGAGCTCCACGACCGCCAGCTCCCGCTCCGGGTCGCCGTGCGTCGTGCACAGCAGGCACAGCCGCCCTTCTGAGGCGGCCTGCTGCTCGACACCGCGCGCGATGTACGCGTAGAACGGCCCCGTCACGTCGTCGACCACGAACGCCACGGTCTTCGTCGTCGCCCCGGCCAGCGCGCGGGCGTGCGCGTTGACCACGTAGTCGAGTTCGCGCATGGCGCGCAGCACCTTCGCGCGGGTCGCGGGTGCCACCGGGTAGTTCCCGGCGAGGACCCGCGAGACCGTCGGCACCGACACGCCGGCCCGGGCGGCCACGTCCCTGATCGTGGGGCGCTTGCCGGTCTCGGCATTCGACTTCTTGGGCACTGGGGGCCTTCTCTCACCGTTCTCGGGGATGCGACGGGTCCGCACCCAGGGTATTGCACGCTCGCATATTCCTTTGTGCCCACGTCATGGTGAGCGGACCCGTCGCATGGCGCCTACTCGGTCGCTTCGAAGCCGAGCGTGAACGCCGCGGCCTGCGGGAGCAGCCGGTGCAGGGGCAGGACGCCGGGGCCGCACGCGGCCGAGCCCATGCCGTGCAGGCCGGCGTCGAGGTTGACGTAGACCCGGTCGCGCTCGACGAGCTCGTGCGTGTGCCTGGCGGCCTCGATGTCCTCGCTCGTCCACGGCCGCACGGTGAACGCGAACTCGGGCGCGCCGAACACCTTGAGGGTCTTGCCCTCGCCGGACAGGGTCGCCCAGCGGACGTCGATGCGGGAGCCGTTCTCCTGCGGGAACACGTACGGGGTCTGCATCGCGGCCACGGTCGACCGGAAGCGGCCGACGCGGGCGGCCGCGCGGGTGTCGGCGTAGGCCTCGCCGGGCCCGCCGCCGAACCACTCGACCTCGTCGAGGCCCTTGGGCAGGGCGGCGCGCACGCCCAGGCGGGGGAGCGGGAAGTCCCACTCGCCCTCCGGGTTCACCTCGACGGTGAGCCAGAGCCGAGCGCCGTCGAGGCGCCACCGGTAGACGGTGCCCATGGCGATCTCGGCCCCGGCGGCGCCGACGCGGGTCGACACGGTGAGACCGTCCGCGGTGGACTCGATGTCGAGGACCTTGTGCTCGAGCCGGTACAGGGCGACGTTGCGGTCGCGCCACTGCTGCACGAGCGGGGCGTGCCAGCCCAGCAGGTCGTTGTCGGTGGGGGCCCGCCACAGGTCGAGCCGGGGGCCTTCGATCTCGAGCCCCCCGATGGCGGTGAGGCGCCCGAGCGCGTCGAACGCGGCGCCGCCGAGGCGGTAGCCGCGGTCTCCGGCGACGGCGGCGGTGCCGCCGTTCGCGGACACGGGCGCGCTGGCGACGAGTTGCGCTTGGCCCCAGGCGATCTCGTGGCCGGCCTCGGCCCACGCCTCGTCCTTGGCGAGGACGGCGCGGACGGTGAGCCAGCGTTCGCCCTCGGCTCGGCCGAGGGCGGCGACGCCGGCGGGGAAGGCGACGACGGCGGACTCGCCGGCGGCGATGCTCCGCACTTCGAGCTCGCCTTCGGCGACGATGACGCCTTCGTCTTCGACGGCCCAGGTGAACGCGAGGTCGCCGGTGTCGGCGAAGTCGCGGAGGTTCGCGACGGCGACGGCGCGCGAGCCGGGCTGGACGGTGATGCGGACGGGCTCGATCACCTTCTTGAACTCGACGAGGCCGGGGGAGGGCTCGCGGTCGGGGAAGACGAGCCCGTCGACGACGAA
This sequence comes from Glycomyces sp. NPDC049804, assembly GCF_040674615.1. Taxonomy (NCBI): domain Bacteria; kingdom Bacillati; phylum Actinomycetota; class Actinomycetes; order Glycomycetales; family Glycomycetaceae; genus Glycomyces; species Glycomyces sp. NPDC049804. The sequence continues at coordinate 377,943 of NZ_JBFAMQ010000004.1, forward strand.
GTTGCCGTCGTGGAGGGACTCGTCGAAGTCGCCGCCGTAGGCGAACCACTCGCGGCCGCCCGCGTCGTGCATGCGCACGCCGTGGTCGATCCACTCCCAGATGAACCCGCCCTGGCAGCGCTCGTGCTGCTCGAAGAGGCGCTGGTACTCGCTCATGCCGCCGGGGCCGTTGCCCATGGCGTGGGCGTACTCGCACAGGACGAACGGGATGTTGCGGCGGTGCTCGTCGAGCGCGGGGTCCTTGGTGCGGTCCTCGGTCCTGTGCCCGATGCGGTCGGTCTCGGCGTGGTCGGCGTACATGCGGCTGTACATGTCGACGTAGCCGGAGTCCCAGTCGCCTTCATAGTGGATGGGGCGGCCGGGGTCGCGCTGCTTGGCCCACTGGGACATGGCGGCGAGGTTGTCGCCGGTGTGGGACTCGTTGCCGAGGGACCAGATGATGACCGAGGCGTGGTTCTTGTCGCGTTCGACCATGCGGGCCATGCGGTCGAGGTAGGCGTCCCTCCACATGGGCTCGTCGCTGGGGTTGTTCCGCCACTCGTGGTGGACGAAGCCGTGGGTTTCGAGGTCGCATTCGTCGATGACCCAGACGCCGATCTCGTCGCACAGGTCGAGGAAGCGGCGGTCCGGGGGGTAGTGGCTGGTGCGGACGGCGTTGACGTTGTGCCGCTTCATGATCTCGAGGTCGGCGCGCATGGTCTCGACGGTGAGGGTGCGGCCGGTGTCGGGGTCCCACTCGTGGCGGTTGACCCCGCGCAGGAGGATCCGCTTGCCGTTGACCTTGAGCAGGCCGTCCTCGATCGCGACGGTGCGGAAGCCGATGCGCAGGCTCACGCGCTCGGTGGCGGTGGCGACCTCGGCGTCGTACAGGCGCGGGGTCTCGGCCGTCCACGGCTCGACCGCGACGGTGGCGCTCTCGCCGGCGGCGATGTCGATGCCGAGCTCGGGCACGGTGACGCGGGCGTCGGCGGCGGTGGTCTCGACGCGGAGGGTGCCCCGGCCGGTGGCGTGGTCGTAGTCGGCGTGGGCGAAGACGTCCTCGATGCCGTGCTCGGGGCGGTGGAGGAGGGCGACGGGCCGGAAGATGCCCGACAGCCACCACATGTCCTGGTCCTCCAGGTACGACGCGGCCGACCACTGATGCACCCGGACGGCGACGGTGTTCTCACCGGCCACGAGGTGGTCGGTGGCGTCGAACTCGGTGGGGAGGCGGCTGCCCTTGCCGTCGCCGAGGAGGGTCCCGTTGACCCACACGGCGAACGCGGAGTCGACGCCCTCGAAGCGGAGGACGGTGCGGCCGGTGGCGGGCCACTCCGCCGGGAGGGTGAAGGTGCGGCGGTACTCGCCGGTGGGGTTGGCGTCGGGGACGCGGGGCGGGTCGACCGGGAAGGGGTAGACCGTGTTGGTGTACTGCGGCTTGCCGTAGGGGGCGTCGCCGTCGAGGTCGGTCATCTGCCACATCGACGGCACGGCGAGCGTGTCCCAGCCGCTGCTGTCGAACGCGGGGGCCTCGAAGCCCTCGGTGGTGTCGTGGAGGCCCGCGGCCAGGTTGAAGCGCCACTCGCCGTCGAGGCTGAGCGCGGCGGCGTCGGAGGCCAGCGCCGCCCGCGGATCGCGCCGCCCGTTCCCAGGGCTAACGCTTTCCACGTAGGTGAAATCGGTTCGGCTCATCGCCAGGGTTCCCTTTCCAGTATGCGATCGGCCCGGTCGGCGCAGGGCCGACCGGACTTCCGGCCCGACCGCCGAGCTGCCGCGCGTCTGCGCGGCCGCCTCGTCTCGGTTCGGCGATGCGGGCCCGCTCATTGTCCGCCATGGCGCGGACGCGTCTACCCCGCCCGGGTCTGCCGTCCCAAACAGCAGGCCGCCCGGGTAGATACCGTTTTCTATCTTAAGGGCGCCAGGTGAGGTGTCAATACCCGGGAGACGTTCATGTTCCCGAAGTGAACACGTTTCGGGGCTTGTTCGAAGGAAGAGTGTCGGGACCCCGAGCTATTTTTGTGCCAGGGGTCCCTTAAGGGGGATTTATCGCGATAAAGCGTGATTCGATGCTATTCGACCGGTTTCAGCATCGAAGAGAACACCACCGTGTCCGCCGGGTAGTGCTCCTCCGCGTACGCCTCCAGCTCGGGTGTGACCAGGAGCGCATCGATGATCGCGACGCCGTTCTGGTCGTCGGCCCAGCCGCCGTAGACGTACCGCGGGAATGCCGCCGTGATCTCGTCGGCGATCGCCTGCAGCTCGGCCGCGTCCAAGTCCTCGGCCGGGTCGCCGATCTCCGGCTCCTGGTACTGCAGCTCCGGGTAGTCCGCCATGTCGATCTCCGCCGTCGACACCGGGTCCTCGGTGAGCACGAACGACTTCCCGTCGAACGTCCCCGTCACCAGGTACGAACCCCACCGCACCCCCTCGGCCTCCTCGTGCTCGACCGCGTCCCAGTCCCAGCCCGTCACCGGCAGCCCGCCGCACTGCGGCGGGTACGACTCCGCCACCGCGCCGCACAGCTCCGCCGCGTCCCGCTCGACCCCCTGGAGCACCGTCAGCGCCCCCCGGTAGACCACCGCGTCGGGCGGCGTCGGCTCGCCCGACTGCTGGTCCGACTGCGAACCGACGTCCGAACCGGTCCCGTCCGCACCCGCGTCGCCCTCGCCCTGACCGCACGCCGCCAGCACCAGCAGCGCGGCGAGCGGAATGAACCGCTGCAAAACCTTGTGTCCCATCATGTCCTTTCGACGCCGCCCACCCCGAAGGGGTTCCCGCCGAGCCCCGGGCAAAGCGGAAACCCGCGAGCTTCAGGAGACGACCGGTGGGAAGACGCGGTCGGTAAAACACAGTCGAATAACGGATAACCGAAACCCGGCCCCGATGCTAGGTTGAGCGCGGCGCCACCAGCGCCCCCCGGCAGGAGCGCCCGCCCACCAAAGCCGCCCGCCAGCCCCACCATGAGGAGCCGCCCCCCGTGAGCGACAAATTCCACCCCCGCGCCGCCATCGCCATCGGCATCACCGTCCTGTGCTGGGCCTCGGCCTTCGTCTCCATCCGCGACGCCGGCCGCCACCTCGACCCCGGCCCCCTGACCCTCGGCCGCGCCGGCGTCGCCGCCGTCGTCCTCCTCGCCGTCTGGGCCCTCCGCCGCGAAGGCCTCCCCAAACGCGCCGCCTGGCCCGGCATCCTCACCGCCGGCGTCCTCTGGTTCGGCCTCTACATGGTCGCCCTCAACTGGGGCGAGCAGCTCGTCGACGCCGGCACCGCCGCGCTCATCGTCAACATCGGGCCGATCCTCATCGCCCTGCTCGGCGGCTGGCTCCTCAAAGAAGGCTTCCCGCCCCGCCTCTTCCTCGGCATCGCCGTCTCCTTCGCGGGCGTCGCCGTCGTCAGCCTCTCCATGTCACGCGACGGCGCCTCCTCGGTCCTCGGCGTCCTCCTGTGCCTCGTCTCCGCGATCACCTACGCCGTCAGCGTCGTCGTCCAGAAACCCACCCTGAAGCACTGCACCTCGCTCCAGTTCACCGCCTTCGGCAACGCCGTCGCCGCGGTCCTGTGCCTGCCCTTCGCCCCGCTCCTGTTCTCCCAGTTGGGATCGGCCCCGGCCTCGGCCACGCTCCACGTGCTCTACCTCGGCCTGTTCCCGACCGCGCTGGCATTCCTCACCTGGGGCTACGCCCTGCGCTTCACCACCGCGGGCAAGCTCGGCGCCACGACCTACGTCGTCCCGGCGATCGTGGTCGGACTCTCGTGGCTGTTCCTCTCCGAGATCCCGACCTGGCTGACCCTCGGCGGCGGCGCGCTGGCGCTCGTCGGCGTGGCGATCTCGCGCTCGCGCGGCAAGGCGTCGGACACGGCTCCGAAGCCGCCGGTCGAGGCGACCGACACCGCGGCCCCGGCGGCGAAGGCCTAACGCCTCCGAGCGCTCCGCGAGGCGGTCGAGGCGGGCCTTCCAGTCGGCCTTGGCGGCCGCGACCTCCTCGGCGGAGCCGAGCTTGGCGATCTCGACCTGCACGGCGGTCTTGGCCTCGGCCTTCGCGGTGAGGTTCGCCAGGACGCGGCTGCCGTCCGAGGCGTCGAACCGCACCGACTTCGGCGGGGACGCGCTGCGCTGGGTCAGCGTGAGGTCGTCGAGCCAGCCGGCCTGCGCGACCGGGTCCGCCAGCTGTTCGAACACGGCCGCTATCGAGGCGGACACGGTCTTGGAGGCGTTGGCGCTGAACGTCCCGTCGGGGCGCTCGCCCGGTTCGCGCAGGCCGCGCTCCTGCTCGTAGCCGACGGTGATGGACTGCGCCCACCAGCCGTCGACCTCGAACTCGCTCACCAGCATCCGCGCGATCGCGGTGTGGTCGAGCTCGGCCGCGCCGCGCTCGTCGAGGAGGGCCAGCCAGGTTCGCCAGTCCGCTCCGGTCCCCTCGATGAGGGCCTGGTCGGACATGGTCTGGCGGCGCGGCGACGTCGGTGCACCCATGGCTCCAGCGTAGGGGAGGACTGCGGCGCGGGCGCCGCAGTCCCGCGAGAATCGCGGCCCGGCGCCGGGTCCCGCTCCCACCGTCGCGTCACTTTTCACCATCTCTGGCGGTTTACGACGTGATTCGTATTGTTCGGGCGTTACCGTTCCTCGACGATCCCGATCGGAACGGAGTCCGCATGATCCCTGCCCGCCTCGCGGCCGCGGCCCTCGCCGCCACCGCCGCATTCGCCCTCCTGCCCGCCGCCGCGGCCCACGCCGAGTTCGACCCCGTCCGCTATGTCGCGCTGGGGGACTCGTACTCTTCGGGCACCGGCACGGGCGACTACTTCGACCCGGCTTGCCGCCGCTCGGCCAAGGCCTACCCGCAGCTGCTCGCGGACGGGCTCAACGCCGAGTTCACGTTCGAGGCATGCTCGGGCGCGAGGACCGCGGACCTCCTCTCGACGCAGCTCGGCTCGCTCGACGCGGAGACCGACATCGTCACGGTCACGATCGGCGGCAACGACATCGGATGGGCCGAGGCCGTCAAGGCCTGCCTCACGCCGCTCGCGGACTGCACTGACGAGATCGAGGACTCCGAACGGCTCGTCCAGCTCCACCTGCCCGGGCTCCTCGACGGCGCGTACGGCGCGATCGCGAACCGCGCGCCGAACGCGGACGTCTACGTGCTGGGCTACCCGCGCCTGTTCAACGGCGCGAGCGCCTGCGGCGCGCTCAGGCAGCCGAGCGTCACCGAGCAGCTGCTCATGAACGAGGCCGCCGATCGCCTCGCCGGGGTCATCCGGAACAAGGCCGAGGAGCACGACTTCACCTATGTGGACGTGCGCCGCGCCTTCGAAGGGCATGCCGTCTGCGACGACGTCGCCTACCTCAACGGCCTGGCCTACCCGCCGTCCGAGTCCTACCATCCGAACGCGATGGGCCACCAGAACGGCTACTACCCGGCGGTCGCCCGCGCGATCCTCTAAAAAGGCATGTCGGCGGGGCGGCGCGACCGCCCCGCCGACCGGTTGCGACACTTGCGATCATGGCCTGATATAGAACGAGATATGTAAAGTTCCCGATTTGTGATGGTGAAGGGGTTCCCTTCAAGTTACTGGCGAGTTCACAATGAGCGGCAAGTCAACGACGACTCGCAAAGGAACTCCCCATGCACCGACTTCCCCGGGCGGTCCTCACCGCCGCCGCGACCCTCGCCCTCCTCGCCGCCCCCGCCGCGGCCCAAGCGCAGGAACCCGTCGACTACGTCGCCCTCGGCGACTCCTACTCGTCGGGCTCGGGCGCCGGCCCCTACACCGACGCCGCCTGCCAGCGCTCGACCAAGGCCCACCCCTCGCTCCTCGCCGGGGAGCTCGGGGCCGAGCTGACCTTCGTCGCCTGCGGCGGCGCGACCACCGACGACGTGCTCGCCGGGCAGGTCCAGGCGCTCGACGCCGGGACCGACCTGGTGACGATCGGCATCGGCGGCAACGACATCGGCTGGACCGAGGCGATCACGGCGTGCATCACCCCGTTCCAGAACTGCCACCCGGCGATCGAGGAGGCCGAGCGCAAGGCCACTGAGGAGCTGCCGGCGAAGCTCGACGCGGTGTACACCGAGATCGAGACCCGCGCGCCCGACGCGGAGGTGCTCGTGACGGGGTACCCGCGGCTGTTCGCGGCGCGGAACACCTGCGACGCGTTCGGTTCGATCAGCGTCGCGGAGCAGCAGCGCATGAACGCGGGCGCGGACCTGCTCTCGGCGGTGATCCAGGAGGCGGCCGCCGCGCACGGGTTCGCCTATGTGGACGTGCGCGACGAGTTCACCGGGCACGAGGTGTGCTCGGCGGCGCCGTGGCTGCACGGCTTCACGGTGACGGACGTGCCGTACCACCCGAAGGCGTCGGGCCACAGCGGCGGCTACCTGCCGGCGCTGCTCGGCGCGCTCTAGCGGCTCGCACACGGGTCCGGCGGACATCGCCGGACCCGTTGCGCGCGTGGGAGGCGGTCGGTCAGACCCAGTACGTCAGGTAGAGGTCCCAGCCGGCTTCCTGCTGCTCGCAGTAGTAGCCGTCGGCGTTGCCGCTGCCGACTGTCGTCTTGCCGACCGAGTGGCACTCCGCCTTCGTCGTGTAGGTGTCGTGGTAGACCGGGTAGCCGTCAGCGGCCGCGGCGGCGGGCGCCGCGCCCGCGGCGAGCGCCAGGCCCGCGAACGCGGCTGCCGTGATGGTGCGAATCTTCATGTGCGCCTGCTTCCTTGATAGGAGTCCTCCACTGCTGCACCCGATGTTCGACCATCACGGCCCGAATGTCCAGATCCCTTGCGGCCCTGAGTCCTCCAGTGGTGCTCAGGCCTGCAGTGCGAGCACGAGCGGGTACACCGCGGCCGCCCCGGCCTCGCGCAGCCGCATCGCCGCCACGGTCATCGACCAGCCGCTGTCGCGGAGGTCGTCGACGAGGAGCACGCTCGAGGCCGGCACGGGGAAGTCCACCGTGAACGCGTGCAGCACCTGCTGGAGCCGCTGGGCGCTGTTGGCGCGGTGCATGCCCGCGCCGGTGTCCGAGGCGCGGCCGAGCGCGCCCAGGTACTCCATGCGGCCGAGGCGCGCGATGCGCTCGGCGAGCCCGTCGACCAGCCGCGGGCGCGAGAGCGAGCCCATCGAGACGACCGCGGTGGGCCGGTCGGCCCAGTCCCAGGACGCCAGCACCTGCACCACCGCTTTGAACACGTCCTCGGGGACCTCCCGGTCCGCGCCGTCGGCCAGGAGTTCGCGCAGCGGGCCGCCCCAGCCGATGTCGGAGAGCCGCGCGAGCGCCCGGCCCGGCTCGGCGCCCGACCCGACCGGGATCTTCCCCTTCAGATCGATGCCGATGGCCTGCAATCCGGTGGGCCACATTCGCTTCGGCTCGAACGGCACGCCCGGCTTCGACAGCGCCGCCGCCGCGCCCGCGGCGGCCTCGTCCGAGACGCCCGCCTCGGTGCGGGTGCCGGTGCAGTTGTCGCAGCGGCCGCACGGCGCGGCCTCGGCGTCGTCGAGCTCCCGGCGCAGGAACTCGAGCCGGCATTCGGGCGTGGCCTCGTAGGCGAGCATCCGCCGCTGCTCGTGCTTGCGGGCCGCCTCGACCTTCGCGTACCGCTCGGCGTCGTAGGCCCACGGCTGCCCGGTGGCCTCCCAGCCGCCCTTGACGCGGCGCACCGCGCCGTCCACGTCGAGCACTTTGAGCATCATCTCGAGCCGGGTGCGGCGCAGGTCGACCCGCGTCTCGAGCGCCGCGGTCGACAGCGCCCGGCCCTCGGCGGCGAGCACGTCGAGCGTGCGGCGCACCGCCTCCTCGGACGGGAAGGCGAGCGACCCGAAGTAGTCCCAGATCGCGCGGTCCTCGCTGCCGGGCAGGAGGACCACCTCGGCGCGGTCGCGGGCGCGGCCGGCGCGGCCGATCTGCTGGTAGTACGCGACGGGGGAGGAGGGCGCTCCCAAGTGGACGACGAAGCCGAGGTCGGGCTTGTCGAAGCCCATGCCGAGGGCGCTGGTGGCCACCAGCGCTTTGATGCGGTTGCCGAGCAGTTCCTCCTCGCGCTCAAGGCGTTCGGCGTTCTCGGTGCGGCCGGTGTAGGAGGCGACGGCGTGGCCGCGCGAGGCGAGGTAGTCGCTGACCTCCTCGGCGGCGGCCACGGTGAGCGTGTAGACGATGCCCGAGCCGTCCATGCGGGGCAGCTGCTCGTCGAGCCAGGCGAGGCGGTGGGCGTTGTCGGGCATGTCCGCCACCGAGAGGCGCAGGGACTCGCGGTCGAGGCTGCCGCGCAGGACGAGCGTCGCCGAGTCCTGCTTGTCGAGCTGCTCGGCGATGTCGTCTGAGACGCGGGCGTTCGCGGTGGCGGTGGTGGCAAGGACCGGGACGCTGCCGGGCAGGTCGTCGATGAAGGTGGCGATGCGCCGGTAGTCGGGGCGGAAGTCGTGGCCCCAGTCGGAGATGCAGTGGGCCTCGTCGACGACGAGGAGGCCGCACCCGGCGGCGAGTTTCGGCAGCTGGTAGTCGCGGAAGGCGGGGTTGTTGAGGCGTTCGGGACTGATGAGGAGCACGTCGACGGCGTCCTCGGCGATGGCCTCGGCGATCGCGTCCCAGTCCTCGGGGTTGGCCGAGTTGATGGTGCGGGCGCGCACCCCCGCGCGCTCGGCGGCCTCGATCTGGTTGCGCATGAGCGCGAGCAGCGGCGAGACGATCACGGTGGGGCCGGCGCCGCGGCGGCGCAGGAGCGAGGTGGCCGTGAAGTACACCGCGGACTTGCCGAACCCGGTGCGCTGCACCAGGAGCACGCGGCTGCCGGTGCCGTCGGGCCGCTTCTCGCAGAGGGCCTCGATGGCCCGCCACTGGTCCGGGCGCAGCCGCGCCTGCTCGCCCGCGAGAGCGCGCAGCAGTGTCTCGGCTTCGTCTCTGAGCGTCGCTGTTCCTGCCATAAGGACCGTTGTACCGCACTGGTGTGACGGCCCGCGGCGGCAGTAGGCTCGGGGCGATGGACATTGCGGCACCGATCGAGATCATGTGGAAGTCCGGCGCCTGGACGGCGCTGCCGGTCGCGGCGGAGGAGTCGGGTGGCAGACTGCTCGTCACCGCCGCCGAGGGCAGCGACGCGTGGCGGCACACCGGTTACGGCTTCGTCCACGAGGACGAGCACGCGCTCCTGGAGGGCTGGGACCGCGCCCGCGCGGTCGAAGTGAGCTTCATCGCCTCGTTCGAGGCGCAGTTCGACCAGGCGGGGCTCATGGTCCGCGTCGACGCCGAGCACTGGATCAAGGCCGGGGTCGAGTTCGCCGACGGCGCACCGCAAGTGGGCGCCGTGGTCACGGCGGGCAAGTCGGACTGGTCGGTCGCGCCCGTGCCCGAGTGGGCGGGCCGCGAGGTCACCATCCGCGCCAGCCGCTTCGAGGACGCGGTCGTCATCCGGGCCCGTGTCGAAGACGAGCCCTGGCGGCTCGTCCGCCTCGCCCCCCTCGCCCCCGAGGCCGAAGTGCAGGCGGGACCGTACTGCTGCGCGCCGAGTCGAGCGGGCCTCACGGTCGCGTTCACCTCGTGGCGGCTCACCGAACCGGACGCGGCGCTGCACTGAGGCCGACTCACGTCTTGTGCGAGGCGGCGATGTCATACCCGGCGGGTATTTTTGCGCCAGGGGTCCCTTAGGCCGGAAATATGCTGATTTAGCGGGTTATTTCCAGTCTTCTTCGTCATCGGGTGCCGGCTCGTCCTCGTCGAGTTCGGCGGCGAGGAGCTTGAGGTCGTAGACCGACATGCGCTGGGACTGGTCGGCGCGGCCCTTGGCGGTCACGGTCACGCCGTCGGCGCGGAGGAGGTCGGGCACGTCGCGCCCCGTGCGGCCGTCGGCCCAGCGGAAGCCCTCCGAGACCGTGCCGCCCGCCGTGAGGACCCGGTAGGCCCGGGTGACGTTCCCGTCCCGCATGTAGGCGCCGACCTGCCGCGGGCCCGTGCCGATCAGCTCCGCGAGGTCGCCGTAGGAGGTCCAGGTGCCCTCCGGCAGCGCCTCGACGACCCGCCGCACCCGCTCCCAATCCCGTTCAGTCGTCACCACGGCAATCTACAAGCCCCGCACCGGCGCGCCCGGAGGCGTCCGGCGCCACCAGGCGGGATCGCTTCGGATAACGACCCGTCGCCTGGTGTTAACGTCGAAGTTGACAGGGGAGCCGATGGGCTGAGAGTGCGGAACCGACCGCAGACCCTCACACCTGATCCGGGTAATACCGGCGTAGGAAGTCGTCGCCGCTGTCGCGCAATGCCCGCACCACCCGAAAGGCAAGCCCATGCCCGACAGCCCCGCCCTCGCCGACCCGCGCCGCTGGCGCACCGTCGACATCCTCACCTGCGCCGTCCTCGCCGTCGCCTTCGGCGTCGTCTTCTGGGCCTGGAACTTCGCCTGGGCCGGACTCGAGCCCGCCCTCGCGTTCCTGCCCCCGCTCAAGGGCATCCTGTACGGCGTCTGGCTCATCCCCGCCGTCCTCGCCCCGCTCATCGTCCGCCGCGCCGGCGCCGGACTGCTCACCGAAGGCCTCGCCGCGACCGTCTCCATGCTCCTCGGCTCCTTCTGGGGACTCCTCATCGTCTTCCAGGGCCTCGTGCAGGGCCTCGGCGGCGAACTCGCCTTCGCCGCCGGACGCTACCGCCGCTTCGGCACCCTGACCGCCGTCGCCTCCGGCGCGCTCGCCGCGCTCGGCGCGACCCTCTTCGACGTCATCGCCTACTACCCGACCTTCGACCTGTGGGCCTACAAGGTCCCCTACATCGCGTCCGCCATGGTCTCGGGCGGCATCGTCGCCGGGCTCGGCTCCCAGGCCCTCGTCAAGGCCATGCTGCCCACCGGCGTCCTCGACCGCTTCCCGTCCGGACGCGAACGCCAGCGGGTCTGACGCCGCCATGGTCCCGGTCGAGTTCCGCGGCTTCGCCTGGCGCCACGCCGGACGCCGCGCCCAGGCGGTCGCGGACGTCGACCTCCGCATCGAAGCCGGCGAGCGGGTGCTCCTGCTCGGCCCCTCCGGGTCGGGCAAGTCCACCCTGCTCGCCGCGCTCGCCGGACTCCTCACCGAGGACTCCGGCGAGCAGGACGGCGACGTCCTCGTCGACGGCAAGCCCGCCGCCGAGCAGCAGGGCCGCGTCGGCATCCTCTTCCAGGACCCCGAGACGCAGCTCGTCATGGCCCGCAGCGGCGACGACGTCGCCTTCGGCCTCGAGAACCAGGCCGTGCCCCGCGACCGGATCTGGCCCCGCGTCCGCGAAGCCCTCGCATCCGTGGGCTTCCCCTACGGCCCCGAACGCCCCACCCACGCCCTCTCCGGCGGCGAGCAGCAGCGCCTCGCCCTCGCCGGCGTCCTCGCCCGCAGGCCCGAGCTGATCCTCCTCGACGAGCCCACCGCGAACCTCGACCCCGAAGGCGCGCAAGAGGTCCGCCGAGCCCTGCGGGCCGCCCTCGCCGACACCGAAGCCACCCTCGTCGTCGTCGAGCACCGCGTCGCCGACATCCTCGACCTGGTCGACCGCGTCATCGCCCTCGGACCTGGCGGCGTTCTCATCGCAGACGGGCCCGCCGAGGCCGTCCTCACCCGGCACGGCGACCACCTCGCCGCCCAAGGCGTCTGGGTCCCCGGCGTGCCCCTCCCCACCCGGCCCGCCCCCGCCCCGGGGGACACCGCGCTGCGCGGCGAATCGCTCGCGCTCCTCCACCCCGGCGCCGCCCGGCCCGCCCTCGACGACGTCTCCTTCGAACTGCGCCAAGGCGAACTGCTCGCCGTCACCGGACCCAACGGCTCCGGCAAGTCCACCCTCGCGCTCCTCGCCGGCGGCCTCGCCAAGCCCACGAGCGGCCGCGCCACCGTCCCCGGCGAGACCCGGCCCCTCCACCGGCTCCCCGCCCGCCGCCTCGCCACCCGCGTCGGCTCCGTCTTCCAGGACCCCGAGCACCAGTTCGTCACCGCCACGGTCCGCGACGAACTCGCCTTCGGCCCCCGCCAAGCGGGCTGGCCGAAAGACCGGATCGACGCCCGCGTCGACGAACTCCTCGAACGACTCCGCCTGGCGCCCTTGGCGAACGCCAACCCCCACACCCTCTCCGGCGGCGAGGCCCGCCGCCTCTCCGTCGCCGGTGCCCTCGCCGCCGCGCCCGGCGTGCTCCTGCTCGACGAACCCACCTTCGGCCAGGATCGCCGCACCTGGGGCGAACTCGTCGACCTCACCGCCGACATCCGCGACGAAGGCACCGCGATCCTCGCCGTCACCCACGACCGCGACTTCGCCGCCGCCCTCGCCGGACGCGAACTCGTCCTCACCGCCGGCCGCATCGCCGAGGAGCGCCGACCGTGACCCTCACCCTCGCACCCGTCTGCGACGCCCGCGCCCCCATCGCCCGCGCCAATCCCGTCGCGAAGCTCGCCGCCGCGTTCGCCGTCTCCGTCACCGCGCTCGTCGCCGCCGACTGGCTCACCCCGCTGCTCCTGCTCGCCGCCCTCCTCGCGGTCCTCCCGTTCACCGGCATCCGCCCCGCCGAACTCGCCCGCCGCCTGCGCTGGCTCTGGTTCGCCGCCGCCGCGGTCGTCCTCGTCAACGCCGTCTTCGCCGCCGAGCAGACCGGCCGGATCCTCATCGACTACGGCCCCTTGGAGATCAGCACCGGCGCGCTCCTCGGCGGCACCGCCATCGGACTGCGCGTCTGCGTCGCCGCCACCGCCGGCGTCCTCGGCTTCGCCACCACCGACCCCACCGACCTCGCCGACGCCCTCACCCAGCAGCTCCGCGCCCCCGCCCGGTTCACGATCGGCGCGCTGGCCGCCCTGCGCCTGCTGCCGCTCCTCGCCGCCGAATGGCGGCAGATCACCAGCGCCCGCCGCGCCCGCGGCCTCGAAGGCGGCCGCAACCCCGTGCGACGCGCGCGCCTGTTCGCCTCGACCATGTTCGCGCTGCTCGTCGGCGCGATCCGCCGGGCGGGCCGGCTCGCCGCCGCCATGGACGCGCGGGGATTCGACGCCGGGATCCCGCGGACCCACGCCCGCGAGCAGCGCATGCGACCCGCCGACTGGACGCTCATCGCGCTGGCCGCCGTCGCAGCGGGCGCGGCCGTCGCGGTCAGCGCCGCAGCCGGGGTCTTCACGGTCTGAAGCGCCGCCGACGGACAACACCCTGTCCGTCGGCGGCGCGCCTCACCGGGAGGCGGCGGGGAATGGTCGCCCCGCCCTGGCGAGGGGTCCTACCGCAGGCCCCACGCCCGGATCGTCGTCAGCGCGAACTCCGTTCCGGCCGTGTCGGTCCCGGTGAACCGGGTGGAGACGGACTCGGCGCCCTCGGGGTGGTCGAGGGTGGCGGTGAACGCGGTGCCGTCACCGTCGATCGCGACCTCGGTCCAGGTCGCGCCGTCGTCGTAGGACACCGCGAACGCCAGCTCCTCCACCGCGACCTCGGCGAGCCCGTACCCGGCCACGGCCAGCGCGACCTCTTGCGCCGCAGCCGCATCGGCGGCCCCGTTCGCCACGCCCTCGGCCTCCAGCAGGACCGCCGGCAGCATGACGCCGCTGTCCTCGCCCGGAGCCGAGTCGAAGGTCCAGCTCATCGCGGACTCGGTGGCGTACAGTCCCGTGTCCGTGCCGCGGGACGCCTGCACGTCGAGGGTGTACCGCGCCGATTCGCCCGCGGGCAGGTCGAAACCGAAGCCGGTGAAGAGGTCGGACTCGCCGAGCGCTTCGCCGTCCCGGCTCAGCGTCACCGAACCGGTGTAGCCGGTCCACTGGAGTTCGCCGCCCGCGTACGTCGCCGCCGGGAACACGCCGCCGCTGAGGTTGTCGAACTCCTCGTCGATGTTGAACCGGTCCACGCTCGGCACGCCCGCGGCCAGGGCCGCGCCGCCCACGGTTCGGTCGCTCTCGCCCGCCGGCAGCGCGATCGTGTCCTCCCACATGGAGAAGCCTTCGACGAGGTCGTAGTTCTCGGTGAGGCCGACTTTGAGGTCGCGGGTCCACACCGCCGGTTCGGCCGTGTAGAGCATGGTCCGCTGGGAGGGCGCGGTGAACTCCTCGGCGATGCAGAACAAGGCGCCCTGCTCTTCGGAGAGCTCCGGGTAGTCGCACTGGCGGGCGGGGACGTCGACGCCCCAGCCCTGGTAGTCGGTGTGCTCGATCGCGAGTTCGGCGTCGCTCACGGCGAACTGCGTCGCCGCCGGGTACCCGCTGCCGCCGAAGGCCAGGTGGTAGGTGTACGGGTCCTCGGCGCCGCCGCCGGTGAGTTCGGGTTGGTACAGGAACTCGTACTCGTAGCCGTCGGTCTCGGGTTCGGGCAGCAGGTAGGCGTCGGTGGAGCCGTCGAACCATTCGAACTGGCCCGAGTGCTGGTGCTCGTTCTCGGCGTCGGCCGCGACGACGAATTCGCTCACCTCGGCGTCGGCGCGGTCGACCTCGACGCCGATCGGCTCGGCCGCGGCGGCGTCCACGGAGACCCGGACCGCCTTGGAGCCGACGGTGAACGCGGTGTACCCGAACGTCGCCTCGCCGCGCGCGTCCTCTCCTGCGGCGTTCCAGGCCAGGGTGGAGAGCAGGTAGTCCCCGGCGGGGAGTTCGACCGTGGCGGTGCCGTTCTCGTCGAGGACGATCTCGCCGTAGTCCTCGCTGTCGGCGCTGGCCCACTCGATGAGGGCGTTCTCGGGCGCGTCGCCGGACCGGTCGCGCACGGTCACGGTCACCGTCTGGGTCGCCGCGGCCGCGTCCACGAGCGCGCCGGCCGCATCGCCCGCGGGTGCGAGCGCCTCGTAGGCCCGGCCGTCAAGGCCGTCCAGCTCGGACTCGGTCAGGGCGGCGGCGTCGGCGACGCCGTGTTCGAGGAGCCGCGTGACGTTGTAGCGGCGCGCGTCCTCCTCACCGGACTGGAGGGCCGCGGCCTGGTCGGCGGGGACGACCACGACGTCGCCGGAGCCGTCGCGGGCGGTGCGGCCGATGAAGCCGACGTGCTCGCGGCCTTCAGCCGGGACGATCTCCAGCGCGCCGCCCGCCCACTGCCGCACGGTGTCGCCGGTCGGGAGGGTCACCGACTCGACCGCGAGGGCCGTCTCGGGTGCCGCGCCGGGCTCTGGGGTCGCGTTGGCGAAGGTGGTCGCCGCGGCGGCCGCGCCCGCCGCGAGGGCTGCCGCCGCAGCCGCCGCGACGTAGCGTCGCTTTCTCATGTTCGCTCCTTTTGCAAGGGTTCGACCGGATCGGTTGACCCGTCGTATGCATCGACGCGGCCGCCGGATCGCCCGGTTGCCGATCCGCGAACGTGAGGTTTTGACCGCTTTCTGCATCGGCCGATCGACCTGCACAGCACTGCCCGAACGGATGAAGTTCCTTGGTCAGAAGGGGGACCGGCCGCTTGCACGGTCCATCGCCCGAACGGTGCGCGCCGCAGCGGCCGCGGGTTCCACGGTGGCCCCATGCGATTCACCGAGTCCGGCCACTCCTGCATCCGCCTCGACACCGGCCGGGGCGTCATCGTCGTCGACCCCGGCGTTTTCTCCGACCCGGCGGCCCTCGACGGGGCCGACGCCGTCTTCATCACCCACGAGCACCCCGACCACTGCGACGCCGACGCCGTCCGGGCCCTTCGCCGCGCCCGCCCTGACGTCCCCGTCTACGGGCCGGCCGCCATCGCCTCGGCCCTCGGCGACCTGTCCTTCACCGCCGTCAACGCCGGCGACGCGATCCCGGCGGCGGGCACCGAGGTCAAGGTCTTCGGCGAACGCCACGCCGTCATCCACCCCGACCTCCCGCTCGTGCAGAACGTCGCGTTCTTCGTCGACGGCCTCTACCACCCCGGCGACTCCCTCACCGTCCCCGACCAGCCGGTGCGAACCCTCCTCGTGCCCGTCGCCGCGCCCTGGCTCAAGCTCGCCGAGGCGATCGACTTCGCCCGCGGCATCGACGCTCCCGCCGTCCATCCCGTCCACGACGCCGTCCTCAGCGACATAGGCCGCGCCCTGCCCGGCCGCCTGTTCCCGCTCCTGGTCGGCGACGCTCACCGCCGCATCGAGAACGGCGACACCGCCACCGTCTTAGCACCGTTCCGGGACTGCCCGGGCGCGACCTGGCGTTGCCCTGAACTGTCCGCAAAGTCCGGAATCAAATAGGACTTTCGACCGCAGGCGCGCGGCGGCGCCCCGAGCGCATCACTCGGGACGCCGCCGCGTTTCTCGGGCCCTGGTCTAGTTCCTTGCTCCGGTCAGCGCGTCCGTCCTGCGCGCGCCTCCTCCTCGATGGCGGGCTGCGCGAACTGGGCCTCGTAGAGCCGCGCGTACGCCCCGCCCGAGGCGAGCAGCGCGTCGTGGTCGCCCTGCTCCACGACCCGGCCGTGCTCCATCACCACGATCACGTCGGCGTCGCGGATCGTCGAGAGCCGGTGGGCGATAACGAAACTCGTGCGCCCCTGCCGCAGTGCGACCATGCCCTGCTGCACCAGCATCTCGGTGCGGGTGTCGACCGAGCTCGTGGCCTCGTCGAGGATGAGGATCGACGGGTCGATCAGGAACGCCCGCGCGATCGTCACCAGCTGCCGCTCACCGGCGCTCAAGCTCCCCTCCTCCGCGCCGACCACCGTGTCGTAGCCGTCCGGGAGCGTCCGGATGAAGTGGTCCGCGTGCGCCGCCGACGCGGCCGCCACCACCTCCTCGCGGGTGGCCTCGGGCCTGCCGTACGCGATGTTCTCGGCGATCGTGCCGTCGAACAGCCACGTGTCCTGCAGGACCATGCCGATGCGCCGCCGCATCCGCTCGCGCTCGACCGTCGAGACGTCGACCCCGTCGACCGTGATCCGGCCCGCGTCCAGGTCGTAGAAGCGCATGAGCAGGTTGACGAGCGTGGTCTTGCCCGCGCCCGTGGGGCCCACGATCGCCACCGTCTGGCCCGGCTCGGCCGAGAGCCACAGGTGCTCGATCAGGGGCTCGTCCTCCAGATACCGGAACGACACGTCCTCGAACGCGACCCTGCCCCGCACCGACTCCAGCGCGCCGCCCGGGCCGACCGGGTCCGGCCGCTGCTCCTCGGCGTCGAGGAACTCGAACACCCGCTCGCCCGAGGCGACCGCGGACTGGATCTGCCCGAACATGCCCGCGAGCATGTTGAGCGGGTTCGAGAACTGCCCGGTGTACTGGATGAACGCCTGGATCTGCCCGAAGGTGAGCACCGCCGCCGCGACCTGCAGCCCGCCGACCACGGCCACGAGCACGTACGTGACCGAGCCGAGGAACGCCATCGCCGGGCCGAGCAGGCCCGCCACCCACTGGGCGCGCACCGTGTTCTCGTACAGCTCCTCGTTGTGCGCCTTGAACTTCGCCGCGCCCTGGGCCTGGCGGCCGAAGAGCGTCACCAGCTGGTGCCCGGTGATCATCTCCTCCACGTGCCCGTTGAGCCTGCCCGTCGTCGCCCACTGCTTCGCGAACCGCGGCTGGCTCCGCTTGCCGATCACCCGCGCCGCCAGCACCGTGAGCGGCATCGTCAGCAGCACGACCACCGTCAGCAGCGGGGAGATCGTGAGCATCATGATCGGCACGCCGACGAGGAACAGCAGCCCCTGCACGATCCGCTGGGTCACCTGCCCCACGGTCTGCGTCAGGTTGTCGATGTCGTTCGTGACCCGCGAGAGCACCTCGCCGCGCGAACGGGAGTCGAAGTACCCCAGCGGGAGCGCCGTGATCTTCCGGTCGGCCTCCGCGCGCAGCTCGAACGCCATCTCCTGCGCGAGCTTCGCGATCGTGCGGCCGTTGGCCACGGTGATGGCGAACGTCGCCAGCGCCAGCGCCACCGCGAGACCGAGCATTCGGGCCAGCGCCGAGAAGTCGAGGCCCTCGCCGGAGGCGGCCCCGTCGATCACGAGGTCCGTGGCGCGACCGAGCACGGTCGGGATCGAGAGCATCCCGGCGACCATGAGCACCCCGAACCCGATCACCGAGGCGAGGCGGAAGGGGTTGCGCCGCAGCAGGTCGAGGATGCGGCGGACGGTGCCGCGGAAGTCCGCGGCCTTCGTGGAGCCCGGTCCCCCCGGCCTCATGCCCATCATGGTCACAGCGCCTCCTGAAGGGTGAGTTGGGAGTTGACGATCTCGGCGTATACGGCGTTGGTCGCCAGGAGCTCCTCGTGGGTGCCGGTGCCGGCGACGCGGCCGGCGTCGAGCACGACGATCCGGTCGGCGTCGCGGATGGTCGAGACCCGCTGGGCCACGATCACCTGCGCGGCATCGGCGATGTCGTGGGCGAGCGCGGCCCGCAGGGCGGCGTCGGTCGCGGTGTCGAGCGCGGAGAAGGAGTCGTCGAAGAGGTAGACCTTGGGGCGCGCCACCAGGGTGCGGGCGATGGCGAGGCGCTGGCGCTGGCCGCCGGAGACGGTGGTGCCGCCCTGGCCGATGACGGTCTCGAGGCCGTCGGGCATGGCGCGCACGAACTCGGCGGCCTGGGCGGTCTCGAGGGCGCGCCAGAGGTCGGCGTCGCTCGCGTCGGGGTCGCCGTAGCGGAGGTTGGAGGCGACGGTGCCGGAGAACAGGTAGGCGCGCTGGGGGACGAGTCCGATGGTGCGGGCGATGAGCGCGCGGTCCATCTCGCGGACGTCGACGCCGTCGACGCGCACCGATCCGGCGTCGACGTCGAAGAGGCGGGGGATGAGGTGGAGGAGGGTGGTCTTGCCCGCGCCGGTGGAGCCGATGACGGCGGTGGTCTGGCCGGGCCGGGCGATGAGGTCGACGCCGCGGAGGACGGCCTCTTCGGCGCCGGCGTACCGGAAGGTGACGCCCTTGACCTCGAGTTCGCCGAGGCCGGCGAGTTCGGTGACGGGGGCGGCGGGGTCCGCGATGCCCGGGGCGGTGTCGAGGACTTCGCGGATGCGCCCGGCGGCGACCTTGGCGCGCGGGGCCATCATGAACACGCCCATGGACATCATGACCGCGCCGAGGATCATGCCGGCGTAGGTGAGGAAGGCGATGAGGTCGCCGATCTGCATGGTGCCGTTGGCGATGCGTCCGGCGCCGATCCAGACGATGGCGATCGAGGTGAGGTTGCCGGCCATCATCGCGGTGGCGCCGAAGAAGGCCTGGACGCGCCCGACTCGGAGGGACGCCTCGGTGAGTTCGGTGTTGGCCTCGTTGAAGCGGCGCTGCTCGTGGTCGTCGCGGACGAAGGCGCGGATGACGCGGATGCCGGTGATGTGCTCGCGCATGACGCGGTTGATGCCGTCGATGCACCGCTGCATGACGCGGCTGGCGGGGACCATCGCGATGACGATGAAGGCGATGGCGACGGCCACGACCGGGATGGCGGCGAGGAGCACGCCGGTCATGGGCACGTCGAGGCTGAGGGCGAGCGCGAGGCCGCCGAAGGCGGCGATGGGCGCGGTGAGCAGCAGGGTGAGGGCCATGACGAGCATGGTCACGACCTGGGTGATGTCGTTGGTGGCGCGGGTGATGAGGGAGGGAGCGCCGAAGCGGTCCATTTCGGCGGCGGAGAACCGCTGCACCTGGGTGAAGAGGTCGGCGCGGAGGTCGCGGCCGAGGCCCATGGCGGTGCGGGCGCCGTAGTAGACGGCGAAGCCGGAGGCGGTGATCTGGACGAGGGTGACGGCGAGCATGAACGCGCCGTGGCGCAGCACGTAGCCGGTGTCGCCGGTGGCGACGCCGTGGTTGACCAGGTCGGCGTTGAGGGTCGGCACGTAGAGGGACGCGACGGTGCCGATGATCTGGAGGACGACGGTGAGGGCGAGGGTGCGGCGGTGGGGGCGCAGGTATTCGGCGAGGAGCCGGACGACCGAGGCCTCGGGTGAGGCCTCCTCGTCCGGCTTCCCGGGTGCTGGGGGTGCGGGTGGTCTTCCTGTCATGTCGTCGAGGATAGCAGTAGAATTTGACCGGGTACAAGTTTTTTCTCGGCTCACATTTTGATCTGGTACAGTAAAGGAGTGGAGCACAAGGCCGGACTGCGCGAGCGCAAGAAGAACGCGACCTGGGAGCTGTTGCGCAAGACCGCCCTCGACCTGTTCGAGGCGAGCGGCTTCGAGGACGTGTCCGTCGCCGAGATCGCGGCCGCCGCCGAGGTCTCCAAGGCCACGGTCTTCAACTACTTCCCCGCGAAGGAAGACCTCGTCATCGGCGGCATGAAGCACCACACCGGCGACGCCGCCCGGATCGTGCGCGAACGCCCCAAGGGCCAGACCCCGCACGAGGCCCTCTGCGGCCACTACCTCCGCCTGCTCGAGCGCCGCGCGCCCCAGGTGGGGCTCTCGGACCACCCGGTGTTCCTGCGCGTCCAGCGCCTCCTGGCCGCCACCCCGTCCCTGTTCATCAAGGCCATGGACTACCGCCGCCAGGCTGCGGTCCAGCTCGCCGAGGCGCTGATGGAGGAGGGCCACACGCCGCTCACCTCGCGCCTGGTCGCCTCCCAGCTCCTGCACACCCAGCACATCCTCGTCGAGGGCAACGTCCGGCGGCTGCTCGCCGGCGACCCGGTCGAGGCGATCCACGAGGAGGCCGTGACCGCCGCCGAGCACGCGTTCGGGCTCCTCGAGCACGGCATCGGCGACCTCATGCGCCGCGAGAGCGACCCGCCCGCGCCCGACCCCGCGTACGGCCCGGACGGCTGCCGCCTGGAGTACCACATGCACCGCGCCGAGTCGGAAGTGCGCGAAGCCGTCGAGAGGGTCATGAACAGGCCCGCCGACCCTGAACCCCTCAACGACGCGCTGCAGACCCTCGTCGATCCGCAGCGCCCCTGAGCCGCGACGCACCCGTTACGCCAGTGGCGCACGGTGACTAAACTGCGGCCTATGTCCTCACTCGACCACCTCGTCCTCGCCACGCCCGACCTCGCGGCCACGGTCGCCGAAGTCACGCGCCTCACCGGGACCCGACCGGTCCCCGGCGGCGTGCACCCGGGCCTGGGCACCAGGAACTTCCTGCTCGGCCTCGGCGAGGGCGCCTACCTCGAGATCATCGGCCCCGACCCCGAGCAGGGCGCGCCCGAGGGGCCGCGCCCCTTCGGGATCGACGGTCTCAGCGAGGCCCGCCTCGCGACCTGGGCGATCCGCGTCGAGGACATCGACGCCGCCGTCGCCGCCTCCCGCCAGGCCGGGTACGACCCGGGCGAGCCGCGCGACATGTCGCGCCGGACCCCCGGCGGCGAGCAGCTCTCGTGGCGCCTCACCATGGACGCCGAGCGCGGCCAGACCGGGCTCGTCCCCTTCCTCATCGACTGGGGCCGCGCCGCCCACCCCGCGGCGAACCTGCCGGTGGTGCCGCTCGTCGGCCTCGAAGCCCTCCACCCGCACCCCGAGCGCATCGAACCGCACCTCACCGCCGTCGGCGCGAAACTCCCCGTCAAGGCCGGCAACCGGCCCTCGCTGGCGGCCACCGTCTTCGGCCAGTCCGGACTCGTCGTCCTGCACTGACGCGAACGACGACGAAGGCCGCCCCCGCCACGGGAGCGGCCTCTCTCCTAGTCGCCGGACGGCGGCTCCCCGCCCGGGGCCTCGCCGCCGCCGCCCCCGCTGCCGGACGGCGCTGCACCGCCGCCGCCCGCCTCCGTGGACGTGTCGACACCGATCGCCAGTGTGATCGTGTACCCGCCCGCCACATCGCCGCTCACGGTCCCCATCTGGGACTCGCCGCCGTCGTCGCTGAAGACGTTGTCCGACTCCAGGGAGATCCGCGCCAGGTGCTCCACCGAGGCCTCATACCCCTCCTCCCGGTACACCGTGTCGCACACGTCCTCGGGGAACGCCAGCTGCGAGGTCGCGATCGCGTTCGCGCTGTCGGCGATCGACGCCTCGTCCGGGTACACCTCGAAGTGCACGTGCGGCCACCGGCCCGAGTAGCAGCCCGGGAAGACCGTCGTGAACGACACGACCCCGTCGGCGTCCGCGACCTGCACGCCCCGCAGGAAGTTCTCGCTCTCCAGGCCCTCGCCGTACATCGAGTACTCGCCCTCGCGCGTGCAGTGCCACGCGTAGACCGCCACCCCCTCGAACGGCGTGTTCCCGTTCGCCATGTCGTACACCGTGAACTGCATCGTCAGCGGCACCCCCTCCGCCGTCGCGCTGCCGGTGCCGAAGCTCGACCTGATGTCCTCGCGCACGATCCCGCTCTCCTCGAGCACGTCGGGACCGTTCGAGCCGTCGCCCGGATACGGGCCCGCGGTCTCCTCGGGTATCTCGGTGAGCTCCCCGGCCGCACCCGTGCCCGCGCTGGTCGTGCTCTCGCTCGTGGTCCCGCCGTTCGAGGTCGTGCACGCCGCCAGCCCCAGCGCCGCCGCGCCGGCCCCGGCGAAGAGCACCCCGCGCCGGCTCAGCAGGGTCCCGATGTCGAATCGCAGGCCCTGATCGACCAGCTCCTCGTCCGGCTTCGCCAGCGGGCGGCCCTCGTACGTCGGCGTTCCCTCGTGCTTCGCGGTCACAACCCGCTCCTCTCACCTTGTCGTCCCGCCATTCTTCAGACGGAACATCTCCGCACCGCTGGGAACGGGATGAGAGAAGCCTCGGAAACCGGAGCGCGACAGTCTTAGGGCCGGGACGCCTTCAGCGAGTACATCAGCGGCAGCCGCGGCCGCCCCTCGGGCAGCCGGAACATCCCGTCCTCGCCCCGCACGAGCTCGGGGAACTGCTGGAACACCGTCACATCGTGCTCGTGCAGGAACTCCAGCCGCAGCCCGGTCGCGCAGATCGCCGAGACGATGTCGCCCATCGTGTGCAGCCGGGCGAAGCTCAGGTTGTCGACCGTCTCCGCCTCGATATCGACGTACGAGCCCGGCTCGTCCGTCACCAGCGGCTCGGGTCGGAAGTAGTCCTCCACGACCTCCGTCGTGCTGTGCCACCCGAAGACCTGCAGGAACGGGTGGAACTCCGCCAGGTACAGGAACCCGCCCGGCGCGACCAGCGACGCGGCCGTCTCGGCCCAGCGCCAGAGGTCCGGCAGCCAGTACAGCGCCCCGATCCCGGTGTAGACGATGTCGTAGTCCTCGTCGGGCAGCGAGGCGGCGGCCTCGTACACGTCCGAGACCACGAACTCGGCGCGGTCGGCGAGCCCGACGTCGGCCGCCAGGTCCCGGGCGACGTCGATCGCGGGCTTCGAGAAGTCGAGCCCCACCACCTTCGACGCGCCCCGCCGCGCCCATGAGAGCGTGTCCTGCCCCATGTGGCACTGCAGGTGCACGAGCCGCTTCCCGGTCACGTCGCCGACCTCGGCGGCCTCGAAGCCCCGGATCTCGTCGCGCCCCGCGCGGAACCCCGCCTGGTCGTAGAGGGCGCTCGCCGCGTGGATCGGGACGCGCTCGTCCCACATGGCCCGGTTGGCCTCGATCCACTGCTCCCGGTCCGCCGATTCGCTCGTCATGGGCACACTCTCGCAGCGGAACCGGGCGCCCGCAAGCGAATTGGCTCAGGCGCCCTTGCTGCGCGCGCCGGGGAAGTCGGACACGAACGACCAGCCCAGGTGCTCGTAGAGCGCCCGGCCCGCGTCGCTGCCGACGAGGAGCCCGAACCGCATGCCCTGCGCGTGCCCGCTCGCGGTCAGCGCGCGCATCATGAGCGAGCCGATGCCGCGGCGCTGGTGGGCGGGGGCGGTGACGACCTTGTCGAAGACGCCGAAGTCGCCGTCGCGGCCCATGCGGGCCGACCCGGCGAGGTCGCCGTTGCGGTGGAAGACGCGGGCGACGGTGAGCGGGCCGTCGGTCTCGATGACGAGGCGGTAATCCGCGGCGACCGCGTAGGACGCTGGGGCGAACACGGCGGTCATGAGGTGGCCGGCGTCGTCCATCGTCCACGACGAAGGCACGATGGAAGCGAGGAGATCGCCGGGTCCGGCGATCATGACCTGGTGGCCCGGCTCGTCGAGCCGCGCCGCGGCGGCGGCCAGGGACTCGGGCGTGTAGGTGTGGAAGACCTTGCGGACCTCGGCGCTCGGAGGCCCGACCGCGACCCGGAAGCCGCCCTCGATCTGCTCGGGCGGGGCGGTGACCCGCGAGTGGGCGCGCCCGCGTCCCCAGGCCATGACGAGTTCGGGCAGGGCGTGGCCGGTGGGTGAGGCGGGCATGGGGGCTCCTTCGCAGCGGGGACGCCCACGACTCTATTGCAAGTACTTTGCAATAAGAGGGTCGGGGTCGGCGGGACGGGATTGTCGGTGGCGGCGCGTACGCTCGGGGCGATCGGCAGAGGGACGGGAGTGAGCGGTGGGCGATGCGGTTGCCGGTGAGGTCGACGGGCTGGCGAGGTGCCCTTGGGGCGCGGCCCCGGAGATCTACCGGGAGTACCACGACCAGGAGTGGGGGCGCCCGGTCAGGGGCGATGACGCCCTGTTCGAGCGGGTGAGCCTGGAGGCCTTCCAGTCGGGGCTCTCGTGGCTGGTGATCCTGCGCAAGCGCGAGGCCTTCCGGAAGGCCTTCGAGGGCTTCGCGATCGTGAAGGTCGCCGCGTTCACCGAGGCCGACGCGGAGCGGCTCCTCGCCGACGAGGGCATCGTGCGCAACCGCCTCAAGATCGACGCCACCATCGCGAACGCCAAGGCCGCCGCGGACCTTGACGGCGGGCTCAGCGACCTCGTGTGGTCGTTCGCGCCCGAGCGGCGTGCGCGGCCGAAGCGGATCGCGGACGTGCCCGCGGTGACGCCCGAGTCGACCGCGCTCTCCAAGGCGCTCAAGAAGCGCGGCTTCAAGTTCGTGGGACCGACCACGGCGTACGCGATGATGCAGGCCGTCGGCATGGTCGACGACCACCTCGCCGACTGCCACGTGCCCGCGGCCTAACCGGCCGAGGCGGTGGAGCCCCTGACGACGACCCGGCACTGCACGGTGCGGACGCCGCGGCCGTGCTCGGCGTCGATCGCCTCGAACAGGGCCCTGGCCGCCGCGCGGCCGAGCTCCTCGAGGTTCTGGTCCACGCTGGTCAGCTGCGGTCGCGCGCCCGTGGCGAGCACGTCCCAGTTGTCGAAGCCCATCACCGCCACGTCCTCGGGGACGCGGCGGCCGCGTTCGCGCAGCGTGTCCAGCACGCCGCGGGCCACCTGGTCCGAGCCGCACAGGACCGCGTCCACCTCGGGCTCGCGGTCGAGCAGCATCCCGGCCGCCGCGCGGCCCCAGCCCTCTTCCCAAGCGCCGTAGGCGACTTCGCCGACGAGTTCGAGCCCGGCCGCGTCGAGCGCGGCCTGCGCGCCCGCTGCGCGGTCGAGCGCGGCGCTGAAGTGCCGGTCGCCGGTGATGTGCGCGATCCTGGTGCGCCCGCAGGCGATCAGGTGCTCGACGGCCATGCGGCCGGCGCTCACGTTGTCGGGCACGATCGAGAGGTCCCCGGGCGCTTCGGAAGGCGCGTACGCGTACACCACCGGCACGTCCACGGCGGCGGCCAGCGGCGGCCGCGGGTTCGTGGAGGAGCCCACCACGATGAGCCCGTCCACGCGGCGGCTCAACAGGGCCTGCACGTGGTGGCGCTCCCGAATGGCGTCGCCCCGCGCGTCGCACAGGAACACCGAGACCTGGCCCGCGCCGAACGCGTCCTCCGCGCCCATGAGGATCGGGAGGCTGAAGCGGCCCACCAGGTCCGAGGTGAGGAGCCCGACCGTGCCGGTGCGCCCGGCGAGGAGCCCGCGGGCGAGCGAGTTGGGGGAGAACGAGAGTTGCGCGGCCGCCTCGAGGACCCGCTCGCGGGTCTGGGCGTGCACGTGGTTGCGGCCGTTGAGCGCCTTTGAGGCCGTGGCCACCGAGACACCCGCCAGGCGGGCCACATCGGACAGCGTGGCGGCGCGCGTGCCGCGCGGCGCGGGGGTTCGGGCCACTCGTCCTCCTTCTACCGGAGCCCGGGCCGGGACCGCCGCCGCGGCGGCCGGCGCTGCTGCGGGCTGCCCCGACTGTAGCCGACCTGCTGAAATCTCATCGGATCGGCTTTCGGGCACCAGCCCGGCTCGGATTCATTTCGATCAGTGCATCGGCATTGCCGTGGCGCGTTTCGATGGCTTCGGTGGCGGTGCGGTGCCGAAAAGCTTTTCTGATCATTTCGGCGTCACGGCACGCCCCGCCTCCTTCCCCGGGGCAGGCAATGGGCATGCCGAGGACGTGGCGGAACTCACGGTGGAGGCTTTGGTGGCGATAGTCGAGCGGGACGGCCGGAAATTCGTGTCCGCGCAGGTCCGCGCCCGCGACGACGGCTGGCCGCACGGTCCCGCCGCGGCCCAGGCGGAGGGCGAGTCCGCCGAGGTCGCGCTCATTCCGTTCCACCGCAGGGCTACTCGCGGCCCCGCTCCGACGCGGGTGTGGCCCCCGACCGGCTGACCGGATTGGGCCGGTGTACCCCGGAATGCGGGGACACCGGCCCGTCTCGTGCGGCGCTTCGGAAATTTCCGGCGGATCGTCGCACCGGGAGTCCAAGTGCCGCATGGCCTTGCACCTTTAGGATGAGGTCCGTCGGGTGGGTCGGACGGAGACGAGGAACCGAATAATGAGCGAGCTGCTGGAATTCCTGGGCACGGCCGAGCAGGCGGCCGAGACGGCGGTGGCGGTGATCCGGGCGGGGATCGGACGCGAGCGCTCGATCAGCGGCAAGGGCGACCGCGATTTCGCGACGGACCTCGACTACGCCGCGGAAGACGCGGTCCGCGCGTTCCTCGAACGTGAGACGCCGGAGATCCCGCTGCTGGGAGAGGAGCGGGGCCGCACGGGCGACACCGAATCGCATTACGAATGGGTGCTCGACCCGATCGACGGGACCATCAACTTCGCGCACGGCTCGCCGATGTTCGGCGTCTCGCTCGCACTGGTGCGCAACGGCATGCCGGTCGTGGGCGTCGTCCACGCCCCCGTGTCCGAAGAGCGGTTCAGCGCCGCCCTCGGCCACGGCGCGGCCCTGAACAAGCAGGCGCTGCACACCACCGGACCGTCCCGGCTCTCCGAGGCCGTGGTCGCCATGGGGGACTTCTCGGTCGGCCCCGACGCGGACAAGCGCAATCTCCGCCGCCTCGCCACCCTGCAGCGGCTCGTGCCGAAGGTGCAGCGCATCCGGATGCTCGGCACGGCTGCACTCGACATGTGCTGGCTCGCGGCGGGCCGCGTGGACGCGGTCTTCCACGAGCGCGTGAACCTCTGGGACGTGGCCGCCGGGACCGTGATCTGCCGCGAGGCCGGCGTGCTCGTCACCGACCTCGACGGCGTGGACTACGGCGACGGCGCCCTCTCGGTGCTCGCCGCCGTCCCCCCGATCCACCGGGCGCTGCTCGCCGAACTGGCGTAACCCCCAAGACACGCCGGCGCCCGCCTCCTGAGACCTGGAGGCGGGCGTCTTGCCGTGCAACGCCTACGAGCGAGCGCCTGCTCGCCCGTCCTCACGCGGCGAGCACCCGCTCGCCTGTCTTCATGCGGCGAGCACCCGCTCGCCTGTCTTCATGCGGCGAGCACCCGCTCGCCTGTCCTCATGCCGCGAGCGCTTGCTCGTCGTATGCCTTCCGGGCCTCGATGATGTCGGGCTGGTGCCGCTCGGCCCAGGCGAGCAGGCCCGTCAAGTGCCCGTAGAGCTCGCGCGCGCTCGGCGTAGCCGAGTACTCCACCTTCGGCGGCACCGTCGGGTAGACCGTGCGCTCGAGGAGCCCGTCGCGCTCGAGGTTCCGCAGCGTCAAGGTCAGCATCCGCCGGGAGATGCCGGGCACCGAGCGCTCGAGCTCGGTGTAGCGCACCGGGTTGCGGATCGCCGCGACCAGGATCGACACCGACCACTTGCCCGCGACCCGGTCGATGATCTGCACGATCGGGCAGGCCTCGGCCTGCACGTCGGACTTCGGCAGCACGCAGTCGTCGCTCATCGGTCCTCCTCAGCGGCGCCGCGACGGCACCTATGTCGCACATCACAACCAGGGAAACGGCCGGTCGACCTGGACAGGAACATTCCTGTACCCCCTGGCACATGAAAGTGCCTTCTTACGGATCGCTCCATTGGAACACATGATTACCCCAGGAACAAAACGTTCCCCATGTGCTACCGAAACCGCCCCCCAGAAGGAGCTTCCGATGTCACCCATTGCAGCCCAGAGCCTTCGCACCCGCTGGCTCGCCGTGGTCGCCCTCGTGGCCGCCCAGTTCATGATCGTGCTCGACCAGAACATCGTCAGCATCGCCCTCCCGGCCATCCGCGACGACCTCGCGTTCAGCCAGGCGAACCTCGTGTGGACCGTCAACGCCTATGTGATCCCCTTCGGCGGCCTGCTGCTCCTCGCCGGCCGCCTCGGCGACCTCGTGAGCCGCAAGCAGGTGTTCCTCACCGGCCTGGCCCTGTTCACCCTCGCCTCCGTCGCGGCGGCGCTGGCCGACTCGCAGGGCTTCCTGCTCGGCGCCCGCTTCGTGCAGGGCATCGGCGGCGCCATCACCGCCGCCGGGCTGCTGGGCATGATCGTCACGATCTTTCCCGAACCGCAGCACCAGGTGAAGGCCATCGGCGTCTACGGTTTCGCCTCCGCCAGCGGCGGCGCCGCCGGCAGCGTCATCGGCGGCGTGCTCACCGAGACGCTCGGCTGGGAATCGGTGTTCTACGTGAACCTGCCCATCGGACTCATCGTCGCCGCCATGGCCTGGAAGCTCCTGCCCACCGACCGCGGCATCGGCATCAAGGCCGGAGCCGACATCATCGGCGCGGCCCTCGTCACCGCCGGCCTCATGCTCGGGGTCTACACCCTCATCGAGACCGAGCGCTACGGCCTCACCTCGGCCCGCACCCTCGGCTTCGGCGCCCTCGCGGTCGCACTCCTCGCCGGGTTCTTCGTCCGCCAGGCGAAGGCCGCCGCCCCGCTGGTCCCGCTCCGCATCCTGTTCTCCCGCAACGTCGCCGGCGCGAACCTCTCGCAGGCGCTCATGGTCGGCTCGGCCTTCGGGTTCATGTTCTTCACCGTCCTGTACCTGCAGCAGGTCCTCGAGTTCGCGCCGCTGGCCGCGGGCCTGGCGTTCCTGCCCGCCCCGATCGTGATCGCGGTCGTCTCGATGGCGCTGGCGCCGCGGCTGCTCACCCGCTTCGGCGCCCGTCCGCTGGTGCTGACCGGCCTGACGCTCATGGTCGCGGGCTTCGTCCTCTTCGCCCAGATGCGGGCCGACGGGAACTACCTGGTGGACGTGCTGCCGGGCATGGTGACCGCGCCGCTGGGCTTCGGCCTGGCGATGCCCGCCCTGATGACGCTCGGCATGGCCGACTCGAAGCCCGAGGACGCCGGTGTCACGTCGGGCCTGTTCAACACGGCGCAGCAGGTCGGCGGCGCAGTCGGCCTCGCGGTGATCAGCACCGCCGTCTCGGCCCGCACCGGGAACCTTCTCGAGGCCGGCACAGTGCAGCCCGAAGCGCTGACGGCCGGGTTCCGCCTCGGCTACTGGGTCGCGGCGGGCCTCGCGGCGGCGGCCCTGCTCATCGCGGTCACGGTCATCAAGGCCCGCAAGGGCGCCGAGGCCCAGGCCGAGCAGGCGCCCGTCGCCGTCGGCTAGGTCGGGAGCAACGCCCGGGGCCGCCGTCCATTGCGGACGGCGGCCCCGGGCGTTCGCGCTCATCCCGGGAACATGATGGCCCAGGCCGGGACGTACTCGGTGAGCCAGACGCCGTTCTCGGACTTGTAGAACGTGTGCCCCTCGCCGACCATGCGGTGGGCGTCGATCGCGAGGACGACGGGCTTGCCGCGGCGCGAGCCCACCTTGACGGCCGTCTCCCGGTCGGGGGAGAGGTGCACGTGGTGCCGGTCCATCGGCTTGAGGCCCTCGTCGCGGATCGTGGCGACGAAGCCGCCCGCGGTGCCGTGGTAGAGCACCGGCGGGGGCACGACCGGGGTGAGGTCGAGGTCCACGTCCACGGTGTGGCCCTGGTTGGCGCGGATCCTCCCCTCCCGCAAGGCGAACCGCTGCTTGTCGTTGCGGGCCACGACTTCTTCGAGCTCCTCGCGCGTGACCTGGAAGTTCCGGTCGGCGAGGGCCTTGAGCAGCACGTCGACCTCGACCCAGCCGTGCTCGTCGAGTTCGATGCCGATCCGGCCGGGGTCATGGCGCAGATGGCGGGAGAGGTACTTCGAGACCTTCACCATCCGTTTGTCGTCCACTTCGGTCTCCGTTCGTGCTGAGGGCAGGCCAGACTACCGCGTCGGCCTAGAACTGGGTCAACGCGAATGCGAGCGCCAGGGCCGGGAGCAGGCCCTGCTTGAGCGCGGCCGAGGCCATCGACCGGTCCTTGAGCACGAGCACGAGCGCGGCGCCGAGCATGGAGCCGCACGCGAACCAGATCAGGGTCATGCCGACCGTGTGCTCGGCGCGCACGACGGCGACGCCGACGAGGGCCCCGACGGCGAGGAACAGGTTGTACCAGCCCTGGTTGTAGGCCCAGGAGCGGACGGTCTCGACGTGTTCGGTGGGGGTGCGGAACACGCCGCGGTGCACGGTGGGGTCGGTGAAGCGCAGGGACTCCATGACCCAGATGTAGACGTGCACGAGCCCGGCGAGGGCGGCGAGGATCTGGACGGCGATGAGCATGGACCGATTGTCCCCGACGCGGCCCGGTCGCGTCTCGGAGTTCAGTTCTCGCCGAGGACGAGCAGGTCGGGCGGGACGAGGGTGCGGGTGCGCAGGAGCTCGCCGACGAGGTTGTGGTTGAGCATGTTGCCCACCGGCTCACCGACCTCTTCGCGGGTGAGGCCGGGGACACCGGCGGCGGAGAGGCGCTTGCGGACCCCGGCGACGAGGTGCTCGGCCTTCTTGGGCCGCCAGCCGCCGCCGGGACGCAGCTCGGCGAGTTCGGCCGCGACCTGCTTCCACGACACCGGCTGCGGGTAGGCGTCGTGGAGGAGGTACCGCTGGGCGAGGCACACGAGCGCGAGCCGCTCGTCGGCGTCGAGCTTCCAGGGCCGGTCCTTCAGTGTGGACGCCTCGGGCGCGGGCGTCGGCAGGCGCCCGTCGACGCCCGCCACGTACAGCTCCACGAGGTGCCGCCGCCGCGAGGTGCCGCTGATGAACACCGGCGTGTACCCGGTCTCGAGCGGGTAGGCGTCGTCCTCGGGGAAGAGCATGCGCGCACCCGGCAGCTGGAGCGGCAGGTGGCCGGTGTTGGCGAGCCACCAGTGGTCGCCGCGGCGGGCCAGGCGGCCGTGGCTGCGGCTGACCCGGCGGTCGTCCTCGCCCACGCACACGTGCACGTCGGGTCGGTTGCGCCCGAACAGGACGACACGCTCCTCCTTGGGCCGGAACCGGACCCCGCCGGAGACGGAGAGCGCGTAGATGGTGCCCGGTTCGGACTCGGGCACGCCGAACGCGAGGCTGGCATGGTTCGCCGGCAGCGGTTCGACCCCTTCGACCTGGGGGATGTCGGACATGGCGGGCTCCTTTCTCGGTCCAGCCTGGCACGTCCGCTCGGGACAGGTCCCGAGCCGCGTCGAACACCACGGACGAGGCACGGAACCCGAAGCGGCCCTTACTGGTCCGGCAGGGCCTCGGCGGCGGGCCCGGCCATGGCGACGGCCAGGTCGCACAGGTCCTCGACCTCGTCGTCCTCGTTGCCGATCACCCAGATCCGGACGTATTCGGCGGTGATCTCACGGTCGGGGCCGGCGCTGGTGAACTGGCGGTAGATGACGCTGACGAGACACGACTCGTCCTCGCCCCAGTGGTCCCCTTCGTTGTAGGCGACGCGGCCGTCGAGGGTGAGGCGTTCGCCGTCGTCGGCCTCCGGCGGGTCGTCGCGGTCGAACAGCACGCGCACGTCGGTGTCGCTGGTGGTGCTGACCCACCAGCAGGTCCAGCCGCCGAAGCCTTTGAGGGGGTCGTCGGCGGCGACCCCGGGGAAGCGCTCGAGCGCTTCGTCGTCGAGGAGGTCGCAGGCGTCGAGGTAGAACAGGGACTCGGGGTCCTCCTCATGTTCGCGCCGCGCGAGCGGGCCGCCCTCGGTGAGCTTGCGGGCCGCCGCGTTCACGGCCGTGTCGATGATGGGGCAGATGTCGGTGTCCTCACCGGGGTCCTGCTCGGCCAGCATCTCGGCGAAGTGCTCGCCGTCGGGGAAGACGAGCGTCCTCTTGCACGCGTCGTGGGCGCCCTCGTCGCTGATGACGCCGAACTCGCCGTGCATCGTGGTCTCGCCGTCCTGGTGGGCCTTGCCGTTGGTCGCGTAGATGTAGAGGTTGAGGTCGACGCCGCCGGTGTCGTTCTCGATGCGCAGGTCGCAGCTTTCGAACGAGCCGTCGTCGGCGTCGATCTCGGTGGGGCCGTAAACGCTCAGGGCCTCCTCGTCGAAGAGGGCGCACGGATCGGCGGTGGCCGGGTCGCCGATGAAGTCCCAGGGGTCGAGTTCGGCGGCTTCGCCTTGCGGCCCTTCGTCTTCGCCCTCGGGCAGGACGCTCCAGACGGCGGCGGCGAGCAGGACGAGCGCCGCGGCGGCGGCGCCGGACCAGATCCAGGGCCGGCGCAGGCGCGCCCGGCGTCCGGCCCCGGCGACGGCCTCGCCGCCGATGCGGCCGAGTTCGACGCGCGCTTCGGCGATCTTGGCGCGCCGCTTCGGGTCGGTCTCGAGGAGCCGGTCGAGCAGGGGCGCGAGCGCCCCGGCCCGCTTGGGTTCGACCCGGTCGCCCTGCGCGGTCCGCCACAGCAGCGAGTGGGCGTTGCCCTCGCCGAACGGCGAGGTGCCCTCGACGAGGTGGAAGATGGTGGCGCCCAGGGAGAACACGTCGGCGGCGGGGGTGAACTTGCCGCCGCGCACCACCTCGGGGGCGACGTACCCGGGGGTGCCGGTGACCGCGCCGGTCCCGGTCAGGGTCGGCTCGGCGTGGACCTGCCGGGCGATCCCGAAGTCGGCGAGCTTCGCGTGGCCCTGCCCGGTGACCATGACGTTCGCGGGCTTGATGTCGCGGTGGAGGATCCCCTTGGCGTGCACGGCCTCCAGGCCCCCGGCCAGCTGCGCGCCGTACCGGGCGGCCTCCTCGGCGGGGACGGTCCCGGCGTCCGCGAGGGTGCGGCCGTCGACGTACTCCATGACGATCCACCAGTCGCCGTCCTCCTCGACGGCGTCGTAGACCGTGACGACGTTGGGGTG
The DNA here is from genome assembly GCF_040674615.1 of Glycomyces sp. NPDC049804. Classification (NCBI taxonomy): domain Bacteria; kingdom Bacillati; phylum Actinomycetota; class Actinomycetes; order Glycomycetales; family Glycomycetaceae; genus Glycomyces; species Glycomyces sp. NPDC049804. The sequence continues at coordinate 410,928 of NZ_JBFAMQ010000004.1, forward strand.
GTTCACGCTCGCGAGGACCTCGGCCTCGCGCCGGACCTTCGCCGCGGCGGCCGCGTCGCCGCCGCTCAAGGCCCGTTTCAGCGCCACCGACCGCTCGCGCAGCCGCAGGTCGGCCGCACGCCACACCTGACCTTGACTGCCCGAGCCGAGCCGCTCTTCCAACCTGTACCGATCGCCGACCACCTGCCCAGCGCGCAACCGTCTCTCCTGCTCTTGAAAAGCCGAATCGCCCCCATGTGTCGCGCTCCACATTAACGCACCGAAGCGACGCGAACCCGCCCCGGAAGGGCCGCTCATGTTCGAACCGCCGGTGTGGTCGGAACCACCGATCCGCAATTTGCACTCAGTGCGTCGTTGCACTTAGTGTAATCACCATGCCAGGGACTCCCGCGGCCTTCGACCGCCGCGCCGCGCTGAAGGCCAAGAGCCGCAAGGCGATCCTCGACGCCGCCGATCGCCTCATGCGCGAGCGCCGCTCCACCGGCTTCTCCGTCGACGAGCTCGCCGCCGCCGCCGACGTCTCCCGCCGCACCGTCTTCAACCACTTCGACTCCCTCGAAGCGGTCGTCACCGCCGCCGCCGGGCGCATGCTCGTCGACATCGTCGACGCCATGGAGGCCGAAGCCGCGGCCCGCCCGGGCGAGAGCGCGACCGTCCTCGGCGACCTCGCCGCCGCCGGCTCCGCCGACCACCTCGTCCCCACCGTCGCCTACCTCATCGAGGTCCTCGGCGGCATGGAGCAGGCCCCCTCCGAGCGCGGCGCCGTCCTCATGCAGCGCGCCATCGCCCTCTTCACCGCCCAGATCTCCGCGGTCATCACCCGCCGCCATCCGCGCGTCCCCGAACGCCAGGCCGCGTTCCTCGTCGCGGCCTTCAGCGGCGGCCTCCTCGGCCTCGTCGAGCACTGGGCCGCCGCCACCGGCGGCACCGACACCCCCGCCTCCCGCCGCACCTGGAACGACCTCCTCGCCGAGCTCGTCGAGGTGCTCCGCGAACCCACCGACTAGGAAACCCGATCCGAAAGAAAGGCCGGCATGGCTGAATTCCTCTACCGCACGGGCCGCTGGTGCGCCCGCCGCGCGAAAACCGTCATCGCCGCCTGGGCGCTCCTGCTGGCCGCCGCCGCGGGCGCCTTCGTCCTCTTCGGCGGCACCCTCACCAGCGCGTTCTCCATCCCGGACACGCCCACCGAGGCCGTCACCGAGCAGCTCAAGGACGCCATCCCGGCCGCCGCGGGCGGCACCGGCAGCATCGTCCTCAGCACCGAGGACGGCGCGCCCTTCACCGCCGAGCAGCAGTCGCAGATCAGCGACCTCGTCGCCCAGGCCGCCGACGTCGACGGCGTCGCCGGCGCCACCGACCCGTTCGCGACCGAAGCCGAACGCGACGCGCAGACGCGGGCCGTCGCCGATGGCCGCAGCCAGATCGAAACGGCCCGAGGCGAACTCGAGGCCGCGCAGGTCGGGATCGACCTCGCCCGCCAGCAGGGCGCCGACCCCGCCGAGCTTGACGCCCAGCAGGCCCAGATCGACGCGGGCCTCGCCGAACTCGACGCCCAGTCCGCCGCGCTCGAGCAGGGTGCCACGCTCCTCGAACTCGCGCAAGGCATCCGCATGGTCGCCGAGGACGGCTCCGCCGCCGTCGTCACCGTCGCCTTCGACGAACCGCAGATGGAGGTCGCCCCCGAGACCAAGGCCGCCGTCACCGACCTGTTCGGCGGCGCGACCGACAACAGCGACCCCGTCGCCGGCGTGGAGATCGACTTCTCCTCCGACATGCTCGAGTCCGTGCCCAGCGTCTTCGGCGTCGGCGAGATCGTCGGCCTCGTCGTCGCCGCCGTCGCGCTCATCATCATGCTCGGCACCCTCATCGGCGCGAGCCTCCCGCTGCTCACCGCCCTCGTCGGCGTCGGCGTGGGCGCCATGACCACCATGTCCCTCTCCGGCGTCATCGACATGGCCTCGGTGACCCCGGTCCTGGGGCTCATGCTCGGCCTCGCGGTCGGCATCGACTACTCGCTGTTCATCGTCAACCGCCACCGCCGCCAGCTCAAGGAGGGCTACGACCTCGACGAGTCGATCGCCCTCGCCACCGGCACCTCCGGCAACGCGGTCGTCTTCGCCGGCGCCACCGTCCTCATCGCACTCGCGGCCCTCAACGTCACGGGCATCCCGTTCCTCGGCCTCATGGGCTCGGTCGGGGCGCTGTGCATCGCCGTCGCCGTCCTCGTCGCCGTCACTTTCATTCCGGCCCTGCTCTCCTTGGCGGGCATGAAGATCCTGCGCCGCAAGGAACGCGCCGCGATCGCCGCCGAGCACCCGGTCCCCGAGACCGCCGCGGAGCACGCCCCCGCCGTCAAGGCCATGCGCACCCCGAGCGCGCTCCTGCGGGTCGTCGTCGGCATCGGCGCGCTCCTCGTCGTCGCCATCCCGGCCCTCGACATGCGCCTCAACCTGCCCGACGGCTCCTCGGAAGCCCACGACACCACCCAGTACCAGGCCTACGCCACCGTCGCGGAACGCTTCGGGGAGGGGAGCAACGGGCCGCTGCTCGTCGTCGCCACCCTCCCCGGCAGCCCCGACGAGGCCCAGGCGCAGACCGCGCAGGTGCAGATCGCCCAGGCCCTCGCCGACCAGGACGGCGTCGTCGCCGTCGCGCCGATCGGCGCCTCCGACGACCGCACTGTGGCCGCCTTCCAGGTGCTCCCCGAAACCGGGCCCACCAGCGAGGCCACCGAGGCGCTCGTGCACACCCTGCGCGGCCTCGAGATCGCCGGCGTCGACTCGATCGGCGTGGCGGGCAACGCCAGCGGCAACATCGACATCTCCGACAAGCTCGCGGACGCCCTCCCGGTCTACCTCGGCGTCGTCGTCGGCCTCTCGCTGCTCATCCTGATCCTGGTGTTCCGCTCGATCTTCGTGCCGGTCGTCGCCACCCTCGGGTTCGTGCTCAGCTACTTCGCGGCACTCGGCGGCGTCGTCGCGATCTACCAGTGGGGCTGGCTCGCCGACGTCTTCGGCGTCGACAGCCCCGGCCCGATCCTGAACTTCCTGCCCACCCTGCTGGTGGGCATCCTGTTCGGACTCGCCATGGACTACATGCTGTTCCTCGGCTCGGGCATGCGCGAGGCCTACGCGCACGGCGTCCCCGCCCGCCTCGCCGTCGTGCACGGCCTGCGCGCCGGGCGCTCGGTGGTGACGGCCGCCGCGATCATCATGATCGCCGTGTTCGGCGGTTTCGTGTTCTCGCACTCGGCGATGATCCGGCCGATCGGGTTCGCGCTGGCGTTCGGCGTCCTGGTGGACGCGTTCCTGGTGCGGATGCTCATCATCCCGGCGCTGATGCACCTGTTCGGCGAGAAGGTGTGGTGGCTGCCGAAGTGGCTGGACCGCCTGCTGCCGGACGTCGACGTGGAGGGCGCGGCCCTGGAGCGCCGCCACCCGCACGTCGAGCCCAAGGAGGCCGTCGCGGCCCGCTAGTCGCGGAGGCGGCCGTCGCGGCGGGCGGCGGTCGCCTCTTTCCGACTGGGGGCGTGAAAAAACCGCCGACCGGTGATCCGGTCGGCGGTTCGAGATTCGGAACTAGATGTTCTGGACGTTCTCGTAGGCGCCGTCGCTGTCGTTGTCCTCGGCGTACGTGTCGAGCAGGCCGTCGCCGTCGGTGTCGGACTCGACGGTGTTGACGAAGCCGTCGCCGTCGGTGTCCGTGCCGTACGTGTCCATGTACGTGTCGCCGTCGGTGTCGACCAGGATCGACTCGGAGTACCCGTCGCCGTCCGCGTCGGTGGTGACCTGGTCGATCCAGCCGTCGTTGTTCGTGTCGGACTCGATGGTCTCCTCGTAGCCGTCCCCGTCGAGGTCGTAGGACACGGACTCGTTCACGCCGTCGCCGTCGATGTCGGTGTCCGCCACCGCCGAGTAGACGTCGTCCTCGGTGTACGAGTCGTCCGCGTACGTCGAAGCGTCGTCAGTGGAGTAGTCATCGGCGGCGTCGGTTCCGTAATCGTCGGTGGCGTAGTCGTCCTCGACCGATCCGTCGAATTCGCTCATCGCGCGCTCCCTGCCTAGGGTCTGAGAAGTGTTCGGTGCTTACGGGCAAAACCATAGATCCCGTCCGCAAGCCCCATCCTCCCCGAATCGTGCCTACCCGTCTCGGCGGCCCCCGCGCGGTGTCCGGCGCGCGACTGGCAGCCTGTCGCCGGGGTCGTTCCCGAGGCCTTGGGCCGCAGCCTAGACGCCCGCTCGACTGCCGCGCTTCGGCGCCGCCAGGTAGTCGCGGACCCTGGCGAGGTTCGCCTCGACCGGTTCGCCGGCGTCGACGGTGAGCCGCTCGACCGTCAGCGCAGGGAAGGTCTCCCGCATGTGCTCCACATGCGCCCAGTCGATCTCATGCCAGTTGGGGATGTTCCGCTTCCGCCCCTCGACCCGCCGCCGGTGCAGCCCGATGTCGCTGCACACGCATTCGATGACGCGCAGCTCGCCGCCGTGCTCGGCGGCGGCCCGGCCCCACCGCTCGGCGGTCTCGTCGTTGATGACGCTGTCGGTGATGGCCGACTGGCCGAGCATGAGCTGCCTGGCGGCCAGCGATTCGACGAGCCCGTCATAGAGCGCGAAGTAGGTCGCGTCCTCCATGCCGTCGAACACTCGGTACGGCTTGAGCGCCCCCATCAGCCAGTCGCCCGCGAACACCGGCGTCAGCGAGGCCCGCGCGAGCGCCTCCGCCAGCGTCGACTTCCCCGTCCCGGGCAGGCCCGCGAACGCGATGATCTGAGGACTCACGGCACTGTCGTCATGCACGGCAACCTCCGGTTTCGGTTCCCGGCATTATGCAATACCCGCGCATGGGAATGGGCAACCGCAGTGAACCGCTGCAAGGCGGCCCGATAACGCAGGAGGGCGGCACCGCGATGCGGTGTCGCCCCTGTCTTGGCCGCGGAGGCCGCAGCCCGTGCGGTCGGATCTAGCGGAGGGTCCAGCGCTGGTTGTTGGCGCCGGAGCAGGCCCAGAGGATGATCGGGGTGCCGTTGGCGGTGGCGGCGCCGCTGGCGTCGAGGCAGAGTCCGTTGTGGACGTTGGTGATGGTGCCGTTCGAGTTGACGTTCCACTTCTGGTTGTTGCCGCCGTGGCAGTCCCAGATCGCGGCCTTGGTGCCGTTGGCGGTGCCCCAGCCCGCGGCTTCGAGGCACTTGCCGTTGACCTTCAGCTCGTTCGCGGCGGTGCGGGTGAACGCCTGGTTGGTCTGCTGGTTGCAGTCCCACAGCTGCGCCTGGGTCCCGTTCGCGGTGGACGAGTTCGGGATGTCGAGGCAGCGGTTGGAAGCCGCGCCGACGATCGCGGTGGAGCCGGACGGCTGGCCTGAGCCGAGCCCGGTCATGATGGCGTCAATGATGCCCTGCTGGGTCACGGTGTTGTTGGAGCGGTTGAACAGCCCGAACCCGTACTGGCCGTTCCAGCCGTTGTCCCAGTAGACCGGGACCGCGCCGTACTTCTTGGCCGTGGCGGTCATGATGCGCGCGAAGTCCTGGCGCGACTGGTTGTTCACCGAGTCGTGCGAGGACTTGTCGATCGCGCCGTACTCGCCGACGACGACCGGGTAGCCCTTCGAGACGAACGCGTCGTAAGTCTTCTTGAGCTGCGCGTCCATGTGGTCTTCCTGGCCCCAGGTGGAGGTCTTGGACGGGTTGGTGGCGTTCGGGCCCCACTGGGTGATGGTGCCGTTCTCCGTGCCGGCGAAGTCCCACGGGTCGTAGTAGTGGACCGAGATCATGATCCGCCGCTCATTGCTGGGGATCGTGGGGGAGCGGTGGTTGTCGCTGGGGATGACGAACCCGTAGTTCCCGGTGGTGTAGTCGATGTTGGTGTTCCAGCCGGGCACGAGGAGCCAGCGCGAGGCGTTGTTGCCGCCGGTCTGGCGCACGGTGTCGACGAAGATCTGGTTGTAGGCGTTGATGTTCGAGTAGCACGGCTGGGTGGGGGCGCCGTACTGGCCGTCGAACTCCTCGTTCATGGACTCGAGGATGAGGTGCTGGTCGTAGTCGCGGAACCGGTTCGCGATCTGCTGCCAGACCTTCTGGTACTTGGCCTTGATCGTGTTCTGGTCGGCGGCGTCGCAGATGAGCCAGGAGCCGCTCGCGGTCTTGAAGCCGTCGCCGTGCATGTTGATCGCGACGTACAGGCCCCGGTCGTAGGCGTAGTCGACGACCTGCTGGATTCGGTTGAGCCAGGCGGCGTTGATCGTGTAGTCGGGTCCGGGCCCGATGTGGTTCAGGTAGGAGACCGGGATCCGGATAGTGTCGAATCCGGCGGCCTGCACCCTGTCGATCAGGGCCTGGGTCACGGTCGGGTTGTTCCACGCGGTCTCACTGGGGACGCCGTTGTTGTGGGCCTCCAGGCTGTTCCCGAGGTTCCAGCCCGCGCCCATGTCGGCGACGATCTGCGACGCGTTGAGCTGCGTCATGGTGTCTGCGGACGCCGGCGGCGACCAGCCGGTCACCGACACCCCCATCGCCACTGCCGAGAACAGGGCCGCGAACGCGGCTCTGTACCTTCCCTTTGTTGCACCCACGAGGACTGCCCCTTTCGAATTGGCGTGCCGCTGCCTGACGTTCGAAGACCAGTCCGCAGGTCCCGCGGGCGGCTTCCGCGAGAGGTTAGTTGCATCGAGCGTTGAAACTATCTTCTATCTAAATATTGCGAATTGTCAATGCCGCTCGGTCCTCCCGACCCTCCTCGGCGACCCGCACCGCCGCGGGAGGTACGGCCCGCGCCGGGCTTACCTCCGGGGGAGTAGCCCGATTGACTCCTCCCGGCCGACGCCGCGGCGCCGAGCACCCCGCCACACTCGGCCGCATGCAGAGACGAAGCACGCACGACAGCCCGCCCGCCGTTCCCGGTCGTGCCCGGCGCGAGGGGCACCCCCGGTGAAACTCTTCTTCCTGGGATGGACGCGGTTCGTCGTCGTCCTCCTCGTGCTCCAAGTCGGCCTCGCCGGCTGGGGCGCGGTCTCGACCGGCGACGAGCGCATCATGCGCTTCATCGCCCACGCCGGCAACGGCGGCATGCTCATCCTCTGGCTCATGCTGTCGATCGTCATCGCCCTCATCGCCCGCCCCGGCTGGAAGGCCGTCGCCCTGACCGCCCTGTCCGCCTTCATGGTCCTGATGCAGGGCGCCTTCGCATACGGCTTCGGCACCAGCGGCCCCGCCGGCGGCCTCGGGATCGCCCTCCACGCCCTCAACGGGCTCGGCGTCCTCGCCCTCCAAGTGATCGTCGCCCGTCTCGCGAAACGCGCGGTCGACGCCAAACGCGCCCTGCGCGCGGCCCGGCGGAGCGAGGTGCCCGCATGAACCGCGTCTTCACCGCGATCCTGCCGATCTGGCTGCTGCTCCTCCTGGCCCTGCTCGTGCTCCAGTTCGCGCTGGCGGGCTTCGGCGTCGGCTACGGCGGCGGCATCGGCGACGGGTTCGAGCCGCACTTCGTCAACGGCGACGTCCTGCTCTACCTCTACCTCGCCGCGATCCCCCTCGCGCTCGCCGCCCGGATCGGCCCCCGCCTGCCGTGGCTCTCCGCGCTCGGCGCGTTCCTCGTGCTCCTGCAGCACGGCATGGCGCTCGTGAGCGTGCCGGGGACCCTCTTCGGCCAGTCCCTGTTCCTCTTCCACGCCCTGAACGGCCTGGCCCTGATCTTCCTGACCGCCCGCTCCCACTCGCTGGCCCGCAAGGCGATGCGCGCGCCCGCAGACTAGAGGTCTTCGGGCCGGATGCGGAGCTTCTCGGCGATCCGGGCCAGCGCCTGCCGGTCGGTGCTCGTGAGCCGGTCCATGACGAACCTGCGGACCGCGTCGACGTGGTCGGGGGCCGCTGCGACGACGAGCTCGTAGCCCGCCTCGGTGAGCGCGGCGATGGTGAAGCGGCCGTCCGTGGGGTCCGGGAAGCGCCGGACCCAGCCGCGCTGCTCGAGGCGCTTGACGACGTTGGACAGCCGCGAGAGCGAGCCGCTCGCGAGGAACGCGAGCTCGCTCATGCGCAGCTGCCGGTCGGCGGCCTCGGAGATCTGGCTGAGGACCATGTACTCGAACAGCGAGAGGCCGTGGCCCTGCTGCAGTGGGGCCTCGAGGCGGCCGGGCAGGAGCAGGACCATCGAGATCAGCCCGGTCCAGGCCGCCTTCTCGTCGGCGTTCAGCCAGCGCACCTGCTGCTCGCCGTCGTCGGCGGTGGTCTCAGCGGTCATGGGGGGATGATAACCGGATCACTTCACTTCATGCTTGAAGTCAATTCTGCTACGGTTGACTTCAAGCATGAAGTCAACCTGAGGGGAACCGCCATGGGCGCTCCGGCCTTCTACACCACTCCCGGCTACGGCGACAAGCTCGAAGCCATGCTCCACTACAAGCAGGCGCTCCGCGTCGGCGACGTCGTCCACATCTCCGGCCAGGGCGGCTGGGACGACGACATCACCTTCCCCGCCGACCTCGAAACCGAGATCGTCCGGGCCTTCGACAACGTCGAACGCGCCCTCAACCTCGCCGGCGCCACCTGGCGCGACGTCGTCGCCGTGGACTCGTTCCACATCCCCACCGCCCCCGACACCATCGGCGACGACCACACCCGCGTCATGGTCGAGCAGTTCCGAAAGCGCATGGGCGACAACGCCCCCGTCTGGACCCAGCTGGGCGTGGCCGCCCTCGGCGCCCCCGGCATGCGCGTCGAAATCCGAGTGACCGCGATCATCCGAAACTGACCGAAGCGGCCCGCCTCTGTTGAGGCGGGCCGCTTTTCGAGCACCGACGCCGAATCTCAAGCCGTTCGGAGTCCTCGCAGCAGCGAGTCGAGCGCCGAGGCCGCCTGCTCGAGCGCAGCCACATCACCCGAGCGCGCAATCCACAGTGCGCTCTCGTTCATGGCCCCCGACAGGAGGCGTGTCAACGGCTCGACCGGCTGCGCGGCGATCACGCCGGCCGACATCAGGGCCGCAAGGGCATCGGCGAGATGCCGCGCCGACGACGCCTCATCCATGGCCCGCCATTCGTCCCAGCCCAAGACCGCCGGGGCGTCCTCCAGAAGGATCTGCCGCACCTCCGGATCGGTCCCCGACGCCAGAAACGCCCGGCAGCCGGCCCGCAGCTGCTCCCAAGGCCCCCGCTGCGCATCAGCCTCGGCGGCGACGCGCGCGCCGAGCTCCTCCTGCACCTCGGCCACTACCGCCCTGAAGAGGCCGAGCTTGCTCCCGAAGTGGTGGTACGCCGCGCCTTTCGTCGCGCCGATCGCCTGCGCGACCTCAGCGAGGACCACGTCCTGGTACCCGTCCACTGCGAAGCGCCGCCTTCCCTCGGCGAGCAGCGCCAGCCGCGTCGCCTCCCGCTGCGCGGCTCTCGTCACGACGACCTCCATTCACATACCCCGGGTATGCTAACATCAATTTCACATACCCGAGGTATGCGAACTTATGAAACTGGAGGCCTTCCATGACCGCCACCCTCAGCGGCTTCTATCCGGTGATCGCCACCCGCGACGTCGCCGCCGCGCACGACTTCTACGCCCGCCACTTCGGCTTCAAGGCGACCTTCACCGCCGACTGGTACGTGAGCCTCCACCGGCCCGACGCTCCCCAATACGAGCTCGCGCTCCTCGACGCCGACCACCCGACCATCCCCGAGGGCCACCGCACGCCGCTGCGCGGCGGCCTCATCCTCAACTTCGAAGTCGACGACGTCGACGCCGAACACCACCGCCTCATCAAAGAATCGGGCCTGGCCGAACTGCTCCCACTCCGCACCGAGGACTTCGGACAGCGCCACTTCATCATCGAAGCCCCCGACGGCGTCATGATCGACGTCATCACGACCATCCCGGCAACCGCCGAATACGCCGAGCAATACACCCCGGGCCACACACCAGGGGAGTGAGCCGCCACTGCGGAGCCGACCGGCACAGCCTGATCGAGCCGGTCCGCGGCGAGAGGCCCGCGACGATCGGGGAACCGATCGGGGTGCGACGTTCGTCTGAACCGTATGCGCATGAAGATCCTCGGTGCCCTGCTCGTGCTCGCCTTCGTCCCCTCCTCCGCCGCCTGCGGCGGCACCACGCCTTCACTGACCACTCCGGAACCGCCGACCGACGCCGGCTCCGTCGGGCCCGCCGAAGCGGAGGAGTCCGAGCAGTGGTGGGGCACGCTCATCGTCTCGGTGACCGATGCGAACGGCACCCCGCGGGCGAACGTCCCGCTTGGACTCACCGGCCTCGGCAACGGGAACACCGCCCCCGACTGGGAGTCCGCCCCCGTGACCGGCCCTGACGGCACCGTCGAGCTGACGAACCTGCTCGGCCCCTTCGAGGTCGCCACCATCCTCGAAGGCGCCCAGAACGACTCCGCCGAAGTCGAGATCACGGCGGGCAGCACCGCCGGCGTCGACCTCGTCATCCCGGACTGAACGGCTTCCGCGCTCGGTGATTCAGGACCGTTTCGGGGCCACTCGGACGTGGGCGCGCTCGCCCTGTTTGCCGACCAGGCTGAGGAATTCGACGGGTCCGGCGCTCGTCGCCCCGAACCAGTGGGGCGTCCGGGTGTCGAACTCCGCGGCCTCGCCGGGCTTGAGGCGGAGGTCGTGTTCCCCGAGGACGAGGCGCAAAGTGCCGTTGAGGACGTAGGCCCAGTCGAAGCCCTCGTGGCTGCGGAGTTCCGGGGCGCGGTCGTCGGAGCCGGCCGGGAGGATGAACTTGTAGGCCTGGATGCCGCCGGGCCGGCGGGTCAGCGGCAGCACGGTCGAGCCGTCCTTGGTGTGGACGGGCCGCAGGTTGACCCGCGGGTCACCGGTGGGCGGCGCGTCGACGAGTTCGTCGAGTGTGACGCCGTGCGCGCGGGCCAGCGGCAGCAGCTGCTCGAGCGTGGGCCGCCGCAGCCCCGCTTCGAGACGCGAGAGCGTGCTCGCCGATATGCCGGTCTCGGCGGCGAGATCGGTGAGCGTGACCTCGCGGGCCTGCCGGAGGCGCTTCAGGCGGGGCCCGACCGCGTCGAGCGTGCGTTCAAGTCCGTCGTTCATGCGTCCATGATCCCCAAGAATTTGCCGATCGGCAAGATTACTTGCCCATCCGTCAAAGCGCGCCCACCATTGCCCTTGCCACCGAACACGCTGGAAAGGCAGGCCACCGCGATGACGCACGACGCACCGCACCACGAATTCGACCGGCACTACTGGGAACGACATTGGGGCGGCACCCTCCCCATGACCGAGGACCCGAACCCGCACCTGGTAGCCGAGACCGCCGACACGGCGCCGGGCCGCGCCCTGGACGCGGGCTGCGGGACCGGGACGGAGGCGATCTGGCTCGCCGCCCGGGGATGGCGGGTGACGGCCGTCGACATCACCGCCGCGCCCCTCGAACAGGCCGCGGAGCGAGCCGCCCGAGCCGGCCTCGGCGACCGTATCGACTGGGTCGCCGCCGACCTCGTCGACTGGGAACCGGTCCGCCTGTTCGACCTGGTCACGACCCACTACGCCCACCCGGCCATGGCGCAACTCGACTTCTACGCCCGCATCGCGGCCTGGGTCGCGCCCGGAGGGACGCTGCTCATCGTCGGCCACGCCGCCGCGGACGGCCGCGGACACCACCCCGCCGAGGCCACGGCGACCGCGCCCGGCATCACCGCCCGACTCGACACCCGGGCCTGGACGATCGTCACCGCCGAGGAACGGCAGCGCACCGTCACCGACCACCACGGCCGGAGCCTCCCGCTGCGCGACGTCGTCGTCCGCGCCGTGCGCAAGTGACCGACCCCGGCCACCGAAGAGCGCACGTCCGTGCCCGCACACCCGTGCCCGAACCGCACCACCCGGCCGCAACCTGAAAGGAAACCGCCCGTGGACCTCTCCACCGCAGTCCCACCAGCCGAATCCACCATCGACGACCCGCGGCGCCGCCGCGCCATCCTCATCACCGTGTGCATCGCGCTCATGGCCGTGATCGCCTCGGTCACGGGGTTGAACGTCGCCCAGCCGGACCTCGCCGTCCAGTTCGGCGCCTCCCAGTCCACCGTCCTGTGGATCATCAACGCCTACACGATCGCGCTGGCCGCCCTGCTCCTGCCGCTCGGCGCGCTCGGCGACCGCCTCGGGCGCCGCCCGGTCCTGCTCGCGGGCCTGCTCGTCTTCGGCGCGGCCAACGCGGCCGCCGGGTTCGCGACCTCTTCGGAGGCGATGATCGCCGCCCGCATCGCCGGCGGCGTCGGCGCGGCGATGATCATGCCGGTCACCCTCGCCGTCATCACTTCGACGTTCCCGCAGCAGGAACGCTCTCGCGCGATCGGCGTCTGGACGGCCGTCGCCGGAGGCGGCGGCATCCTCGGCATGTACCTTTCGGCGCTGCTCGTCGACGTGGCGGACTGGCGGTGGCTGTTCGCACTCCCGGTCGCGCTCGTCGCGCTCGCGCTCGGCGCGGCACTGCGATTCGTGCCGAATTCGCGGGAGCGCTCGCCGCACCGGTTCGACGTCGTCGGTTCGCTCGCGTCGGTGGTCGCCGCGGTCGGGCTCATCCTCATGCTGCATGAAGGGCCGGCGAACGGCTGGACCGCGACGCCGACGCTGCTGAGCCTCGCGGTGGGCGTCGCGGGCGCGATCGCGTTCGTCCTCTGGGAGCGACGGCACCGCGCGCCGCTGCTGGACGTGCGGCGGTTCCGCGACCGCGGCCTCGCGAGCGGTTCGGTCACGCTCTTGGCGGTGTTCGGGGTGCAGGCCGGGATCTTCGTGGTCATGTTCCCGTTCTTCCAGTCGGTGCTCGGCTGGTCCGGGCTTCGCTCCACCTTGGCGCTCTTGCCGATGATGGTGCTGATGATGGCGGCCTCGGCACTCGCGCCGCGCGCGGCCGCCCGTGCCGGCGCGCGCTCGACGATGGCCGCCGGCGTCGCGCTCTGCGCCGGGGGCCTGGCGACCATGGCGGTGTTCGTATCGGTCGACGGCGGCTACTTGTCGGTGCTGCCGGGCATGCTGGTGATGGGACTCGGCATGGGGCTCGCGATGACACCGTCCACTGAGGCCATCACGCTCGCCTTGCCGGCGGAGCGGCAGGGCGTCGCCTCCGCTTTGAACGACGTGACACGGGAGTTCGGCACCGCGCTCGGCATCGCGCTCCTCGGCGCGGTCCTGTCCGCCGGGTACCGGAACGCGATCGACGACCGCCTCGGGGAGCTCGACGGTCCCGTCGGCGACGCGGCCCGCGCGGGCATCGCCACCGCCCTCGCCACTGAAGGCCCCCAAGCCGAAGCGCTGGTCCGGGCGGCCCAGGAGTCCTTCGTGGCCGGATGGCGGCACGCCATGTGGGCGGGCGTCGCCATCATGGCCGTCCTGCTGGTCCACGTGCTCGCCAGGGGCCCGAAACCGCGGGCCTGACCCGAGGCGGCGCGGCGGCCGCGTCCTTGACGTCATACGTCTCATGTCAGTACGCTGTGGAGGCCTGTCTGTGAGCCGATGTCGCCTTCGGCCGCTTCGGTGGCCGAAGGCGAGGTCGTGTCCAAGATATCGATATACAGGCATTTCTCGATATCTTGGGCCGCGTTCGAACCGATACCGCGAGGAGGCATCGACCCGATGCGACGATTGATCCGTGCGGCCGTCGCGGCCCTGGTGGCGCTGCCGTTGGCCCTCAGCGCCGTGGTCCTGGCGGCCAGCCCCGCCTCAGCGGCCTCGCTGACCCGCGTCACCGACTTCGGCAGCAACCCGACCGGTCTCGGCATGTACCTCTACGTCCCCGACAACGTGGCGCCCGAACCGGCACTGCTCGTCCTCGTCCACTACTGCGGCGGCTCGGCCGGCGCCGTCTTCGGCGGCAACGGGCGCGACTACGTCACCGCCGCCGACCGGTACGGATACGTCATCGTCCTCCCCGAAGCCACCCGCGAGGGCCGCTGCTTCGACGTCTCGACCCGGGCCGGCCTCACCCGCGACGGCGGCAGCGACTCCACCGGCATCAAAGCGATGGTCGACTGGACCCGCCAGCGGTACAACGTGGACCCCGACCGCATCGTCGTCAGCGGCTTCTCCTCGGGCGCCATGATGACCAACGTCCTGGCCGCCCAGTACCCCGACGTCTTCTCCGCCGCCTCCGCCTTCTCCGGGGTGCCCGCCGGGTGCTTCGCCACCAGCGACGGGTCGCTGTGGAACGGGACCTGCTCCAGCGGCAACAGCATCAAGACGGCCCAGCAGTGGGGCGACATCGCCCGCGCCATGCACCCCGGCTACGCCGGCCCCTACCCGCGGATGCAGCTGTGGCACGGCACCGAGGACACCGTGCTGGCCTACCCCAACTACGGCGAGTCGATCAAGCAGTGGACCAACCTGCACCGCCTCAGCCAGACCCCGGCCACCACCGACCGCCCGCAGACGAACTGGACCCGGACCCGGTACGGCGCCACCGGAACCCACGCCACCATCGAAGGCATCAGCATCGCGGGCACCGGCCACACCCTGCCCCAACCGGGCATGCTCGCCTACGCCATCGCCTTCCTCGGACTCGACGGCGGCAGCGGCGGCGGTTCGACCGCGGGCGCGCTGCGGTCGGCGGCTTCGAACCGGTGCCTGGACGTGCCGAACCAGTCGACGACGAACGGCACGCAGGTGCAGATCTACGACTGCTGGAACGGCGCGAACCAGCAGTGGACGTACACCGCCGCAGGCGAACTCACGGTGTACGCCGATGGGAACCGGCGGTGCCTGGACGCCTCGGGCGGCGGGACGGCGAACGGGACGGCGGCGATCATCTGGACCTGCCACGGCGGTGCGAACCAGAAGTGGAACCGCAACGCGGACGGCACGATCACCAGTTCGTCGGGGCTGTGCCTCGATGTGGCGGGCGCGGCGACCGCGAACGGCACCAAGGTGCAGCTGTGGAGCTGCACGGGCGGCTCCAACCAGCGGTGGACGCTGTCGTGACCGGACCGCGCGCCCAAGTAGGGGAGTGGCTGCGCGAGCGGATCGCGGTCGCCGTCTCCGAATTCACCGCGGCCACCGCCCTCGTCGCGCTGTTCGCGGTCCTCTGCTTCGCCAGCCCGCACTTCCTCACAGCGGACAACCTGTTCAACATCGGCTCCCAGACCGCCGTCATCGCCATCATCGCCGTGGCGCAGACGATCGTCATCATCACCAAAGGCATCGACCTGTCCGTCGGATCGGTCGCCGCGCTCGCGGGCGTCATGGGCGCCATCGTCGTCCGCGACCTGGGCTTCTCGGTCTGGACAGCGGCCCTGGTCGCGATCGCCGTCGGCACGCTCGCGGGACTCGCCAACGGCGTCCTGATCACCTTCGCGCAGCTCCCGCCGTTCATCGCCACACTCGGCATGATGTCCGTCGGCCGCGGCCTCGTCTTCATCGTCACCGGCGCGGTCGGCGTCTACAGCCTCCCCGAATCCTTCCAGCTCATCGGCAACGGCGTGATCGCCGGCATCCCCTTCGCCGTCGTCGTGACGGCCGTCGTGGCCCTCGCCGCCGGATACCTGCTCTCCGAATCCCGCTTCGGCCAGCACGTGTACGCCATGGGCTCCAACCTGGAAGCGGCCCGACGCGCCGGCGTCCCCGTGCGCCGCAACCTCATCGCCGTCTACGCGCTGGCCGGATCGCTCGTCGGCCTCGGCGGCATGATCGCCGCCTCCCGGGTCAGCTCCGGCCAGCCCAACTACGGCATCGGCCTCGAACTCGACGTGATCGCCGCCGCCGTCATCGGCGGCGCCAGCCTCTTCGGCGGCCAAGGGCGGATCGCCGGGACGATCATCGGCGCGTTCCTGATCGCCCTGGTGCGCAACGGATCAGTGCTGCTCGGCATCAACATCCACTACCAGCAGGTCATCGTCGGCCTCATCATCTGGGCCGCCGTCTACTTCGACCAGTACCGCCGCCGACGCCTCGAGACCCGCGTCTGAGCGGCCACCACCCGGAAGGAAGCGACCATGGCAAGGAACACCAAGACCCGCTTCGGTTTGGCCGTGCTCGCCGCGGCGGCGGCACTGGCCGCGAGCGCCTGCGTCGACGTCCGCGACGGCGGCGGCGACGACGGCGCGACCACCGACGGTCCACTGGAGATCGCCGTCGTGCCCAAGGCCGTCGGCCACGAGTTCTGGAACACCGTCCGCGCCGGAGCCGAGTGCGCCGCCGAGACCGCCGGAGACGTCACCGTCGAATGGGACGGCGTGGACGCCGAGACCGACGTCGAAGGCCAGGTCAACCTCATCCAGAACTTCGTCACCACGGACGCCGACGGCATCGTCTACGCCGCCACCGACTCCGCCGCGCTGGCCCCCGCCACCCAGAGCGCGCTCGACGCCGGCGTCCCGGTGGCGATGATCGACTCCGGGACCGACCCGCAGCCCGACGAAGTCCCCCTGTACGCCACGGACAACCGCGCCGGCGCGACCGAGGCCGCGAACCTGCTCGCCGAAGCGCTCGGCGAAGGCAGCCACGACGTGGCGCTCATCGAGTTCCAGCCCGGCTCGCAGACCAACACCGAACGGGTCGAAGGCTTCACCGCAGGCCTCGCCGCCCACGAGGGACTCGACCTGGTCGGCCAGCAGCCCAGCCACAGCGACGTCAACGAGGCCCGCCGCGTCACCGAGGACCTGCTCACCGCCAACCCCGACCTGGCCGGCATCTTCGCGGCCAACGAACCGAGCGTCCTCGGCGCCGTCCAGGCCGTGGAGGCCGCGGGCCGCACCGGCGAGGTCGTCATCATCGGCTGGGACGCCGCCCCGGATGAGATCACGGCGCTGCGCGAGGGCCGGATCGCCGCGCTGGTGGTGCAGAACCCGTTCAACATGGGCTACCTCGGGGTGGCGAACATGGTCGAGCACCTGCGCGAGGGCACGCCGATGGCGTCGGCCGACACCGGCGTGACCTTCGTGACGCCGGAGAACATCGACACCGCCGAGGTCCAGGCGGTCCTGGAGCCCAGCTGCGACAACCCGCCGGTCGACCAGTGAGCGCGGACGCTCCGGTCCTGGAGGCCCGCGGGATCGTCAAGCGCTTCGGGCATGTTGAGGCCCTCCGCGGCGCGAACCTCACGGTCGGGCGCGGCGAGGTGGTCGCGCTCATCGGCGACAACGGCGCCGGGAAGAGCACCCTGATCAAGGTGCTCTCCGGCGTGCACCAGCCGGACGCGGGCGAGATCCTGATCAGCGGCCGGTCCGTGCAGTTCGCCTCCCCTGTGGACGCGCGGCGCGAGGGCGTGGAGACGGTCTACCAGGACCTGGCCGTCGCCGACGACCTCAGCGTCGCCGCCAACCTGTACCTGGGGAGGGAGATCATGCGCCGCGGCCCGCTGGGGCGGCTCGGCCTGCTCGACAAGCGGGCGATGCGTCGCGCTGCGGCCGAAGCGCTCGAGCAGCTCGGCGTCGCGATCCCCCGGGTCACCACCCCGACCGGGCTGCTCTCGGGCGGCCAGCGCCAGAGCGTCGCGGTCGCGAGAGCGGTCGTGTGGGCCACCGACGTGGTCATCCTGGACGAGCCGACGGCGGCGCTCGGCGTGGTCCAGACCCGGCGGGTGCTCGAACTCGTCGCGCGGGTCCGGGACGCCGGGATGTCGGTGGTCCTCGTCAGCCACAACATGCCGCAGGTCCTCGAAGTCGCCGACCGCGTCGAGGTCATGCGGCTGGGCCGACGCACGGCCCGGTTCGCGGCAGGGGAGGCGTCCACTGACGACCTCGTGGCGGCCATGACCGGCGCGCTCTCGACCGAACCCGACGACGACGCGGATCCGCCCGCCTGACGTGCAGGGCCGCACCGGTCCTCGACCGGTGCGGCCCTTCGAGCGGTTCAGGCGCGCTGGAGGTTGAAGCGCTGGTTCGCGGCGCCCGTGGCGTTCCACTGGGAGATGCGGGCGGCGTTCTCGGTCGAGGCGCCCCAGACGTCCATGGCGAGGCCGGAGGCGCGGTTGACGAGTCCGATCGTGCCGCCGCCGTGGTCGGTGAGGGTCCACTGCTGGCTCGCCGCACCGGAGTCGGGCTGCTGCGTGATGTCGGCTCCGGTGGCGTTGGAGGCGACTTGGAGGACGAGCCCGGAGTGGCGGGCGCGGACCTTGTAGTAGCCGCCCGCGGCGATGAACTCGAACTGCTGGTTGGCGCCGGTGCCCGCGGTCCATTGGATGAGCGCGGCCCCGGCCGCGGTCGAGGCGCCGTTGATGTCGGCGGCCTTCCCGGAGTGCTGCGCGACCAGCCGGTAGAACACCCCGGGCTGCACCGGTCCGGTGCTGCGCGCGGTGATCCGGTACCGGCGCCCGGCGCGGCCGTCGAATTCGATGAGGTCGCTCTCGGGCTTCCTCGGCGTGACGGGCGCGCCGGCGGTCTCGTCGACGAGGTCGAAGTCGCCCGCGAACGCGCGGGCCCTGATCTTGACGGTGCCGTCGCGGTCGGCCTCGACGGTGGCCTCCTTGAGGTTGCCGCCGCTCCAGGTCGCGCCGACGGTGTAGCCGCCGCGTCCCCGCAGCCCGGCGCAGCTGCCCCCGGGCCAGGCCGACGGGAGCGCCGGCAGCAGGTGCAGTTCGCCGTTGTGGCTGTGCAGCAGCATCTCGGCGATGCCGGAGGTCGCCCCGAAGTTGCCGTCGATCTGGAACGGCGGGTGCAGGTCGAACATGTTGGGGGCCAGCCGTTCAGGCGTCACGAGCAGCCTGACCAGGTCGTGGGCCCGGGTGCCCTCCTCCATGCGCGCCCAGTAGTTGATCTTCCACGCCAGCGACCAGCCGGTGCCCGCGTCGCCGCGCAGCTCGAGGGTCCGGCGGGCGGCCGTGTAGAGCTGCGGCGTGCCGCGCTTGGTGATCTGGTTGCTCGGGTGCAGGCCGTAGAGGTGGGAGATGTGACGGTGCTGCGGGTCGGTCTCGATCCAGTCGTGCAGGTACTCCATGATGTTGCCGCGCGAGCCGACCCGCATGGGCGCGAGGCGGTCGCGAGCGGCAAGGACCTGCGCGCGGAAGTCGGCGTCGACGCCGAGGGCCTCCGAGGCGCGGGCGCAGCCGTTGAACAGGTCCCGCAGGATCTGGTTGTCCATCGTGGGCCCGGCGCAGACCGTCGCGTCGGTGTGGTGCAGCATCTCCGGCGAGTTCGACGGATTGGTCACCAGCCAGTGGAGGTTCGGCTCCTCGACCAGGGTCTCCAGGAAGAACTGCGCCGCGCCCTTCATCGCCGGGTAGTGCGCCTCGAGGAAGCCCCGGTCGCCGGTGAACCGGTAGTGGTCCCAGATCATGGTCGCCAGCCAGGCGCCGCCGGTCTGCCACATGCCCCAGCGGGCGTCGTCGACCACTGAGGACCCGCGCCAGCCGTCGGTGTTGTGGTGGGCGACCCAGCCTCCGGCCCCGTACTGGACTTCGGCGGTGCGGGCGCCGGTGACGGCGAGGTCGTCGATCATGTCGAACACCGGCTCGAAGCACTCGGGCAGGTTGGTCGTGTCGGCGGGCCAGTAGTTCATCGGGAGGTTGGCGTTGAGGGTGTACTTGGACTCCCAGGAGGGGGTCATCGACTCGTTCCAGATGCCCTGCAGGTTCGCGGGCTGGCTGCCGGGCCGCGACGACGAGATCAGGAGGTAGCGGCCGTACTGGAACAGCAGCGCCGAGAACTGGGGGTCGCTGGCCGAGTTGTGGCGGGCGATGCGGTCGTCGGTGGGGAGGTCGGCGGCGGCGGTGCGGCCCAGGTCGATCGTGGTGCGCCCGAACAGCTCCTGGTAGTCGGCCGTGTGCCGGGACCGGAGGGTGTCATAGGCGGTGCCCGTCGCGGCGTTCATGCGGCCCCACGCGATGCCCTGGTAGTCGCCGCTGACGTCCCGGTAGTCGACGTAGCTCGTGCCGATCGAGATCAGGAGCGTCACACTGTCCGCATTGGACACCTGCAGGGTGCCGCCGGAGCCGGACACGGTCCCGCCCTGGGCCACCGCCCTCGCGAGCGCGAGGAACCGCACCGAGCCGGGGATGCCGCGGTGGTCGCCGGACCTGCCGTCCAGCGCGATCGTGCGGCTGTCGGGACTGGAGGCCGTGGCGCGCTGCGGCGTCCGGAACGAGGCGGTGAAGGAGACGCGGCCCGCGGTCCCGGCCGTGAGGCGGACGGCGATCACCTGGTCGGGGAAGCTGGCGATCGCCTCCCGCTGGTACCGGACGCCGTTCGCGGTGTAGGCGACGCCCGTCGCGGCGGTGGTGAGGTCGAGCCACCGTTCGTATCCCGACGCGCCGCTGACGCCCGGGAAGGTCAGGTTGAGGTCGCCGACCGGCTGGTAGGCGAGCTGTCCCGCCGGCTTGCCGAGCATGGTCTGGTTGATGAGGTTCTGGGCCTGGCCCCATTGGTTGGCGAACACGAGCTGGCGGATCTGCTGGAGGGCGTCCGCTCCGGCCGTGTTGCTGTAGTCGTGGGGGCCGCCCGCCCAGAGGGTGTCCTCGTTGAGCTGCAGCCGTTCGGTGGTGTAGTTCCCGAAGACCATCGCGCCGAGCCGGCCGTTGCCGACGGGCAGTGCGCGGAGCCAGTCGGTCCCGGCGGGCTCGTCGTACCACAGTGCCATGTCGCCGGCCTCCCGCACTGCTGCGGGAGCCGCTGACGCGGCCTGCGGGGCGGCCCACTGCAACGGCATGGCCAGCGCCCCCGTTCCGAACTTGATCAGGCTTCTCCGGGGCAGCTCTGCCATGTCGTTCCTCCGAGTAGGTGGCCCAACCTCCTAATATTGACGCAAGTCTATATACATCAGATGTATGACGTCAAGGAAGCGCTTCCCTGCTGCGGGAGCCCCGGACTCGTCGTCATCGCAGCGTCTTGGCGAGCGCGGCGGCTTGGTGGCGGTGGCCGATCGTCTCGAAGCCGACGATCACGACCAGGGGCGAGCAGGCGGCGATCACGATGCCGACGCCCACGGTCGCGCCGGCCGCGACCGCGGCGACCGCGGCGGCGAGGGCGATCGCCGAGCCGACGAACAGCAGGAGGTGGAACGGGTCGAGCTCCCGCATGAGGAGCGAGTACAGCGTGAAGAGGGAGGTCAGGAAGATCGCGACGGGGACGCAGAGCGTCAGGATCGCGGCGGTCGCGCTGATGTGCGCCTCGTGCGAGATGACCGTGGCGGCCACGTGGAGGCCGGCACCGGTGGCGGCGAGCGAACCGAAGATCACCAGATGCCCGTAGCCCCAGACGAATCCGCGTTCGCGGTGGCGCGCGAGCACTTCGGCGGACGGCATCGTGAAGTACACCCACCACAGCCCGAACGCGAGCGCGGTGCCGCCGAAGGCGACGAGGACCGCTTCGACGGACCAGTCCTGCGCTTCGACGACCGCCGAGACGGCGAGGATGGTGCCGAGCACGACCTCGCCGAGCGTGATGATGACGAGCAGTCCGTACCGTTCGGCGATGTGGTGCGGGTGCCAGGGGCTGCGCCCGCCCCGCAGCTCGGCGATGATCGGGATGAGCATCTCGAAGACCGCGAGGACGACGACGACTCCGGCGGTGACGGCCAGCGGCGGGTCCACGAAGATCTGGGTGATCCAGCCGAGCTGCGCGATCGCCATGAGCAGCGCGTAGGTGAGCGCGTTGCGGCGCTGCGAGGCGTCGTGCCGCGCGATGCGGAGCCACAGGGCGATCATCGCGACCCGCATGACCACGTATCCGGCGACGACGACGCTGTTGTCGACGTGGACGCCTTCGTCGATCGAGTGGAACATCTGCGGCAGCCCGAGCGCGAGGATGAGCACGCCGAGCATCTGGACCATGGTCGCGACTCGGAAGAACACGTCGTCGTTGTCGAACGCCGACGCCAGCCACGAGTAGTTGATCCACGCCCAGCAGATCGCGAACACCGAGAACGAGAACGCGCCGATCGCCGCGCCGAAGTGCCCGAGTTCGAGCAGGTGCGCCGCCTGCGATCCCGCCTGGCTGAAGGCCACCACGAGCGTGAGGTCGAAGAGCAGCTCGAGCGGAGTCGCCGTGCGGTGCGGCTCTTCGGGGTCCCGCCCGGTCATCCGGTGGATGCGGTGGTCCCTGGTCTCAGGCGGAGTCGACATGCGCACCATCTTCCCACCGCTGTGGCGGGACCGGGCGTGGAGATCCGGCGTCAGCCCCGGCGGGCCGGAGCGGGCGCGGCGAGGATCCGGGCGCCGGGGACCGACGCCGCGAACGGCCCGGGCACGACCTGGTCCCGCGGGGCGCCGAAGAAGTCCGCGCTCAGGTCCAGATCGGACCCGTCGGGGTTGGTGTAGCCCATCTCGGCCTGGTGGCTCGTCCCCAGTCGCGCGGTCGTCACCGGGGCGACGGCATCGACGCCCCCTGCCACCTCGACGCGGACGCTCCCTGCCTCGGCGTCGTGCATCGCCACGCGCACGGGCGGCGTGTCCACGACCAAGGGCCCCGGTTCCGCGCGGAACGGCTCGGCGCCGTCCGCGTACAGGTTGCCCTCGGCCCATACGGGGAGGCGCGGCCCAGCGAGCGCGCTGCCGTCCTCGTGCGGGTACTCCTGCGGCGCCGGGTAGGCGTCGTACTGCGAGGTCCCCACCGGGGTGGGTATGAAGGTCGCCTGGCCGGGGACGCCGTCGATGTCGATCGCGCCGTTCCAGAAGCTCGCGAGCGTCGGCGCCGCCTGCGGTTCGGCGCGCTCGCCGTCGCCGACGAAGAGGTTGTTGTAGAACCGGTTGTCGCCGCCGAGGATGTTCGAGACGCCGTAGACGGCCGTGGAGTGGGGGAGGTGGTACGGGGTGTACCGCTGGTGCTCGGTGCAGTTCGCGATGCGGCCCGCGATGTAGTTGTGCACGTAGGCGCCGCCGGAGGACATGTCCTTGACCGCCCACGGCGAGAGGAACAGGTTCGAGTCCACGAGGTAGGGGCCGTGGCAGACCTCGACCATGAAGTCCTCGGCCGTGGACGCGTAGAAGACGTTGCGCCGCACCAGGGTGCCTTGGGCCTGCCAGTCGAGCCACAGGGCCCGGTGCGTGTGGTGGATGGTGTTGCCGCTGATCACGGTGTCGATGGCGGCGTGCAACTTGATGCCGGCCACCTCGGCGCCGTGCCATTGCCGCTTCACGTGGATGCGGGAGATGTGGTTGTCTTCGATGCGGGAGAACGCCGCCCCGAGGTGTCCGACGACGCCGGCCTGCTCGCAGTCCCGGATCGTGTTGCGGCGCACGGTGTGCGAGCCGACGTGGTCCCGGTGCCACGGGTGCGGTTCCCCGGCGTCGGGGCCGCCCAGGGCGAGCGCCCGCTGGATCACCTCGCGTTCGCGCTGCGTGCCGCCCTTGGCGCCCTTCGGCCCCGCCAGCCACTCGTTCTGCCCCGTGCTGGCCTCCTTGCCCAGGGAGACGCCGACGTTCTTCGAGTCGGTGATCGTGTTGTCCTCGATCACCCAGCCCTTGGACCAGTGCGGGCCGATCAGGCCCTCCTGGAGGGCGGTGGGCGGCGCCCACTGGGTGGCGGCCTTGGTCAGGGTGAAACCGCGCACCGTGATGTAGTCGATTCCCGTTGCCGCGGGCCAGAAGACGAACTTTCGGGCGTTGATCTCGATCTCGTGCGCGGCCGGGTCGGCGCCCCCGAAGTTCGCCCAGATCCGCGTGGCGTCCTCGCCCGCCTCGCAGTACCACGTCAGCAGGGAGCCCGCGCGGTCGAAGGAGTCCGCGGTGGCCTCGGGGCGTTCGACGCCCTCGAGGGTCAGCGACTCGTACATGGACTTGCCGTCGAGGTACACCTCGCCGGTGTGCCAGGTGTTGACCTGGTCGAAGAACCAGTCGCCGCCGATGCGTTCGGTGTACGGGTTGGCTTCCCCGAACAGGGTGTTCGGCACTTCCGTCGTCCAGACGTCCGCCCCGTGGGGGCGCCAGTCGGTGACCGCCTCCGCTCCGGAGATCGTGACCGGCTCGTATCGGCCGTCCGCGTCCAGTGCGGCCTGGTAGACGATCGGCGCGTCGGCGGTGCCGCCGCGCGGCGGGTTCACCCACTCGCGGTACACGCCCGCATGCACGACGACGGTGTCCCCCGGCTTCGCCAGCGCCGCAGCCGTGCCGATGCTGAGCAGGGGGTGTTCGGCGGTGCCGGCGGCGGTGTCCGACCCGGATTTGGCGACGTGAAGCTCCATGCAGCAAACGTTAGCCTCCGCCCTACAGCGCTTGCCGACCGACCGCCGCGCCGCAACCCCGAGGCCGACAGCACCGACAGGTGCGGGGACGCCCTGACCCGTTGCGGCCGATGAAGAGCGACGCCACGCCTGCAAGAGTTCAGCGGACTGTAAGGGAGATTCGCGGAGTCCGGGCGGCGGGCGCGGGACAATTTCTCCATGGTCGAGCTCCCCCTCGCGTTCGCGCTCATCGCCGGCGCGGTCGCCGCCGTCAACCCGTGCGGCTTCGCGCTGCTGCCGGTGTACGCCGGCTTCCTCATCAGCGGTGCAGCGGGGGAGGAGGTCACGAGGCGGCGGGCGCTGGCCCGGGCCGGCCTGTTCTCGCTGGCGGTGACGACCGGGTTCGTGGTGGTCTTCGGCGCCTTCGGACTCGTCGTCTCATTCGTCGCGGTGAACCTTGCGGCGGTGCTGCCGTGGATCACCGTGGGCGTGGGCGCGGCGGTCGCCGCAGTGGGGGTGTGGCTCCTGCTCGGCCGAGAGCTGCCGTCGTTCCTGCCGCGCATCGGCGGCCGCGAGGTGCGCCGCTCCTTCGGGTCGATGACCGTCTTCGGGCTGCTGTACGCGCTCGCGTCGCTGTCGTGCACCGTGGCCCCGTTCCTGGCGGTCATGGCGCAGACGTTCCGCTCGGCCTCGGTGCTCGGCGGGACCCTGGTGTTCCTGACGTACGCGCTCGGCATGGCGCTGGTGGTCGGCGCGGTCTCGCTCGCGATCGCCTTGGCGCGCCAAGGCATGGTGACCTGGATGAAGCGGCAGTACCCGAAGGTGACGCGGGTCGTCGGCGCACTGCTGCTCGTCGCCGGACTCTACGTGGCGTACTACGGCTGGTGGGACATGCGGGTCCTGGCCGGCGGCGACCCCTCCGACCCGGTGGTCGAAGGGGCGCGGACGGTGCAGCGCTTCCTGGAGGAGGTCGTGCGGTCGGTGTTCGGCGGCTGAGCGTCAGCTGAGTCCGGCGACCTTCTCGTCGAGTTCGTCGCCCGAGAACGAGCCGCTGTCGACGATCTCGCCCGAGGAGTCCAGAAGCACATAGGTGCTCTGGGAGGTCACGCCGAAACGGGTCCACAGTTCGCCGTCGGGGCTCTGCAGGTGCGTCGCGCCGCCGGTGCCCGTGTCCGCGACGAACGCCTGGCGCTGCTCGTCGGTGCTCGCGCGGTACAGGCCGGTCCCGGCGATGCCGACGACGGCGACCCGGTCCCCGTGGTCCTCGATCAGCGCCGCCACGTCGGGTCCCTGGCTCTGGCAGATCGGGCAGTCGTCCTGCCAGAACCACAGCACCGCGGGCGAACCGGCCAGTGACGCGCCCTCGAAGGCGTTGCCGTCGACATCGGTGGCGGTGAAGTCCAGCAGCTCCGGGACCGCGGCATCCGGTTCGGCGCCGCCTGTCGGCTCGCCCGGCGCGGCGGTGGTCGCGTCCGGGGAGGCGGTGGTCTCGTCCGCGGGGTCGTCGGGCGCCTCCGAGCCGCAGGCGCCGAGGGCGAGGACGGCCGCGGCGGCCGCCGCTGCGAGGACGGTGCGCTTCATCGCAGTGCTCCATTCGTCGGGGTGTCAGTCCTTCCATCCTGCCCGTCCGGGCGCGCGGGAATCCTTACGATCCGGTGAAGGATCGCCAGGGACCGGGGGCCGCGTCGTTCGACCGCGAGCACGGCGAAAGCCGCGGAGGGGTTGGCTCTCCGCGGCTTTCGCCTGCGTCAGAACGGGTCTAGCCGAACTGGCAGCAGATGTTGTAGCCCCTGGCGGTCCAGAAACCGGTCGGGTTCGGATTGCTCAGCGTGGGGTCGCCGACGCTCGGGGCCGCGGCGGTCTGGCGGCCGTTGCGCATCTCGATGTGCGTGTGGGCGCCGCCGGAGGAGCTGACGCCGCGCCAGTCCTCGACGCCGATCCGCTCACCCACGGAGATGGTGGCGCCGACGCCGACGGTCGGGTCCAGGTGCAGGTAGACGAGGGTCTTGTCGAGGCTCGAGTTGTAGACGGCGAGGGTGGAGAGGCCGCCGGAGCCCCGGGCGCCCTCGGTCATGCGGACCACGGTGCCGGAGACCGGCGCGTACACCGAGGCGCCGACGGTGTGGGCGATGTCGACGCCCTCGTGGCGTCCGGACGTGGTGGTGTAGCCGTCGAAGTAGGCGGTGATGTTCGCCGATGACGAGTGGTAGACGGCGTATTCGAGGTTGTCGGTGGCGTCGCCGCTGACGCCGATGAGGTGGGCGGCGTTCTCGTTCTTCAGGTAGGCGCGGAGGTTCGCGTCGGCGCCGGGGCTGAAGTTGTCGATCGGGCCGCTGTAGCCGCTGTTGTAGAACACCGTGACGTACCGGCCGGTCCGGTTCCAGGCCGAGGCGGCGTTGTTCTTCACGCACTGCCCTTGTCCCGCGCCCGCGCTGATGAACTTGTAGCAGCCCGAGCTCGAGCCGTAGTCGCTGATCGAGCCGGCGAAGTCGCTCACCGAGCCGGAGGTGTCGCTGTTGTAGTAGAGGCAGAACTCTCCGGACTCGCACACGCCGTTGCGGGCGGTGGCGGCCTGCGCGGGCGCGGCCGCGGCGACTGCCGTCGCGACGCCCATCACGGCCGCCGCGAAGATCGCGAGCAGGGCGTGCCGCTTCGATTTGATCCAACTCATGACTGCTCCTTGTGGAAGGGGGGTGGGAAGGAGGTCGGGCGCTTCTGATCGTGGGTGGAACGCCGACCGGTGGCTCGAAGAAGCATCGGTGACGCTCGGGGATCCAGCCCTCGGCTGACCGGTTCCATCTAGGATGTGACAGGAATCTCCACGAGTCAAGCAATCTATGAAGGAATTCTTCGTGTCGGATCGGTGTCGCGGCACGCGTCGAGCCGCGGTGCGCGGTGCGGCGAACCCGCAGGTGGTGAAGTGCTCGACTGAGCGAGTGCCCGTGCCGGCGCCCGTCCGGGACCGTTCAGTCGCCGAAGTCGATCGACCCGGTTCGCCGGGCGTTCGCCTGGAACCACCACAGTGACAGCCCCGCCAGCATCAGCCAGCCCGCCGCCGTGGCGCAGGCGAGGCCCGCTTCGGCGAGCACTGCGGCGGGGGCGTCCTCGTCGAGCATGAGGCGGATCGCTTCGAGGCCGTGTACGGCGGGGAAGGCCTCCATGAGGTGCCGCAGGCCCGCCGGCCAGTACGAGGCCGGCACCATCACACCTCCGAAGGCGGTCATGAAGAGCAGGGTGATGTTGGAGAAGACGTTGCGGGCCTTGTGGAAGCGGAGCGACAGGGTGCCGCACGCCAGTCCGACCGCGTAGTTCGTCAGCGCGGTCGCGAAGATCAGTGCGACGGCCGCGCACGCCTGCCCGAAACCGAGGGCGAGGTCGAAGGCCGGGGCGAGGGCCAGGAACGCGATCGAGGCGGAGAGGGTTCCCGACGGGACCCAGAACCAGCTCCGGGCGCCGAGGACGAGGACCATGCCCGAAGGGGCGGCCGCGAGGAGCGAGAGCGTGCCGCTCATGCGCTCCCACGTGGTGGAGGCCGAGGCCATCATGGTCTCGTTGACGGCGATGAAGACGGCCGCGCCCACCAGGAGGTAGCGGGTGCGCTCGGCGTCGCCCAGCAGCGTGCCGAGCGTCGTGTAGAAGACGACCTGGCACAGGACTCTGACCATCCATCCGAAGGCCCAGGTGGTCGGGGTGTAGACCGTGCGCAGGTCGGTCCACCCGGACCACATGGTCTGGCGCAGTACGGCAATGGCGCTCACGCGAATCCCACCGTTCCATTGAGGCGGATGCGCCGCACCAGGCGGTGCATGATCCAGAAGCCGAGCGCGGCCGTGGCGGTGCCCAGGCCCAGCACTGCCGCCACGCGCCAGCCGAAGTCCTCGACCGGCGCGGGGGCGAGGCTGTCGCGCAGCAGGTCGGTCGCCCAGGAGAGGAAGAAGACCCGCGCCAGTGCCTCCACACCGGACGGCAGCATCGCGACGGGGACCATCGCACCGCCGAGCAGGTACAGCGGGAACGTCACCGAGTTCTGGAAGCTGCGCACATTGCGGCCGACGACGAAGATCGAGGCCATGAGGACCCCGGTCGCGGCGATGCCGATCGCGGTGGCCGCGAGGGTGACCGCGAATGCGAGGGGGTGCGCGACGGCGACGACCACGCCGAAGCCCAGCGCACCGACGAGCCAGCATTCGGCGATGCCCAGGAGGCTGACCGCGGTGATGGTGGCGATGCGGCCGAGGAGGACCGCGGCGAGCGGGGCGGGAGTGGTCAGGAGCGCTTCGAGGACGCCGGCCGAGCGGTCGCGGAAGATCGACTCGCCGGCCTGCATGACGGCCATGCCCACCGAGGTCATGACCGCCGGCGCCAGCAGGGCGAACGGGGCCAGGTCGGCGCGTCCGCTGTGCTGGGTCACCGAAAGGAGGATCACGGCGAAGAAGGGCGCGGTCGCCAGCGTCAGGAGGTTGCCGGGATCGCGGCGGAACTCTCCGGCTTCGAGCCCGGCGGCGGCCCAGAACGCGGGGAAGGCGGCGGTCACGACCGCACCGCCATGCCGCGGTCGCCGATGAGATGCAGGTAGACCTCTTCAAGGGTCGGCGGGGCGGTCGAGACGTCGGTGACTCCGGCTTCCACCAGGGTCCGCAGGACCGGCAGCGCCGCACCGTCCCGGTCGGTCTCGACCAGGACCTCGCCCGGCCCGGTCTGCTTGACCCTTTCCACGCCCGGCAGCGCGGCGATCCGCCGCGCCAACGCCTCGGCGACCCCTTTGGCGTGCACGCGCTCATGCCGTGACAAGAGCTCGCCGAGCATGCGCGGGTCCTCGCAGCGCAGCAGCCGGCCCCCGTCGATGAACGACACCCGGTCGCACAGCGCCTCGGCCTCGGCCATGTCGTGCGTGGTCAGCAGGACCGCCCTGCCTTCGGCCCGGAGCTCCTCCACCAGGTCCCGGAACTCGTGCGCGGCGACCGGGTCCATGCCGACGGTCGGCTCGTCCAAGACGAGCAGGCGCGGGTCGCCGATGAGCCCTCGCGCGAGGTGCAGGCGCTGCTTCATGCCGCGGGAGAAGGTCTCGACCCGCTGCCCGGACCGGTCCCCGAGCCCGACCCGCTCGAGCAGCGCGTCGGCGCGTCGGCGGCCTTCACGGCGCCCGAGTCCGTAGAGCGCGGCCCAGAACCTCAGGTTCTGGGCCGCGCTCATGCGCGTGTACAGGCCCCGTTCGCCGCCGAAGACGATGCCGAGGAGCGGACGGACCCGTGCGGCGTCGGCGACGACGTCGAGGCCGTGGACGCGGGCGGTGCCGCCGGTCGGCAGGAGCACGGTCGAGAGGATCTTGCACAGCGTCGTCTTGCCCGCGCCGTTCGGCCCGAGCAGGCCGTGGACCTCCCCGGCGCTGACGCTGAGGTCGAACGCGTCGAGCGCGCGATGGTCGGGCTTCCCTTTGCCGCCGTTGAAGACCCGGGTGAGGCCCTGGACTTCGACGGCGGGCGGGTCAATGCCGGTCATGGTCATGGGCACAGCCTCCCGGGCCCCGCCGTCCCGCGCCATACGTGCTTTCACGTACGTGCGCCGGCGCGGCCCTGGCTAGCCTTGGCGCATGCCCCCGTTCATCGCGCGCGGCGACGAGTTGCCGCGGATCGCCGCCGCATGGGACCGCCTCGCCACCGGCGGCGGCCCCGTCGCGGCCGTGCTCACCGGCGAGGCGGGCCTCGGCAAGACCAGCATGCTCCGCGAGGCGGTCCGCATGATCGACCCGCCAAGGCTCCTGGTCGGCACCGCGAGGGCCGAAGGCGCCGCACCCCACGACTGGTTCGCCGCCGCCACCGCTGCGGTCGACCGCCCGGAAGGGGTCGACGAGCGGCTGTGGCGGGTGCTGCGGCAGGAACCGCTCGCATCGCCGATACCGCTGCCCGACGGCGCGCTCCTGCGCGGCGCGGTGCAAGCCCTGCGCCGGATCATCGGCCCCGGGCCGGCCCTGCTCGCCGTCGACGACCTGCACTGGCTCGACCTGGAGAGCCTGGCCCTGTGGTCCGAACTCGCCGCCGCCTGGGACCTGCCCGTCATGCTCCTGGCATGCAGTCGCGACCCCGGCGAGGCACGCCACCCGCGGGCGGCCGCCCGCACCCTCGCCCGCCTCTCCAGCATCGGCGCGCGACTGCCCTTGCGGCCCTTCACCAGCGCCGAAACCCTCACGCTCGTCAGCGCCGCCACCGGCGGTCCGATCTCCCGCGCCGCCGCGCGAACGATCCACCGGCGCACCGGCGGCAACCCGTTCTGGGTGACCGAACTGGCCGTCTCCGGCGCGAAGGCCGACACCCCGCTCCCCGGCCACCTCGGCGCGCTCGTCCGCGCCCGGCTCGCGGGGGAGGACCAGGACGTCTGGCAGGTCGCCCGGGACCTCGCCCTGCTCGGCGAACGAATCGCGACCGGCACCGCGACCGACCTCCTCGGGGCCCCCTTCAGACGGCACCTGCCGAGACTCGTCGCGGCCGGCGTCCTGTGCCACGACCACGCGACCGTGCGCTTCCCGCACGCCCTCATCCGCGAGGCCTTCGCCGCCACCGCCCTGCCCCACGAGGCCGAGGCGCTCCACCTCGCCGCGCTCGAGTCGGCCCGGGCACGCGGCGATGACGCATCGATCGCCATGCACGCCTTGGCGATCGGTGCCATCGACGAAGCCGTCGGCGCGGCCGGCCGCACCGCGCGACGGCAACTCGCCAACTGGCTCACCGAATCGGCCCAGGAAACCGCCGAGTCCGCGCTCCGCTCAGCCCCCGACCACCCGGACCTGCTCGACACCGCCGGACAGGCCGCCCTCGTCAACGGCGACTTCGACAGCGCCCAAGCGCACCTGGAACGCCTGACCACGATCGCCTCCGACAACGCCGTCCGCTGCGCCGCCCGACTCCGCCTCGCCGAGATCGCCTGGCATCAAGGGCGCATCGCACACCAGTGGGACTGCCTCGACCGGGCCGACGCCCTCGCCGCGCCCGGCAGCGCCGAACACGCCCGCTGCCTCGTCGCCCGCGCCATGGCCCTGGTCAGAAACGAGGACTTCGGCCCCATCCCGGGGCTCTGCGACGAAGCCGATCCGCTCCTCGCGCACCACGGCCTCACCGCCGAACGCCGCTCGGCCGCGATCAGCCGCGCGATGGCCGTGCACCGCCTCGGCGACCCCGACAGCGCCGCCGACGCCCTGCGTCAGGTCTGGCGGGAGGCCGAAGCCGACGGCGACCTGCGCTGGCTCTGCCGCGCCGTCAACAACCTCCTCGTGATCGAGATGCCGCGCCTGCCCGGGCCGCAGGCCTGGCAGTGCTTCGAAGCGGGCGTGCGGGCCGTCGGCGATCTCGGCATGGCGGCCTGGGGCGGGAAGATTTACCGCGTCGCCGCCGACTTCGCCATCGAAAGCGGTGACCTCGACCGCGCCTGGAACCTGCTCAGCACCCGGGCCGCCGACGAACCCGATCCGCACGAACGCGCGGTCCTCGCCGCGAAATCCGGGCTCCTCGCCGTCGAACGCGACGACCGCGCCGCCGCCGTGCACTACCGCCGTGAAGCCTTCGCGCTCATCCCCGGCATGGACCAGGCCTGGGTCATCACCTACGCGCACTGGCTGGCGACGGCGGTCGCCGCCCGCTTCGGCGACCGGTCCGACGTCCAGACCGCCATGCGCGCCTATCGCGACGCCGTCCCGCCCGACCTCCACCGCCGCCGCACCCCGCGCGTACTCGAAGTCGCCCTCCTCGCGGTCGAAAGCGGCATCGACGCCGATGCGGTGCAGCGATTCCTGGCCCGCAGCCTCGGCACCGTCCCCGGCCCCGGCAGCAGCCCGCCCGCCGCTCTGATGTGGATGTCGATCCGGGCGGCGAACGGCGACTGGAACGGCGTCGTCGCACTGCTCGACGGTGCACTCAACAGCGGTGCACTCAACAGCGGTGCACTCAACCACGATGCGCTCGACGACGGTGCTCGCAAAGTCGGTGCCCACGACGACCGCCGCGCCCTGGACGACACGACAAATTTCCCGCTGCCGCCGACGCGCCGCAGCACGGCCCACAGCCTTGCGTCGCAGGCCTACCGACAGCTCGGTGACATCCGCGCGGCGATCGACCACGCCGAACGGGCCGCCGCACTCCTGCGGCACTGGCCCGGATGGCGAAGCGAACAGGCCCAAGCGCACCTGACCGCGATCCGGCCCCACGTCGAGAACCCCTGCCAGCGCTTGACCGCCAGGGAGACCGAAGTCCTCGAGTCCGCCGCGAGCGGCCGGACGAACCGTCAGATCGCCACGGCGCTCAACATCTCGCAGCGCACCGTCGAGGTCCACATGTCGCGCATCCTCGCCAAGACCGGCACCGCCAGCCGCACCGAAGCGGTGGCCCGCTACCTCCGCCGCTGACCCGACGGTTCACTTCATATCAGCGCGAACGTCTACCATCCGGCCGGACTCCGCCCCTCAAGCGCGACCGCATGCGGCCCCGGCATTCGCTATGATTCTTGTTGCGTACGTGGGTTCATCAACGCGGGCACCTCACATCCGGATGGCACCACCCTCAAGGTAGAGCATGCCCTGCCAGGCAACACCGGGAACCGCCATGACCACAGACGACCCCGAGCTGATCGCTGCAAACGAAGCATCGACGCCCCCTGAAGCAGATGGCGACACGGACACCCGTGTAGCCGACCACATCGACGCCTCTGCGCCGCGACCGGACAATCCCCGCAGCATCACCTTCTGGGCCACCGTCATCGGGTCGCTCGCCGGAGTGGTGGCAGTGGTCGTCACCATCATCCAAGTCGCGAGCTTGCCACCTGCGGAATTGGGAAGCGGAGCTAGCGGCACCGAGGACAGCACGCCGCCCGCCGCAACCACGTCTGCGACGCCCTCGCCTGAGGCGACACTCTCGGAAGTGGCGACATTCGACGCCGAGGACCTGTGGGGGCATCTCGAACCAGGACAGGAGATCACCGCTACGAACGTCAACGAAGGCGGTCAGGACGGTCTCCTCATCTACCGTGGGGCCGCCTCATTTGACGGATGCGCTGGCATGCTGGGCTTCTCATTCGTTGAGGGGACTCTGGAACATTGGGGTTGCCGCTTCGGCGCGCAGGCCGCCGTCGAAGGCGTCACGGTCGACGCGGAAGGCGTCCTGTGGGTTTGGGAGTTCGCGACCACGGAGCAGGCAGCCGAGGCCGCGACGGCGATGGATCAAGAAATCGATGCGGCTGTGGACTTGACCTGGCAGCTCGCGCACGCCAGCCTCATCGAGCTCGACGGCGACTTCTACACGAACAGCGTGAGCTTCACGGGCCGGTTCGTGATCGCCACTACGTCGGCTTTTGCATACCAGCCGGGGGCGGATCCGGACTACAGCTTCTCCGTCGCTTTGGGTCACCTGGAGGGCGACGTCCGGACCCTGCTCTCAGAAAGCACCTGAGTTCGATCGCGCCGCGTCCTGGCCGAGCGTGCCCGGCGCGGTGAAGTCGGCAGGGGAGTGACCTGGCCCGGGTCATATCAGGATCGTCTCGGTAGCGTAGGCGAGGACGAACCGGTCGGGGCCGATCAGATCCGCAAGGGGCTTCGAGACCTCAACTCGGGAGTCGGTACGCCGAGACGTGCGAGCGGGACTCGGCGATGAATTCGGCGCCCTCCCAGTCGGCGTGCCGCGATTCGAGGTCGAAGCCGGCCAGACGCGCCATGAGGTCGAGTTCGGACGGCCAGACGTACCGCTGTGAGCTCCGCCCGAGCCGCGCCTGGCGGCTCTCGTCGAATCTGAAGTGGTGCGAGACGAGGCGCTGGCTCAGTTCGTCGTAGACGTCGACCCCCAGGTAGCCGGGCTTCGCGGCGAACACCGCCGCACTCGTGCCCGGCGACGTGCGCGCGATCCCCGGCACTCCCAGCTCGACCACGAATCGACCGCCGGGACCGAGGTGTGCTGCGGCGTTGCGGAAGCATTCGACCTGCTCGTCCTGCGTGACCAGGTTCGAGATCGAGTTGTAGACCACGTACACCAATGAGAACTCCCCGTCGGCCCGCGCGGTCGCCATGTCGCCCTGCACGACCGGGATCACGGAGGCGTCGACTTTGGACCGGAGCTCCTCGATCATCGCCGGGGACAACTCGATTCCTGCCACTGGCACCCCGCGCTCGGACAGCGGCACCGCCACCCGGCCGGTCCCAATCGCGAACTCCAGCGCGCGCCCACCGCCGGCAAGGTCCGCCAACCGGGTCACGGCCGGGCCGAGGACTTCCGGGGCGAACATGCCCTCGCCCGGGGTGTCGTAGCTGCGGGCCGTCTCGGCGTCCCAGATCTCACTTGAAGTCATCCAGTCAGAGTCGTACACCTATGACCTGATGTCGACCGATTTACTCCCTCGCGTGCCGGCGTCGACTCAGGCGGTGGTCAGCAGCTGTATCGCCGAGTCTGAGGAGACGGTGAGAACGCTCGCCGCGATGAAGATCGCGAGGAATCTGCATCCTGTGACGTTCTTGTGGAGCCAAGGCGCCAGGAGCGCGATGACGGGCGTCTTTCACCTGGCTACCGGCAGCGTTGGCGGGAGCCGCGGAGCCCTTCCAGCGCTTCATCAACCGAACAGGCCGCTGTCGTTGGCGGGGGCCTGTTGCGAACAGTGTGAAGGCCCCCTGCGGTTCCGGCAGGGGGCCTCCGTCGTTCCGCTACGCCAGTCCGAAGGAGCGGATCGTGGTGTGGGCGACCTCGGTGCCCGCGGTGTCGACCGCGGTCATGCGCACCGACACGAACTCGGCCCGCCGCGGCGGGCACAGCACGCCGGCGGCGGTCCCGCCGTCCCGCTCGATCGCCACGTTCCGCCAGGTCCTGCCGTCATCGTACGAGACCTCGAACGTCATCGACTCGACCTCCACCGGCGCATAGGGCGCGCCCGCCATGGCCTGCAGCGTGACCTCGACCGGCTCGTCGCCGTCGACCCAGCCGCCTTCGGCCCCTTCGATGCCGAGAGAGACGACCGGCAGGTCGAGGTACTCGTAGCCCTCCTCGGGCATCTCGCCGACGTCAAAGCTCCACGACTGCGAAGACGCCGCAGCGAAGACACTGGTGGTACCGGAGAAGACCGATTCGGCCGCAAGCGTGTAGCGTCCCGGCTCGGCCGGCATGTCCATCACGAATCGTTGGACGCCTTCGGTCTCGGACACGAGTCTGCCATCGCGGCTGAGCGACATGGTGCCGTCGAAGCCGACCTGCGCCAGCGACTCCCCGCCGACGCTGAAACCTGGGTAGAGCAACCCGCCGATCAGGTGGCCTCCCGCCTCATCGGCACTGCGGGCCACCACAGGGGCGCCTGCGGAGAACGGGCCCTTGACGACGGTGCGCTCGGTTCGGCCGGGCTCATAGACCACCCCCGTCCGATCGTCTACGAAACCGTCCACGATCCGCTGGGTGCCCTCAGCGTAGATGCCGCCCTTGGCGGAATGCTCCCAGGAGATCCCCGGTTCGGCCGTGTACAGCATGGTGTGGGTGGAGGGGAATGCGACCGGGACGCGTCGGCAGAGGCCGATGCCGGTCTGGCGTTCCACGAAGTCGCCGTAGTCGCAGGTATGACCCCTCACCGCCGCACCGAGGTCGTGAAGGTGCGTCTCCACCTGCGCCAGTTCGTCATCGGTGAACGCGTACTCGGTGTCGGCCGGGAACCCGTCGAGTTCGCCGAGCGCGAGGTTGTAGGTGTACGGGTCGGCGCTGCCCTCGGGGCTGAGAAACGTCGGCTGGTACATGAGGCTGAGTTCGAACTCCGGCAGATCGGGCTCGGGCATCAGGTAGATGTCGGATCCGGCTTCGGCGACCGCTGAGGCGGCGAGGCCGAAGGACTCGTCCTTTCGGGACAGGGCGCCGTAGGAGATCGGCGCGCCGACGTACACGGCGTCGTCGCGCTCCACTTCGGCGCTGACCGGCTGCGCCGTCGTCGCGTCGACGAGCAGCTGCCCTTGACCGTCTCCGACGGTCACCGGGGTGATGCCGAGCACGAGCTCACCGCGTTCGGTGTCGGTCGGGGCCCGCCGGAACTGGGTGACGATGATGTAGTCGCCCGGCATGAACGCCTCACTGCCGACGCCGTCGGCGTCGATCGCGAAGCCCCCGAAGTCGCTGCCGTCGCGCGTGGCCCACATCGCCCAGGAGTCGTCGGGCACGCCCCCAGTGCGGTCGCGGAGGATGACGCTGAATTTCTGGGCCTCGTCCGCGACCGTCCCGCTCTCGCCGGTCGGGTCCGGCAGCAGTCCCGTGTAGGCCCGATCATCCAATGCCGACGCCGGTGCGGCGCCCGCATCGGTCTGGCCCGCGCCCAGCAACCGTGTCACGTTGTAGCGCCGCGGATCCTCAAGGCCCGCCTCGATGTCGTCGACCATGTCGAACGGCACGGCGATGAGCTCGTCCGAGCCGTCGAACGCCTGCGGGGTGACGAACCCGATGTCCTCGCGCCCTTCGGCGGGCTCGATCGAGGCGTTGCCGTTCGGCAGGACCGTCACTCGGTCGCCG
The DNA here is from genome assembly GCF_040674615.1 of Glycomyces sp. NPDC049804. Taxonomy (NCBI): domain Bacteria; kingdom Bacillati; phylum Actinomycetota; class Actinomycetes; order Glycomycetales; family Glycomycetaceae; genus Glycomyces; species Glycomyces sp. NPDC049804. The sequence goes on from NZ_JBFAMQ010000004.1 coordinate 447,455, forward strand.
GTGGGCAGCACGACCGTGCCGCCCGCTGTCTCGAATGTTTCCGGTGGTGCCGTGTCTGCGGCTGCATTCAGGGGGTTCGCCTGCGCAGTTGGCGACGCCATCGCGCTTGCGGCGATGATCGCCGCCGCGAGCGTACCCGCGGTTCTCCGTGTTCGCATTTCGACTCCTCGCGGGCCGAGCGTGGACGGCCGGGATGGCTGTCCATGCGCGCGACCCACTACCACACGCTTGAGATCGCCACGGCAACAACCGAATCCGGAAAAATCTGAAATACTACGATCAGTGATCGCTCGGTAGCGTGCAGATCTGAGCTGAGGCGGCTCGGGGCAATGCTGTTTTCGCGGCCCCAGATGACGGTGACTTCCTTGATGGCGACCGTCCGGGACCGGCCCCAGCCGGCCCCGGGCGGCATCGCCAACTGGTGAACAGGCGCGGCAGGAAGTCGATCAGCGACTGCTGCCAGACATCCCAGCCGTGCGGGCCGGCGACGATGGGGGCGAACTCGTGCTCGATGCCGCGGTTCTCCATCGCCGCGATCAGGTTGAGCGCGGGAACGTAGGTGAAGTCCTGGCGGTCGCCGGAGTACACCCGGATCAGCTCGGTGCCGGCGTTGACGGCGTCGACGTCGGCGCCCGCGGGCGGGCTCCCGAAGGCCGACATCGCTCCGATGTAGGCGAACTCGCCGGGGTGCGCCCACAGTGTGCTGAGGGTGTGCCCCGAGCCCATGGACAGGCCGGCCGGCGCGCGCTGGCCGGGGTCCGCGCTCAGGTTGTACTGGTCCTCGGTGGTCGGGGCGATGCGCGTCGTCATCTCGGTCGGGAAGTCGACGCCGACGGGGCGGGCATGCCGCCCGCCGCCTTGTAGAGGACTGCGTTGCGGCAGGGCGGATCAGGGTTCGGCGGGGAACGCGCGGGCGAAGGCGAGCACTGCGGTCCGCTCGGTCCCGTCATCGGGGATGTCGCGCCGGCGCCAGCGCAGCAGGAGGTCCTCCAGTTCCCGGCCGAACTCCTCGAGTTCGGCCGGGTCGAGCCGCAGCCAGACATGCGCCGCGAACGCGGCGTCGCTCCACGGCTGGTCGGCAGAGGCGAGGAACTGCCGGGCCCGTTCAGTGTCGCGTTGCAGCAGCACCAGATCGGCCGCGGTCGCGGCGGTCTCGGCGGCCGGGCGTCCCGTGTCGGTGCCGGGCCGCCACCGCAGCCCGCGGGTCACCAGCCGCCAGCGGCGCTTCCGGCGGTCGCCTTCGGCCGCAGCGGGTTCGACCAGGCCCGCGTCGACCATGACCTTGAGATGGTGGGAGACGCTGCCGGTGGCCAGGCCGAGTGCCTGCGCCAGTTCCGTAGTGGTCGAAGACCCGTGGACGGTCAGCGCGTCGAGGAGGCGGGACCGGTCGGGATGGGCGAGGCAGGCCAGCGCCTGCACATCGTCGATCTGCCGCACGTCGCCGGGCTCACCGTCTCTCATGCGACCCAGTCTAGCAAGCAGATTTGCGCAAATCTGCTTGCGGGCATATGCTGGCGCGATCCGGAACCACTCCCGATGGAGGCCATCGATGCAGTACGCACCGCTCGGGCGCACGGGCATGACCGTGTCGCGGTACGCCTTGGGCACCATGATGTTCGGCAGCGTCGGCAACAGCGACCGCGAGGAGTGCGTCAGCATCGTCCATACCGCGCTGGACGCGGGGATCAACTTCGTCGACACCGCCGACATGTACAGCACCGGGGAGTCCGAGCGCATCGTGGGCGAGGCGCTGCGCGGCCGCCGGGACGCGGTGATCCTGGCGACCAAGGGCCACTTCGGTCTCGAGGAAGGGCTGAACAAGAGCGGCAACTCCCGCCGCCACCTGCTGAACGCCGTGGACGCGAGCCTGCGGCGGCTGGGAACGGACTGGATCGACCTTTACCAGGTCCACCGCCCTGATTGGAGCACCGACCTGGAGGAGACGCTCGGCGTGCTCACCGATCTGGTGCGCGAAGGGAAGATCCGGGCTTTCGGATGCTCGTCGTTCCCCGCCCATGAGCTCGTCGAGAGCCACCGGGTCGCCGAGTCCCGCGGACTGATGCGGTTCCGCACCGAGCAGCCGCCGTACAGCCTCCTCGCGCGCGGGATCGAACGCGACGTCCTCCCCGTGGCCGAACGGTGGGGCATGGGCGTGCTCACGTGGAGCCCCTTGGGGTTCGGGTTCCTCACCGGCCGCCACCGCACCGGAGCGGCGGACTCGGCCCGCGCCAGGGTGCGCCCGGCCTGGTTCGACCCCGAGAACCCGCAGGTCGCCCGGAAGCTCGCCGTCGCCGAGCAGCTGGCCCTGGTCGCCGACGACCTCGACCGCCCGCTGCCCGCGCTCGCCACCGCGTTCCCGCTCGCCCATCGCGCGGTGACCTCGGTGATCACCGGCGTGCGCACCCTTGAGCAGCTCCACGCGACCTTGCAGCACGTCGACCTGGTGCTCGACGACGCCGTCCTCGACCGCCTGGACGCCATCGTCCCGCCGGGCACCGACGTCTACGACCCGCAGTCGCCGATGCCCCTCCCCTGGCTCACGGACTCCGCATTGCGCCGGCGGGCCGGCTGACCCGCGGGTGTCGATGGGATCGGCGAAGGAGTGGTCCCGACTCGAATCGACAGAACAGGCGCTGGCAGGCAGCCCGATGCCCGCGTCCTCGATTCGTATCCGATCAGGAACATCGACACTGACCGCCTACCCGTCGGCCAACTCCAACGCCTCCCGCGGGCGTTCCGGGTAGCAGTGGGCGACGAGTCTCGACGCCGCGAGCTGCGCTGCAAGCACCCGTCTCGCGCCTCCAAGCGCCGCCGCAGCGCTCTGGAAATCGCCGAAAGCCCAAGAGGACGAAAAACCCGCACAAGCATCAGATGCTGTGCGGGTTAGTGATGTAGCCCGGGTGGGATTCGAACCCACACTGTACGGGTTTTGAATCCGTCTTCTCTGCCAGTTGGAATACCGGGCCGGGGCGCCGGTGTGATGCCGGAGCCGCCGCAAATGATACCCGGTGCGCCGAACGCCGACGGCCACCGGCCCCCGCCGCGCAGCGCCCGTAGGGCGTTGCGCCGCTCACGTTTCGGTTCCAACGTCCGAAACGCTCGGCATAGGAACGTGCGCCCCCGAGGCGCGGCGGCTAAGCTAGCGTCCTGGTGTGCCCGGAACGACGCACGCCCCACGACCATTCGTCGCATGAAAGGTACGGACCCGCATGACGAGCAAGGCCGCCGAGGAGCCGCGCAAGCGCGTGCTCATCGCCGAAGACGAGGGGCTCATTCGCCTCGACCTGGCCGAGATGCTCACCGAGGAGGGCTACGAGGTCGTGGCCGAGGCCGCCGACGGCGAAGCCGCCGTGCGCCTCGCCCAGGAACACCAGCCCGACCTGGTCATCTGCGACATCCAGATGCCGATCATGGACGGCCTCCAGGCCGCGGAGAAGATCGTCTCCGCCCGCATCGCCCCCGTAGTGATCCTCACCGCCTTCAGCCAGCGCGACCTCATCAGCCGCGCCCAGTCCGCCGGGGCCATGGCCTACCTCGTCAAACCCTTCCAGAAATCCGACCTCGTCCCCGCGATCGAGCTCTCCCTCACCCGCTTCGCCGAGATGACCGCCCTCGAGAAAGAGGTCGCCAACCTCACCGAACGCCTCGAGGTCCGCAAGCTCGTCGACCGCGCCAAGGGCCTCCTCATGACCCAGTACGGCATGGCCGAACCCGACGCGTTCCGCTGGATCCAGCGCGCCGCCATGGACCACCGCCTGTCCATGCGCGCCGTCGCCGAGCGCGTCATCGCCGAAGCCGAACAGAAGGAAGCCCAGGACGCCGAATAGGCCCCGAGCAAGAAGGCCCGCGTCACCCCTTGGGTTCTAGGAGTCGTTGCAACACCTTGATCTACAAGGGATTGCGATGGATTTCGAGATCCGGGCGGACCGGAAGCCGCAGGGGCCCAGGAA